>NZ_CP167068.1:0-300000 GCF_051055405.1 Hominifimenecus sp. rT4P-3 | reverse complement strand
TTCAGCTCTTTGTCTTTGAAATTCGCGATATCGGTTCCGTCAAAGAAAATTTCTCCCTTGTCCGGATGATAGACCCTCATCAGGCAGCGGGCCAGGGTCGTCTTTCCACAACCGCTCTCGCCGACAATTCCCAGCGTTTCGCCTTTATTGACCTGGAAAGTGATGTCCTCAATCGCCTTGACATCCGCAATCTTTTTCCGAATCATCCCCTTATAAACCGGAAAATATTTTTGCACGCCTTTTACTTCCAGAAATACCTGATCAGAAATATGCTTTTCCGGCGTGGCCGGCAGCTCTCTGGCATCAATCTCCCGTATTTTTTCCGCCAGTTCTTCCGCCGTCAGGCAGCAGCGGACCAGATGCTCCGCCTCCACTTCCTTCACCGGCGTATCTTCCACTTCTTTGCATTTATCCATCCGGTATTGGCAACGATTGTAAAACGGACAATAATTAGGGCGTTCCGCCGGACTGGGCGGCAGCCCGTCAATAGGAACCAAAATCCGGCCTTTGGGATCGCTCAGCCGCGGAATCGCCCGGAGCAGCCCCCTCGTGTACGGATGGGTAGGATTTTGGAACAGCCGCCCCGCGCTGGCCGTTTCCATCAACATACCGGCGTACATGACGTAAATCCGATCGGCATACTGAGCGACAATGCCCAGGTTATGCGTAACGATAATGATGGAAGTTCCCTTCTTTTCTGAGATCTCCTTCAAAAGTTCCAAAAGCTGCGCCTGAGTCGTCACATCCAGCGCCGTCGTAGCCTCATCGGCAATCAAGATATCCGGCTCCGCCGCCAATGCCATGGCAATCATAATCCGCTGGCGCATTCCTCCCGAAAACTGCTGCGCATAGTAGTTAAAACGGCTCTCCGCATCTGGAATTCCCACCAGTTTCAGCATTTCGATAGCTTTTGCCTTGGCATCCTCTTTGCCAAGCCCCAAATGCAGCATGATGCTCTCCTGAATCTGATAGCCTACCGTCAATACCGGATTCAAAGAAGTCATGGGCTCCTGAAAGATCATGCCGATGGTACCGCCGCGGATCGAACGCATCTTTTCTCCGTTTTGCGGATACTGCAGGATGTTTTCCTTACACTCCCTTAAATACACTTCTCCTCCGGCCACCTTGCCCGGAGAGGCGATCAACTGCAAAATGCTCATCATGGTCACAGATTTACCGCTGCCAGACTCGCCGACCACGCCGATGATCTCACCAGGCTTCAGGTAGAAGGAGACATTTTTTACCGTGGTGGCTGTTTTTCCCTCCACCACGAATTGGGTAACCAGATCGTTCACTTTTAATACTGTTTCCATCCTCTTCTCCTTTCCCCTTACGCTTCGCCCCGAAGCCGCGGATCCAGTGCGTCGCGGATACCGTCGCCGAACAGATTCAGACAGATAACCAGTAAGGCGATACATACGCCGGGTGAAATGGCAAATACCGGATTCGTCATCAGAAACGCCTTCCCATCGCTAACCATCGTTCCCCAGGACGCGGTAGGAATGCTGATACCAATGCCAAGGAAGCTTAATCCTGCTTCCACCAGTATTGTCTGACCTACCTGCTGGGTCATCATAACGATGATGGGGGACAGGCAATTGGGCAGGATATGCTTATACATCAGCCGCAAATTGCTGCTTCCCTGCAGCTTGCCGGCCATAATATAGTCCAGTTCTTTCGTGGAAAGAGCCTGGGCGCGCATCATCCGCACATAGCCCGGTATGGTAGATACGCCCAAAATAATCGCCAGATTTCTCATACCGCCGCCAAAGACAGCAATTAACGCCATCGCCAGTACCGTATTGGGAATCGCCATGACAGCCTCACACATACGCATAATCACCGCATCTACCCAGCCGCCAAAATAAGCGGCCAGCATTCCCAAAAACGTCCCGATCACGCAGGCAATCGCTACTGCAAAAACGCCGACCAGCAGCGAAACCCGCGCACCGTAAATGATACGGCTCAAAACATCTCTTCCGAAATTATCCGTTCCCAGTAAATGTTCTGCCGAAGGTCCCTGGTTGGTTGCCATCAGGGAAACAGCGGCAGGGTCATAAGGCGCAATCAGCGGGGCCAAAATCGCCATCAGAACAAAAATCCCTACGCCGACAGCGCCGATGATAACGATTTTACGTTTAAACAGCGCGCGGAAAAATTTCTTTCGATTTTCCGCTTTTCGATTGATCTTCTTCTCTTCCATCACGCGCCCCCTATTCCGATTTTACCAGGCTGATTCTGGGATCTACGACCATATACAAGATATCGGTGACGATATAAGCCAGGCAGGATACCAAAGCTGTCAGCAAAACGCAGGCCTGAATCAGCTGAATATCCTTTCCAGTAACCGCCTTCACAAAGAGCTGTCCCATTCCCGGGATATTAAATACCGATTCCACAAACATGGAGCCGCCGATTAGAAAGGCCAAACGATTTCCTAGCAGCGTGATAATGGGAATCAGGCCGTTTTTCATCACATGGACCATGATAACCACTTTTTCCTTCAGTCCTTTGGAACGGGCCGTCCGAACATAGTCCTGGCGGATGACTTCCAGCATACTGGAACGGGTCTGTCTGGTGATACCAGCGATACCGCCGATCGAAAGACAGATCATTGGCATGATGACCTGGCGCAGATGAAGCCCTAGATCCACCCACGGCCAGGTAAAGCCGCTGGAGGGCAAAAGGCCAGTCTTTAAAGCCAGTACATACATCAGGCAAATGCCAATCCAGAATTGAGGAAGACAAGCGCAGAGATTGGCGATCAGCGTAATCACGGTATCGGTCGGCTTTCCCCGCTTTACCGCTGTTAAAACGCCGAATAAAATTCCAATCGGAAAACTGATCAGTGTGGATATGACGGCAAACCACAAGGTAACCGGGACACGGTCCGCCAGCACATCCACTACGCTGGTATGATACTGGGTGGATGATCCAAAATCCCCGTGAAGCACATTGATTAGCCAGTCTATGTACCGCTGCGCCACAGGCTTATCCAGGCCCAGCTTCAAGTACATCACCTGATATTCCTCCGGTGTAATATCCTCTCCCAGCACTGCATATACCGGATCTCCCGGCAGCATGGATACCAGAAAAAACACCAAGGTAGAAACGATGAACATGACCAATATCGTCTGTCCCAATCGCCGCAACAAGTATTTCCCCATGTTGACAACCTCCTTTATCTCATACTTAATAGATTAGCAAATCCCATGCCAACTTTTTCTTTTCGTTTTTTATCGCTTTTCGCTATAACATGAGTGCTTTTTCCTCTTATTCTTGCGAGAAGTCTGAGACTTCTGTTTCAATCCTTGAACCCTCGTTTGCATGTTTCCTGAAACCTCTGTTACACGGCCAGGCGTGGAACATGCCCGCACAGGCGAAACCCTCGTATCAAGTTTCTCCCATCCGCCGGACGGCCGGAAAGACAAAGAACAGTACCGCCAAACAGATGCCCGCCGCGCATAGATAGATGTTTAAAAGGCCGATTCCATCGGCGATATAGCCAAACAGCGCCGCTCCCAAACCAATTCCTCCATCCTGAGCCAGATAAAAGGTGGCATTGGCTGCGCCCCTGCGATGGGATGGGGTCTGGAGCACCGCAATGGTATTGAGCACCACGGTAGCAAGTCCAAAGCCAATGGCATAGACGATTGCCACCACCAGCATAACCGCCAGGCTCTTCGCCACATGAATCCCCAAAAAAGCCGCCGCCATACAAGCAATCCCTGACACGAGGCTTTTCCTCTTCCCGATCACATCCACAATCTTTCCGGCAAATACACGGGAGATTGCCAGGCCGACGGCTTGGGCGGTAAAGAAAGCGCCGATTCCCTCAATTCCTTTTTCCTGCCCGTAAGCCGCCAAAAAAGTCATCACAGAAGCCGAGGCAAAGGAAATTCCCATCATCAAAAGGCCCGGCACAAGAGCGGTCGGCTCGATAATCTTATGCCACCATTTCCGCGGAACCTCCTTCGCCTTTCTTGTCTCCGGCGCCGCTTTCAGCTTCTGAAAACGTTTTTTCTCATACCGAATCAGTGTGGCCGCGGCCAAAGCCAGAATACAGATTCCGCCGGCTGTCAGGAAATCTACGTTATAGCCGAAGCTTCCTGCCATCCACAGGGCAATGGCCGGACCAATGGCCTGTGAAATCGTGGAGGTCAGGCCATAATATCCCAATCCCTCCGTCAGGCGTTTTTCCGGCACCAAATCCGTCGTCATAGTGGAAAGAGCCACCGACTGTATGGAAAAGCCAATGCCGCTTACAATCTGTAAAAGATACATCAGCGGCAGAGCCCTCAAAAAGGCAAAGGGAAACATGGTTACGCACACCAAGGAAGCGCCCATGATCAGCATCCGCTTCCGGCCCAGCCGGTCGATCGCATTTCCTACCACCGGGCGAAAGAAAAGCGCGGCCATGGTATAGGCAGTGGTTGTCAGCCCGGCTGCCGATTTGGAAAATCCCAGTTCTACCACATACAGGGGCAGAATCGAAGATTTAAACTGCATACAAATCCGAAGGAGTGTGGCCACCAGACAGACTGTCAAAAAATCCCGCGTCCACAACGCCTCTTTTTCTTCACTCATTGCCATCCTCCTTCAGACGGCCCAGAATATAATCTCTCCGAAAAGCTGACATCTCCGTCTCCGGCATGGGGCGCATCCGGCCGTCCCCTCCGAACTCTTTTGCCAAAGACTCCTGTTTGGTATAGGGCTTCCAGGACATCAGCCCTTCTCCATTGGGGTCTCCATTTTTAATAAAATTGGTCCAGTAAGCGCACATCTCATTGGAGAGATCAAAGTCGCTGCCATCATAGGGGCGGTTGATCCGCAAAAAAGTCTGGAACACATAGGCGTGCTCCCCGGAATGGAAAGCTCCCCTGTGATCCTCTCCCGGTGCCGGTTTAGAAAAATAATACAGGTAAGCTGGCTTTCTCCCCAGTTCCAACAGAATTTCCGCAAAAGCCTGCGCCGACGCCCACATCGTATCGGAAGAGGAGCTTTGCTCCGTCTCCTCTGCCCCTTCCGCCGTCTCCGCATGGGCGGCCTTTAGATACTGCTTGGCATAGCGTCCATATTTGCTTTGGATATCCGCCCGGTATTTTGCCAGATCTATCTGGCGTCTGGGCATCACATAGCGGAATTCATCGGCCATAGCCCCCACCAGATAATCCACGTCTCCAAACTGGTTGGCCTTGATTCGGTTCACACTGGTATCGTGAAAAACATAGCCGTCGATGTTCATATTAAAGGGGGAATAGGGATCCCCTTCTTTTTTGGGACGCTGGCGGCAAAAATCATAGTAATGTTCCACCATTTTCTGCCCAGGAATCTGTCTCGCCTGTTCCAGATTTTCCGCGCCGATATAGGCGAAGAATTCCTTTCCGATCTGTTCCGCTTCCGCCAAAGTCACCTTGTTGTCTCCGATCATTCCTCCCAGGCCGCCGCCGCTTTGCATAATGCCCCGGCAGTATAACCCCCGGCTCAGCTCCATGGTGGCCACGTCCATCACCGCTCCGGCGCCGCCAGACTGGCCCATGATCGTCACCCGCTTCGGATCTCCGCCAAAAGCGGCAATATTCTTTTGAACCCAGCCAAGCGCAGCCAGGATATCCAGATAGGCATAATTCCCCGATGAAGCCACGCCGTCCGCATCTTTTCGTTCTGCCGTCAGCTCCGGGTGCGCCAGAAATCCAAACACATTCAGGCGATAACCAAAGGTCACAAAAATCACGCCCCGTTTGGCAAATGCTTCCCCGTCATAGGCCATATTGATACAGTCGCCGTGCTGCATCCCGCCGCCGTGAATCCATACCGCTACCGGAAGACCCTCGCCTGCTTCCTTGGCCGGCGTCCAGATATTCGCCGTCAGACAGTCCTCGCTGAAGGTACGGTCCGCGTAAAACTCTTTCTGGTAAAAATCACCGCCCCCCAGTACTCTTTTTTGAAGACAGGCATCTCCCCAGACATAGGCCGTCCGTTCCCCCTCCCAGGGCTCCACCGGCTGGGGTTCTCTCCACCGGTACGCTCCAACAGGAGGCGCCGCATAGGGAACTCCCTTGTATACGGCTACCCGCTGATTGCCCGCCAGCGCTCCCTTTAAAATCCCACTCTCTGTTTTTACTCTCGTCAGTGCCATATTTTATCGTCCTTTCTCCGTTCTCTTTCCTGTTTTCTCCAGTTACTGGAGATCTTTTCTTTTAAAACGGATATAAGGCTCTTTCTGTACCCGCTTCATTGCCGCGCCGGGCTTTAATTCCATCAATTCCGGCTTCTCTAATGTGTAGGGCGTCCACTCCGGAAGTCCCTCTCCATTGGGGTCGCCTGTTTTGATAAAGTTGGTCCAATAATCGCAGCAAAGATTGGAAAGCTCCCAGTCCTCCCCTCGGTAAGGCCGCCAAATCCGCCCTAAAGTCTGGAACACATAGGGATGTTCGACGGAATGAAAAGCGCCGGCATGATCGCCTCCGGGTGCTTCGTGGGAAAACAGATACTGATACGCCGGTTTTCTTCCCTGAGCCAGCTGCATCTCACAAAATGCCGCCGCTCCGGCCACAAAACGCTTGGGCAGATCCTCCGCGTTTTCTTTTCCCTCTTCCAGTAAATCAAAATACATCTCCGCCTTTGGGCCGATCTGAGCCAAAATGTGCTCACGAACCGACGCCTGCTCCGGCAGAACCGCTTCTTTCGTGAACCCATCGTTTTCCATCTCGTTGGCAGTGCAGCCGACCATACAGGCGATATCGTGATACTGGTTATAACACACGTTATCCAGCATATCGTGTTTCAGCACATACCCATCTACATTCACCTTAAAGGATAACTGAGGTGGAATTTTATCCCCTTTAAAGATGAGGAATTTTTCCAACAGCTCTTCTGTCGTCAGCGCTCTTCCCTTGGCAATTGTTTGAATACCGGTCTCCGTCAGAAAACTCTCGCCAAAAGCCTCTGCTTCCGCTAAAGTCTTATTGTTGGAACCGCCGACAGGCACCAGCACCATCGAACTTTGGATGATCGCCTGATGGATATCCCCTTCGGTCAGCGGGGAAGCGCAAAGCATCTGTACACTGCCGCCGCCTGCCGACTGGCCAAAGATCGTGATCCGCTCCGGATCTCCACCAAAGGCTGCGATATTACGGCGCACCCATTTCAAAGCCGCAATCTGATCCAAAAAGCCATAATTCCCAGAGGTAGCTACACCGTCTTGCTGCCTGCGTTCTTCCGTCAATTCTCTCGATGCCAGAAAACCGAATATACCCACGCGGTAATTGATCGTTACCAGAATCACGCCCCGCTTGGCAAAAGCTTCCCCGTCATAACTCTTGTTGCAGCTCATCCCGCCGGTAAATCCGCCGCCATGGACATAAAAAGCCACTGGAAGCTTCTCCTCCGGACGCTCCGCCGGAGTCCAGATATTTAAGGTTAAACAGTCCTCGCTCATCGGAAATGGCACGCCGTAGAACTCCTTGCTGTAAAAACTCCCTTTTTTAAACTGCTCCTGGGGACAAATTGGTGAAAATGTATAGGCCGTCCGTACCCCCTCCCAGGGTTCCGGCGGCTGGGGCTCCCGCCAACGCAGCTCTCCCACCGGCGGCGCCGCATAAGGAACTCCCTTAAACACACTGACACTATCATTTCCTGCATAGGTACCCCGCAGGATACCGCTCTCTACCTTTGCTTCTAAGATTGCCATCGTTACCTCCTCATCGGATGCTATTCCAACTCAAGTTCCTATGTCTCGCTCTATTAAACAAGCAATTTTTATGCCAAGATTTTTTCTGTCCGCTTATTTTTGCAGGATTGCGGCGGATCTCCCTGGTACGGAGAGAACTTTCCTGAAACCGACGAGCTATATGAAACATTTATCTCATATCTTTTTTCTGGTATCATGAAACCTTCGGCGTTTCTTTCTTCGCCAAATGAAACCTTTCTTTCACTTCTAAATTCAGGCATGCAAAATTTCCGCCCTATGATTTTGGCATGATTTTTGCTTATTAATTATGAGCGTATTTGATATCGGGGTCAAAAGATAGTTTGACTCCTCCGAGACAGGAGGTTCCCTATGAATTTTAAATGTTCCCTCCCCGGCCGCTATGCCGGCTATACCGAGCCAACATATACCGGGCAAATAAAAACTTCCTTTTATATTGCCAGCCAGGATGGTGTCCGTCTGGCCGCAGATCTGATTCTGCCCGATCCACTCTTGCCAGAATCCCGGCTGCCTGCGATTCTCATTGCTTCCCGCGGGGGCCGTTTTGATCCGGAAAAAGGGAATGGAGACAGCATCGTTGCGCCTCTAATTCCGTACGGCTATGCCGTGATGGTGGTGGAGCTGCGCGGATGCGGCGCTTCCTTTGGGGTTAACGACAGCTTTGGCAGCAAGAAGCACGTACAGGATGCCATGGCCGCTATCCGCTGGATCTGTGCGCAGCCTTGGTCCAATGGAAGAGTCGCCATGGCCGGCATTTCCAATCGATCTTATATCCAGCTGTGTACGGCCTCCTATGCCCCGGAAGGGCTGACCGCCGTCACTCCAACCGTAGCCATCACCGATTTTTATTATCAGAACTATCCCAACGGGGTTTCTTCCATGCCCTTTCTCTCCAGCAAAGACTCCCCCGCCCAGATGGACAAGGAGACGTTCTTGGAGAAGGTATCGCCGGTGGATGAAGATCCGGACGGTTCCATGGCTTATCAAGCCTACCAGCAAGACCAATATGGTAAAAATAAATTTTTTGTCGGCCATCTCCTGACTGCCAATATGAACCGGGATACCCCTAATCCGAATCTAGGAGGGGAGAAGACCAACCTGACCCTTCCTCCGTTATTCCGCTTTCGCAGCCTTCCCCGGGAAAGTGTAAAGCAGCATCAGTTTATCGGCCAACTGGAATCCGGCGCCCTGGGACAGCTGGCTCATTATCTGGAACAGGGAGGCAGTTTTGTTCTCGGCCCCTGGACCCATTTTCAATCCCGCACCGGCAATCCTCAGGTTCCGGAGGGCATGTTCGACTTTACCGCTGAATACCACCGCTATTACGATGCGGTTCTGACAGATAAAGAGAATGGATTCCTCGATGCCCCTCCCGTCACCTACTATACCTTCCATGCCAAAGACGGAGAACACTGGCGCGTGGCGGACTGCTGGCCGCTGGAAAATGAACGCCGCGCCATCTTTTATCTCACTCCAGAAAAATCCGGCACGGCAGATTCCACCAATGACGGAACACTAAGCCAGGAAAAGCCGGATACCACAGTCGGAACGAACTATCAGACCGACCTTTCCATCTCTGTCTTTGACCATCATGATGGCAAGGGCTCTACCTATAATCGCATGAGCATGTGCTGGGAGGGAGACATGGCCCAGGATGTAGACGCCAAAGGGCTGACTTTTACCTCCCTGCCGTTTTTCCCGGTTTATGAAAACATTCTGGCCGGGTGCGTCAGCGTGGATCTTTGGGTCAGCTCTACAGCCCCTGACGGGGACTTCATCGCCTACCTGGAAGAGGTGATGGAAGACGGGACCTCCCATTTCATCAAAGACGGCGTCATCCGTGCCTCTCACCGTACTTCCGCCAGCAACCCCGCCTGGGAAGCTATGGGTGCCACCTGGCACACCAGCATGACGGAGGATGTGGAACATTGTCTCGATTTAGGCATGGCGGAACCGATACACCTACAGTTTGCCATCGAGCCAATTGTCTATCAGTTCCGCCGGGGAAGCCGTCTGCGCCTGACCATCACCTGTGCTGACCCCCATACCTATCAGCATCCGATGTATGAGAAAGCTCTTCCCACCATCACCCTGTATCAAGGCGGGGAACACGCTTCTTTTATCAGCGTCCCCTTTTTGGAGCATGAGGAAAATGGGTACAACGGTCATGTCACCACGACGGAAGGTGAAGGGCCTGGAACCCTATACTTTTTCAAAAAGAATGTCTACTTATACTACAACGGCGCCTGGCGCAGAATGTCGGTGGAAAGTGGAGAAGCAGACTATTATCTGCAAGGGTATGACGCAATCTTCCCATCCGCCGGATTCACCTTCCGCGTGGAAGGCGCTCCCATCAAAGACGGTATCCTGCAGGATTATCAGGGCGGAGAAAGTACCTGTCAGCCCCTGGCTGCCTTTCGCCATCTGACAGTAGATACGGTTCCGGTCTGCCACAGCGACCACGCCTTATTTGTGCCTACACGAAAAACTCTGAAGCTAGATGTATTTTCTGACGGTACACGCTCTGATCCTGCCCCTTGCATCCTGCACATTCATGGCTATGGAGGAAGCTATTCTGTCTTCTCACCGCAGCTTCAAGCACTCTATGACGCGGGGTATACGATCGTAGGGATAGACCTGAGAAATTATCCTTCCAATCCGTTCCCGGACTACGTTCACGATGTCAAGGGCGCAATCCGTTATGTCCGTGCCAACGCCGAGCGCTTTGGCATCGATCCGAACCGAATCGGCTGCTATGGCCTGTCTCTGGGAGGCAATTCCACATTGATGGCCGCCGTCAGTGGAGAGGTTCCTGAACTGGAAGGCTGCGTAGGCGGCAATCTTCACGTTTCCAGCCGCCTTCAGGCAGCGGCAGCGGGATTTGCCTGGAGCGAGCTGCTTTACATGGGCAAGGATATCGTAGAGGAATATCAATGCCGTCCGGAACAGATCGAACAAAAGCGGGCCCGCACCGACGGGGAATTTGCTCCCTGCGCCGAAGTGATCCATTTTGCCGGAAAAGGCCAAGGAATCGGGGCGCTCCGCCGTTATCTGGAAGAAGGGAAATCTGGCAGCGACCCTCAGATGGATCAAAAAGCAGATGAAGCCATCGCCGCCTCCCCCAACACCTACATTGGCCCGGATTGTCCTCCCATCGCTTTGTTTGGAGGCTATGGAGCATGGCAGGTAGACATCGCCCTGAATCAGACCCTGCGGTCTTTCTGGAAATTCCACGAATATGACGTAACCTGCTTCCTCTTTGCCAATACCCAAGGGGAATACGGCAGAAAGCCGGAGATCATTCATGCCATCGTTGATTTCTTTGATCATTACCTGAAAGAAGCCGGCTGCCGCAAGCTGGTGATCCGGCGTCAGGGAGGCGTCATGGTTGTCGATGGGCTTCCGGTCCCAGAGCAGAGAGAAATCCTTCGCCTGGAGAAAGAACTCTACATAGACGTTTCCTATTTACAAGGCTTGTGGGGAATTTCCATAGAAGCTGACTGGGAAGAAAACGGCCGGTTTTACCGAAAGTTAACGGAGAAGGAATCCATCCCCGGCCTACAGATCCGGGAATTCCCTGCCAAGGACATGGTGACGATAACACCGTTATCCTAAAACGCAAAAAAAAGGAGATTTTTTTATGAACCAACGTGTCAAAAAGATGAAAGACAGCCTTCGCATCAGCAAGTACCCCTTATGTATCGAATTATTCCGTTTGGCCAATGAATCGCTGGACGCTACCGGCGGCGAACCCATGGTAATCCGCCGTGCCAAGCTCCACGAACATATCCTGGACAATATCACCATTTTCATTGAGGAGGACGACCTGCTGTGCGGCTCCGGCGCCAGCAAGCCTTTCGGCATGGAAATGCAGTATGAATACGGCGTCTGGACCAAAGACGAAGTAGAGTCTCTCAAAAGCGAGATCTACACCATCACCCCGGAGGATGAGGAGGAGTTATATCAGCTCAACAAACGTTTTGCCGACAATGCGTTAAACAGCAACCTGGTGGACGCGCTCTCTCAGTCCCTGGGCATGAATGACAGGCTGTGGCCCTTTATGAAGTCCGGCTGCATTCTGCCTCCCTGGAAAGACCGCAAGGGCGGCTCCGGAGGCGGCTTTGCCATGTCCGGCTACGGCCTTGGCCCCGGCTTCTTTTTGGTCTGCATTGATTTTGAGCGAATCCTGAAGGAAGGCGCCAAATCGATTCTCACAGAGGCCGAAGAATGCCTGAAAAATCTGCGTTATACCTCTTCCGACTCCATCGACAAGCAGCACTACTGGGAAGCTGTCATCCGGGTCTTTAAGGCCTGGGTTCGTTTTGCTGGGCGCTATGCCGATCTGGCGGAAAAGATGGCTGCGGAAGAAAAAGATCCGGTTCGCCAGGCGGAACTTTTGGAGATGGCCCGCATTTGCCGTAAGGTGCCCATGGAGCCTGCCGAGACCTTCCGGGAAGCCATGCAGTCCTTCTGGTTCACCTTCCTGATGGCGTGCCCCTCTCCTACCACCACCGCCGGACGTTTTGATCAATATATGTATCCCTATTACCGAAATGATATTGACAGCGGCCGGATCACCGACGACGAGGTACTGGAACTTCTGGAAATCATGCGCTGTAAAATCATGAAAATCAACCGGGTCTCCGGAAAAGCCAACCGTGCAAAAAATTCCGGCATGGCCAAGTGGTACAACTGGACCATCGGCGGCGTGGATGCCGACGGCAACGACGCTACCAACGAACTGTCCTATTTGTTATTGGAATCCGCTCTCGACACCCAGCTGCCCCATTTTACCATCACCGTGCGCGTCCACAAAAATACGCCGGAAAAGCTGATGCTAAAGGCGTTGGAAGTGGTAAAATCCGGTCTCGGTATGCCTGCTTTTCTCAGCGATAAGAGCTATATCAATTTCTTTACGATGGGCGGAATGCCCCTGGAAGAGGCCAGAGATTACTGTGCCACCGGCTGTGTGGACGGCAATATCCCTGCGCGCACCCGCAGTCAGGTGGTGACCTTTTTCATCATTGCCCAGGCCTTCGACATCTTCCTGCACGACGGTTACTGCCGCTATACGGGGGAACAAGTGGGAATCCACAGCGGCGATGTGACAAAGATGGAGACATTTGAAGAATTCAAGGCCGCGTTCTACCGCCAGATGGATCATCTGATGCACCTGGCCGCAGAACGCAACAATGTGGAACTCATCGCGGAACGCAGCCTCTTCCCCGACCCGTTCCGCTCCGCCTTGATGAAAGACGGAGTGTCTTCCGGCAAGGATATGCTGGATCGCCACTTTAGCTTTGAAAACGGCAGTCTGCTGGGCGCCGTAGGCGGCGTCAATACCGGAGATTCTCTGGCCGCGGTCAAGACGCTGATCTATGATCAAAAGAAATACACCATGGCCCAGCTGCTGGAGGCCCTTAACGCCGACTGGGAAGGCTATGAAAAGATGCGGTCTGACTTTATCGCTGCTCCCAAATATGGCAACGACGAGGATCTGCCGGACAGCCTGGTAGCGGAAGTCTACAAGTTCTTTGCCGACACCTGTTATTCCATGGATACGGCCTACGACGGCAAGGTGACGCCCAACGCCATTTCCATCTCAGCCCACCAGCCCGGCGGCGCCTGCACTGGCGCGACCCCAGACGGCCGCAAAGGCGGTGAGATCTTGGCGGACGCTTCCCTCTCTCCAGACCATGGCAAGGATACCCACGGACCGCTGGCGGTATTGCACAGCGCCATGAAGGTGGATCAGGATCCCTACCAGGGAACGCTGATGAACATGAAATTCCATCCCAGCGCCTTAAAAACAGAGGAAGACCGGAAAAAGCTGGGGGCTATGATCAAGACGTATCTGACCCATGGAGGAAAACATATTCAATTTAATGTAGTAAATCGCGAGGAGATGGTGGACGCCAAAATTCACCCGGAGGATCACCCGGAACTGGTGGTTCGCGTAGCCGGATACAGCGCTTACTTTACCCGGTTAAGCGGAGCCATCCAGGACGAGGTCATCAACCGGACCGACCACGATATTCAGTAACAAAACAAGCATAGATTCCTTCCTGCCATATCCGTAAATCAAGCAGGAAGACCCAAAAAGGAGGCAAAATTATGGCATTATTACAAGCAAAAGTCGACGGCGGTATCCTGGAAGGATTGCCCGCTGCCAATCAGATGTTTTCCGTATTCCGCGGCGTTCCCTTTGCCGCGCCGCCGGTAGGCGATCTGCGCTGGCGGGATCCCCAGCCGGTTGAGCCCTGGGAGGGCGTCCGCCCTTGCTACAAGTTTGCTCCCATGGCGATGCAGGAACCTTACGTGTCCGAGGGCGGCGGAATCGTTGCCACAGAATTCTACGTAGGAAATTATCAAAGAAATGAGGACTGCCTTTACCTGAATATCTGGACCCCGGCCAAAAGCCCTGATGAAAAACTGCCCGTTGCCGTCTACATCCACGGCGGCGGCCATCAGACCGGCTACAGCTATCTGAACTGTTATGATGGGGAAGGATTCTGCAAACGCGGCATCATTATGGTGTCCATTGCCTATCGGCTGAATGTATTCGGCTATCTGGTACATCCAGATTTAGAGGCGGAGGGTTCGTCCACGCCTGGAAACTACGGCGTCAAGGATCAGCTGGCTGCTTTAAAGTGGATTCATAAAAACATCGCGGCCTTTGGCGGCGATCCGGAAAATGTTACCCTCTTCGGCCAGAGCGGCGGCGCGTCCAGCGTAGACAATATGTGCGCTCTTCCGGCCTCCCGCGGACTGATACAGAAAGCGATCATGCAGTCCGGCGGCGGCATCCGTCCGGTATATTCCTACTGGTCTGAATCTCTAGACCATGCCAAAGAGGCCGGCGCCGCATTTTTAAAAACCTTGGGAGTAAATTCCATTGCAGAAGCCAGAAAATGCTCCGCTGACGAAGTGCTGGACGCCTACAGCCGTTTTCAGACGATTAAGCTTAACGATCAAGAGAAACCCATGTGGAAAGGCGGCTACATGCGCTTTTCTCCCGTGGATGACGGCGAACTGTTCCCGGAACCGGTCACAGATCTGTACCGCCAGGGAAAATATCCTGAGCTGGATTACATGCTGACTTCCACCAACGGGGAGATGACGGAAACCACCTATCAGAATCTGGCTTTTGCGGAGGTAAATGCCCGCTTGGGACGAAAGCCCTGCTATCTGGCCTACTTCACCTATGTTCCCCCCGGCGCCGACTGCGCCCATCACTCGGTGGAACACCATTATGTATTTCAAACCTTAAATCGTTCTTATCGCCCCTACACGGGCCGAGACTGGGAGCTGTCCAATGAACTGGCCGACTACTGGGCCAACTTTATGAAATCCGGCGACCCGAATGATCCCGGAAAAAGTACCTGGGAACCATACAAGGCTGGCCAGTACAATGTACTGGAAATCGCAGGGGAAGAACGCCGCATGATTTCCCTGGCAGACCAGGCGGAACTCATAGAAAAAGCGAAAGAATTGGCTGCCCTTTAACATACTGCCCCGCAGAAAAATATGGTATAAAAAAAGCCCGCGGTCTTCCGCGGGTTTTTCAGTGGAGCATAGGGGATTCGAACCCCTGGCCTCTTGACTGCCAGTCAAGCGCGATCCCAACTTCGCCAATGCCCCTTACAAAATCAAGCTTTTATAGTATACCATACATTTGTAAAATTTCAAGTAGTTTTTGGAGATTTTGCCCCATGTGCCGAAAAAACCATAGCGCATACGAAAAAAGGATTTGCCTTATAGATTTTTCCTCTATTTTCCGTTATACTTATCCTGAAGGATCTGCGGCTAATCGCCGCTGGAAAGAGGACAAGATATGTGGATAGCCAATCAATGGATGGATTATGAAATTTTAGATACTAGTCACGGGGAAAAACTGGAACGCTGGGGAAACTATGTGCTGGTTCGGCCAGACCCGCAAGTGCTCTGGGACACGCCAAGAAAACTTCCCGGCTGGAAAAGGCCCAACGCCCACTACCATCGGAGCTCCCGCGGCGGCGGACAATGGGAATTTTTCAACCTGCCGGAACAATGGAGCATTCACTACCGGACGTTAACTTTCCAGTTAAAACCTTTTAGCTTTAAACACACCGGCTTATTTCCGGAACAAGCCGCCAACTGGGACTGGTTTTCGGAAAAAATCCGCAATGCCGGACGCCCCATCAAAGTATTAAACTTGTTTGCCTATACCGGCGGCGCCACGTTAGCCGCGGCGGCGGCAGGAGCTTCCGTCACTCATGTAGACGCTTCCAAAGGGATGGTTGGCTGGGCCAAAGAAAATGCAAAATCCAGCGGGCTGGAGCAAGCTCCTATCCGCTGGATTGTTGACGACTGTATGAAATTCGTAGAGCGGGAGATCCGCCGGGGTAATCACTATGATGGTATCATCATGGATCCACCCTCCTATGGCAGAGGCCCGAAAGGAGAAATCTGGAAGATCGAGGAAGCGATTCATCCACTGGTTCAATCCTGTGCAAAGCTTCTTTCCGACAAGCCACTCTTTTTCCTGATTAACTCCTATACGACTGGCTTAGCTCCCGCGGTTCTTTCTTACCTTTTGGGAATCGAAGTAGATCGTCAGTTTAAAGGAAAGATCGCTGCCGAGGAAATCGGTCTTCCTGTTTCCTCTACCGGTCTCGTACTCCCCTGCGGCGCTTCCGGACGTTGGGAATCCCGCTAAACCCTCTGCAAAATCAAAGAAATTTTTATAGAAGATTCCGGAGCCAAAAGGTCTCTGTATGAAAACGTGTCGGTATATTTTCATACAGAGACCTTTTGATTCCCTATTCGATAGGCTTATAGTTCGTCCGGCGGCGGACCTGGGTGGATATCCTCATACTCAATTCCACCATCTTCCATATGGAGACTGGCGTCTCTCCCCATGCCGTACATTTCACGGCCGACAACGCGGCTGTTGATACGGGCAGCTTCTACCATCTCGCTGATCTGCTGCTTTACCGCCTTACTGTTCACAATATTCTTTAGATAAATGACTTTATCGGAGATATCCCGGGTGGTCAGACAGATCGTTCCTGTCCCAAAAAGCTTCTGAGCCAACGTTCGTTCCAGAGAAATATCCGTAATCCGATATAGAAGACATTCATTTTCTTCGGTCCTCAGCAACCCTTCTTCCACAAACAATCTACCATTTTCAATCCGATACTTAGTAAACGAAAAAGGGAACCACATCCAATGCTTTCGATCCTGCCAGACAATCCCTTTCGGTTCCCGATCTTCCATCCGGATTTCCTCTCCCATAATATTCACTCCCTTTGCGTGTTCTTACTTTCCATTAACCAAGGCTGTGTACCCTTGTCAATAGAAGATAATATTACTGTAGCACAAAGAGCGCTCTTTTACAAGGTTCTTCCCTCAGTCATGGTCATCATCGTGATCATCATCATGGTCGTCATCGTAGTCGTCATCATGGTCATCATCATGACCGTCGTGCCAGTCATCCTCATCCAAGCATTCCACATCCCAATCCAGAACCGTACCCGTATAAGCATCGATTTCAAACTCATATTCGTAGGCGTCGTCCCGCACCTCTCCTTCATAGACCAACCGCCCATGCTCGTGATCCAATTTGATCTTCACAAGGAAAGCGCCACTTTCCTTTGCCTTAGCCAGCGCAATGGAGGCCGCCGCGTCTTTTCCGATCGTATCCGCTCCTTCTGAAGGCTTTGCGGATACGTTTTCCTGACGCTTTTCTCTTGCTTCCTTCTCCCATTTCAAAACCACTCCGGTATAGGCGTCAATCTCAAATTCATATTCATAGGAAGAATCCTCCATCTCGCCTTCATAAACCAAACGGCCGTCTTCCCGATCTAATTTGATCTCGGTAATTTTTGCGTTCTCCGCTTCCGCCTTGCCTAGAGCAATTTCCTTGGCCCGTTCCTTTCCAATTTTCCCTTCCTTAGAAGTCGTCGTCTCTGTAGGTTCTGTGATTTCCGCACCCTGGCTGCCCTGATTCGCAGCATCTTTCGTAGACTCAGGAACGCTTATAGAGGTCTCCGGCTGAGAGGCGGACGCTGCGGCACTGCCTGGTATCCAATTGGTTTCCTTGCTCTTCTCCTCTAACAATTCCCCATTCAGAGCATCATAGACCACTTCAAATTTCTTTCCATCAAAGAAAAACTCTACTTCGTAAATGTAGCGGCCATCTTCACGCTCCATCTCCAATACAGCTAACTGACTGCCTGGATACGCCCCTTCTACCTTTGCACGAATTTCTTCCTCCTTCAAAAAGGAAGTTTCCGCCGAGGTGCTGCCATTTTCAGAAGGAATCACCACCGGCGTTCCAAACTTTATCTTGCTCTCCAGCAAAGCACCCGTTTCTGCATTCAATTCCAAAGTACCGTAAGAATCACTGGCCCGAAAATAAACTTCGTAAGAGTAGCGCCCGTCGTCCATTCCCAACTGAATGGCGGAAATCTCCGCGCCAGGATACAGTTCTTCCACCAAAGTCTTTACTTGTTCTTCCGTCAAAGTTACGCTTATCGATCCTTGCCCCCCACGCAGCTTTCTTTCGATCTCCCGAACCGCGCCGGTCTTCTGGCTGACTTCTACCTCATACACCATTCCTTCCGATTCTGAGTAAAATTGAAATTGATACATACCATCATCTCTTTCACTCGACTCCAATACGGAATCTGCCGGCACATGTCCTCTCGCGGTACGCTCCGCTTCCTGGCGGCTGGCCGCCGAGACAACTGCACGGGTACCAAACACCGCGCCCACGATAAGAATAAAAACAATCCCCCAGGTCCATTTTTTGGAAAACAATTTTTTCATGGATTTTCCTCCTGATCTTTCTGATTTCAAAGGCAGATGCCTCTTTTCCGTTTTTATAGATTTCCTTCTAAACATGTATGCCCTTGTTGAAGGTATGTTTATACTAACAGAGAAAGATGAAAGGAAGATGAAGAATTTTCACTTTTTATTTTTCCCCTTTTTTAAAAGAAAAAATGTGGTATGATGAAAAGGAATTTATCAGGATTGCGGGGTAACTTTTATGCGACTCTTATATGTAGAAGATGAAGATTCTCTGCGCACATTAACGCGGCAGCGATTAGAAGAAGCCGGTTATACCATTGATTGCTGCGCGGACGGAGCCGAAGCGCTGGATTTCTTAGCGGTCACAGAATACGACGCTATCATTTTAGATATCATGCTTCCTAAAGTGGACGGCCTGTCCGTACTGCGGCAGATACGGCGGGAAGGGAATCATACGCCCGTCCTTCTCTTAACCGCAAAGGGGTCCGTTTCCGACCGTGTAGACGGTCTGGACAGCGGCGCGGACGACTACCTGATCAAGCCATTTTCCTTTGAAGAGTTAAGCGCCCGCATTCGGGTTATGCTGCGCCGAGCCGCCGGTTCCCCTGGCTCCAACCTGCTGACGCTGGCAGATCTGACTTTGGATCTAAACACTCGAAAAGTGATGCGGGCAGGAAAAGAAATTGCTTTAACCACCAAAGAATATGCCGTCCTGGAATATCTGTTGGTAAACAAAAACATTGTGCTCACCCGCGAAAAAATCGAGCAGCACATCTGGAACTATGAATATGAAGGCGGCAGCAATGTGATCGATGTTTATATCCGCTGTCTGCGCAAAAAGCTGGATACCGGTTATCCCAAGAAACTAATCCATACCATCCGGGGAACCGGTTATGTTATCAGGGAGGAAGAATGAAAAACTGGTCTATCAAAACCCGTGTATCCCTATTTTACTGCATGTTTCTCCTTGGAATTGCCGCTTTGATGGTACTTTTTTTGTTTCTGACCACCGATTCCGCTGCTCAGAATATTTCCGAAAGTACATTGCAGAAAGCAGTAAAGGAAGCGGCCAATGGGATCTCTTACTATGAAGACCACATAGAAATCGACCCAGATTTTGATTTCTACGCCAAGGGCTCCAACATCCTGCTCTATGGCCCAAAAGGCACTCCTCTGGCAGGAAATGCTCCCTCCGGTTTTCCCGCCCAAGTGCCGCTGGTAAGCGATAGCTATCAGTCTGTAAAAAATGGGGAAGATTCCTGGCTGGTCTACGATTTGCTGATCCATCATCCGGATGCTTCCAGCTTATGGATTCGTGGCGTCTATCCCATGGATAACACCGCCGCAGCTCTCCATTTTCTGCACCGAGTCGGCCTGATTGCTCTCCCTATCCTGGTACTGACTGCTATGGTTGGCGGATGGCTTGTAACCAAAAGGGCCTTTGCTCCACTGGAAAAAATCCGCCGGGCCGCTGCTGAAATCAGCGCAGGGGACGATCTTTCCTTACGCATCGAACTGGGCCAAACAAAAGATGAGCTCTATGATCTGTCCGTCACACTCAACCAAATGATCGAACGTCTCCAAAAAGCCTTTGAGAATGAACGCCAATTTTCTTCCGATGTATCCCACGAACTTCGAACGCCAATCACGGTGATTCTCTCCCAATGTGACTATGCTCTGGAAAAAGGGCATACGCCAGAGGAATATCAAAAAACTCTGGAAAGTATTCAAATTCAAGGGAAACGCATGTCCGCCCTATGCGCTCAGCTGCTGGAACTCTCCCAGAACTTCCACGCTGCAAATTCTCTCCAAAAGGAAGAGGTCAATCTCTCCCTCCTATGTGAAAGTATCTGCGAAGAAATGAGCACAGCCGCGGGGAAAAAGCAAATCCAACTGGAATCCCATATTCAGGAGAATCTGATCGCCCAGGTAGACGAAATTCAGTGGATGCGACTAATGATCAACCTCATCTCCAACGCCATCCGGTATGGAAAGGAACATGGAACCATCCAGGTCTTCCTGGAAGATTCCTCCGCGTCAGAAATCCTTCTAAAGGTCCAGGACGACGGCCCTGGGATTCCCGAAGAACAGCAGGATAAGATTTTCACCCGCTTTTACCGGGCGGATAACCGCCAAAATCCCGGCTCCGAGGGAAGCTTTGGCTTAGGCCTTTCCTATGTCAAATGGATTGCAGAAGCCCATGGCGGCTCTGTAACCCTCGACAGCAAACCAGGCGCCGGCAGCACGTTTACCGTCCGCCTCCCACGCTAAACCGCCCCCGTAGAGCGCTTTATTTTTAAAATTGAGTTTAGGCGTCAAAAGGCCCCATGTTAAAACCTATCAAAATATTTTGACAGGTTTTAACATGAGGCTTGTTGACATAGGAAACCTTATTAGAAAAATAAATAGGGAAGAGTGCAAGCACTCTTCCCTATATTTATTTCCTTATTTGCATGGCTCTCGCCAAGGCACAATTACTCGATGATGGAAGCAACAGTGCCGGCGCCTACGGTACGGCCACCCTCACGGATAGCGAAACGCAGACCCTGCTCCATAGCAACTTTGTGGATCAGCTCAACGGTCATCTGAACATTGTCGCCAGGCATGCACATCTCAACGCCTTCCGGCAGCTCGCAAACACCGGTAACGTCGGTGGTTCTGAAGTAGAACTGCGGTCTGTAGTTGTTGAAGAAAGGAGTATGACGGCCACCCTCGTCTTTGGACAGAACGTAAACCTGGCAAGTAAACTTGCAATGAGGAGTGATGGTGCCGGGTTTCGCCAGAACCTGTCCTCTCTCGATCTCAGTTCTCTGAACGCCACGAAGCAGAGCGCCAATGTTATCGCCAGCCTGGCCTTCGTCCAGCAGCTTGTGGAACATCTCAACACCAGTGCAGACAACCTTACGGCTCTCATCCTTTACGCCAACGATTTCTACTTCGTCAGATACGTGGATGATACCTCTCTCTACACGGCCGGTAGCAACCGTACCACGGCCAGTGATGGAGAATACGTCCTCAACAGGCATCAGGAAAGGCTTGTCGGTGTCGCGCTCCGGATCCGGAATATACTCGTCGATGGTGTGCATCAGCTCGATGATCTTGTCGCCCCACTCGCTCTCCGGATTCTCCAGAGCCTTCAGAGCGGAACCCTGGATGATCGGGGTGTCGTCGCCCGGGAACTCGTACTCGTTCAGCAGCTCACGGATCTCCATGTCAACCAGCTCCAGCAGTTCCTCGTCCTCTACCATATCGCACTTGTTCATGAAAACAACTACGTAAGGAACGCCTACCTGACGAGCCAACAGGATGTGCTCACGAGTCTGAGCCATAACACCATCCGTAGCAGCAACAACCAGGATCGCGCCGTCCATCTGAGCAGCACCAGTGATCATGTTCTTTACATAGTCAGCATGGCCAGGGCAGTCAACGTGAGCATAGTGACGCTTCTCGGTCTCATACTCTACGTGAGCGGTAGAAATCGTGATTCCACGCTCTCTCTCTTCCGGAGCCTTATCGATCATATCGAAAGCTACGGCTTCGCCGGTTCCCAGTCTCTTGTTCAGAGTGTAGGTGATCGCAGCAGTCAGAGTCGTTTTACCATGGTCTACGTGGCCAATGGTACCAATGTTACAATGGGGCTTCGTTCTTTCAAATTTAGCTTTAGCCATTTTAGAATGTCCTCCTTGATTTTCGCCCACCTTTGGGCAATCATTAATTTTCGGTTACAAATCAGGCTGTACAATATTATATTGCATAAGCCCTATTTTTTCAAGCTATTTTTATTACTTTTGCCGGTTGGAGATAATTTTCTCCTGCACGGACTTGGGCGCCGGCTCGTACTTATCAAAGAACATGGAATAAGCTCCGCGTCCCTGCGTTTTGGAACGAAGGTCTGTCGCATAGCCAAACATCTCAGCCAACGGCACATAGCCACGAATCATCTTGGATCCGTTCAAATCTTCCATTCCTTCAATTCGGCCGCGGCGGCTGTTCACGTCGCCGATTACATCGCCCATATATTCTTCCGGTGTGGTTACTTCCACTCTCATGATCGGCTCTAAGATTACGCATCCGGCTTTGTGCATCGCATCCTTAAATGCCATGGAACCAGCGATCTTAAATGCCATTTCACTGGAGTCTACCTCATGGTAGGAACCGTCGTATACCGTAGCCTTTACGCCCAGTACCGGGAATCCTGCCAGAATACCAGCCTTAGCTGCTTCCTCGATACCTGCGCCGACCGCCGGGATATACTCCTTCGGAATTGCGCCGCCGACAACCTCGGAGACGAATTCAAAGGTCTTCTCACCGTTGGCATCCATCGGCTCAAAGCGAACTTTACAATGACCATACTGGCCACGTCCACCGGACTGCTTCGCATATTTGCTGTCCACTTCCACGCTCTTGGTGAAGCCTTCCTTGTAAGCTACCTGAGGAGCGCCTACATTGGCCTCTACCTTAAACTCGCGCAGCAGACGGTCTACGATAATCTCCAGATGCAGCTCGCCCATGCCAGCGATAACCGTCTGGCCGGTTTCCTTGTTGGTGGAAACGCGGAAGGTCGGATCTTCCTCGGCAAGTTTCGCCAGAGCTTCGCCCATCTTGTCCTGACCAGCTTTTGTCTTGGGCTCGATGGCGATATCGATAACCGGCTCCGGGAATACCATAGACTCCAGGATAACCGGATGCTGCTCGTCGCAGAGCGTGTCGCCGGTGGTGGTGATCTTCAGACCTACCGCAGCAGCGATATCTCCGGAATATACTTTATCCAGCTCCTGTCTCTTATTCGCGTGCATCTGCAGGATACGTCCAACTCTTTCCTTTTTGCCCTTGGTGGCGTTCAGGATATAAGAACCGGAATTCATCGTACCAGAGTATACACGGAAGAAAGCCAGTTTTCCAACAAACGGGTCGGCCATGATCTTAAATGCCAGAGCGGAGAAGGGCTCGTCATCCGAAGAATGACGCTCTACTTCATTTCCATCCATGTCAACGCCCTTGATATCCGGGATATCAACAGGGGACGGCATAAACTCAATGACCGCATCCAGAAGCTTCTGTACGCCCTTGTTCCGGTAAGCGGAACCACAGCAAACCGGGATCGCCGTACACTCGCAGGTAGCCTTTCTCAAAGCCTTCTTCAGCTCTTCGACGGAAGGCTCTTCCCCTTCCAGATACTGCATCATCAGATCGTCGTCCAACTCGCAGATCTTTTCCACCAGCTCCGTGCGGTACAATTCCGCGTCGTCCTTCATGTCATCCGGAATCTCGGTGATGGTGATGTCCTCACCCTTGTCATCATTATAGTAATACGCTTGCATCTCGAACAGATCGATGATTCCCTTGAATTCATCTTCCTTTCCAATCGGAAGCTGCAGGCAAATGGCGTTTTTACCTAAGCGGTTGCGGATCTGATCCACAGCGCCGTAGAAATTCGCGCCCAGAATGTCCATCTTATTGATGAAAGCCATACGGGGAACGTTATAGGTGTCGGCCTGACGCCATACGTTTTCGGACTGGGGTTCCACACCGCCTTTGGCACAGAACACGCCAACAGCACCGTCTAGTACACGCAGGGAACGCTCTACCTCAACGGTAAAGTCTACGTGTCCAGGAGTGTCGATGATATTGATGCGGTGTTCCAGGGCGCCGGGAGCCGGTTTGTGTTCCTTCTCCAGGGTCCAGTGACAGGTGGTAGCAGCCGAAGTGATCGTAATACCACGCTCCTGCTCCTGCTCCATCCAGTCCATGGTCGCAGTGCCTTCGTGAGTATCGCCGATCTTGTAGTTTACACCAGTATAATACAGAATACGCTCGGTCAACGTGGTTTTTCCCGCATCGATATGAGCCATGATTCCGATATTCCTGGTTCTCTCTAACGGATATTCTCTTCCAGCCACAGGTTTTCCTCCTAATCCTAATTAAAAACGATAATGAGCAAACGCCTTGTTGGCTTCTGCCATCTTGTGCATGTCTTCTTTTCTCTTTACGGATGCGCCCGTGTTATTGGCAGCGTCCATAAGTTCATTGGCAAGACGGTCTTCCATGGTCTTTTCGCCTCTCTTACGAGAAAACATGGTCAGCCATCTCAGAGCCAACGCCTGGCGTCTCTCGGGTTTTACCTCGATCGGTACCTGGTAGGTAGCTCCGCCGATACGTTTTGCTTTTACTTCCAGAACAGGCATGATATTGTTCATCGCCTCTTCAAATACTTCCAGAGCAGGCTTTCCGGCCTTCTCTTCGACCTGGGCAAAAGCGCCGTATACGATTTTCTGAGCAACGCCTTTCTTGCCGTCCAGCATGATATTGTTAATCAGCTTTGTCACAATCTTATTATTGTAAAGCGGATCGGCTAACACGTCTCTTTTTTGGGTATGTCCTTTACGCGGCACGTTACTTCCCTCCTTAAATATTTTCCCATTTGCATGGGTCGTTTAATTCATCGGTACTCACACCTATCCGTGTGTTCGTGCAGGACACTGTCTATGGGTAAGTATGCCTACACGTACAGTTAGAGTGTTACGCGACTAGACCTTATTTCTTCGGTCTCTTGGCGCCGTATTTGGAACGAGCCTGTTTACGGTTTGCCACGCCTGCGGTATCCAATGTTCCACGAACGATGTGGTAACGGGTACCAGGCAGGTCTTTCACTCTGCCGCCTCTAACGAGAACGACGCTATGCTCCTGAAGGTTGTGGCCTTCGCCCGGAATATAGCTTGTCACTTCAATGCCGTTAGAAAGACGTACTCTGGCGATTTTTCTCAGAGCGGAATTCGGCTTCTTCGGGGTCGTCGTCTTCACAGCCGTGCAAACGCCTCTCTTCTGAGGAGCGGACTCATTCGTCGCTCTCTTGTGCAGGGAGTTATATCCTCTCTGCAGAGCCGGTGCTGTGGATTTCTTCTCCGATGTCTGTCTGCCTTTTCTCACCAACTGATTAAATGTGGGCATACGTTTCACCTCCTGTAGATTTCTTGGGATTTCTTTTCCCTTGCGCACAAAAAGAATACGCTTCGATTTGCGCGCTTTTTCATTATATCATAAGGATTTTAGAAGTCAAGGACTTCTTTCTTTCACAGATGTTTCTGTTTCTTCTATAATTATTATAAATGACCTCAGGGTCAAAAAGGCTTTCGATTTCTATACTCCAACGGCGTCCTTCCATATCGCTTTTTAAACTGACGGGTAAAATGCTCCACACTGGGATACCCCACCTTTTCCGCTACCTGTTCCACAGAAATTGACTCTCCGCAAAGAAGCGTACAAGCATGCTGCATCCGAATGCCGGTTACTATATCGCAAAAGGTTTTTCCAGACTTTTCTTTAATATACTTAGACAAATACGGCATAGAAAGATAAAACTTATGCGAGAGTTCCTCCAAGGTTACCGTCTGATAATTGGAATGGATATAGGTTAAAATTTCCCGGAGACGCTCGTCGGTTTCCTGACTGTTTTCCGCATGGAACAGACAATGGTTGACCGCCACCACCAAAGCGTGAATCGACGCATGGACAATATCCTCGTCAATACCGACGCCCCAGTCCATCTTTCCATTGCGGCAAACGCCAATATAAGCCACTGCTTTCGACGAAGAGCCTCTTGTCAGCGCATGTTCTTCGTAGACCGCCAGCTCATAGCTGATCTGAAAATGCTGTTTGATTGCATTGCTGACCGCGTCGATTCGTCCGTTTCCTGAGGCAGTTACCGCCGTCTCTTTTCCCGCTGACCGGATCATAAGTTCCGCTGTGATTCCGTCCATTTTCCTAAAATGGCAATCTGGGATAGAAAAAAGCTCCTGGTATTGTAGATATCTGCTCTCAAAGATACGGTAAATCCAATCTGGAGAAAGCTCCTTATGTTCCTGGTCGGAGACATTTTTCACCGCATATCCCACTTCTTCCCGCATCTTTTCCGGAAGAATCAGGCCGTAGTGATTTTTTAGGACATAGCTGACGCCGCCTTTGCCCGACTGACTGTTGATCCGGATCACATCCGAGTCATACGTTCTTCCCACATCCTTCGGGTCGATGGGAAGATAGGGCACATCCCAATAAGCCTTTTTCCCCTCCGCCTGGCATGCCAGTCCTTTGGCGATCGCATCCTGGTGGGAACCGGAAAAGGCGGTAAAGACCAAATCCCCCGCATAAGGCTGGCGCGGAGAAACCTTCATATTCGTCAGCCTTTCGTAGACTGCCGCAATATGTTTCATATCACTGAAATCCAACTCCGGATCTACCCCGTGGGAAAATAAATTCATTCCTATATTGACGATATCCACATTTCCGGTCCGCTCTCCATTGCCAAAAAGCGTTCCTTCCACCCGGTCCGCCCCTGCAAGAATTCCCACTTCCGCCGTGGCTACACCACAGCCCCGGTCATTATGCGGATGAATGGAAAGCACAACCGCCTCGCGGTGGCGCAGATTTTTATGCATGTATTCCAGTTGGCTGCCAAACACATGGGGAAGCGCATTCTCTACGGTAGTCGGAATGTTGATAATCGCCTTTTTTTCTTCCGTTGGCTGCCAAACCTCAAGAACCGCATTGCATACTTCCAGCGCATAGTCCACCTCTGTGCCGGAAAAGCTCTCCGGCGAATACTCAAAAGAAAAATTCCCTTCGGTCTCCTCTGCCAAACGCTTTAACATCGCCGCGCCGTCGACAGCCAATTGCTTGACCTCTTCCCGGCTTTTGCGGAATACCTGCTCCCGCTGAGCAACCGACGTAGAATTGTACAGATGGACAATGGCATGCTTCGCTCCCTTTAAAGCATCAAAGGTTTTTTTGATAATATGTTCCCTGGCTTGGGTCAGCACCTGGATCGTGACGCCGTCCGGAATCTTATCCTGCTCAATCAAGGTGCGTACAAACTGATACTCGGTATCGGAGGCGGCTGGAAATCCTACCTCAATCTCCTGAAAGCCAAGCTCCACCAGCAATTGAAAATATTCCATCTTTTCATCTAGGCTCATCGGTTCAATTAAGGCCTGGTTTCCATCCCGCAGGTCTACGCTGCACCAGATCGGCGCTTTTTCAATTTCCGTCTTTTTCACCCAGTCGTAGGTCATAACTGGGGGAAGAAAATAAGGGGGACAATATTTTTGTGGGTTCATGATCATACCTCCATAAGGGGAATTTTCTATAAATGTTTCGGTGGCAAAATGGGGGCGGAATTTCCTATGAAACAAAAAAACTTCCGTCTCTACAGCCAACTTTTGCTGTAGAGACGGAAGATCCTTTCCGCGGTACCACTCTACTTCATGTCATTGCATGCGCTCTGGGATACTTGAGCAAGCTCGTCATATCCTGTCCCGATAACGGAGGACTGCCGTCAAAACCTACTGGGAAGATCACATCTTCCTTTCCGTTTGCAGCTCCAAGGCCAGTTCACCGCATCGCTCGTACTGCCTCGCATCAACCGGCAGCTTTCTGAAATCCACTTTTGCGGCTACTCTTCCTCTTCATGGCTTTTTCGAAGCATACTATAACATACCCGTTTCTATTTTTCCAGTAATAAATTTAATCACTTTTCTTGATCTATTTTAATCATTCTTGTTTACTCTGTTTCAGTTTCATCCTGAAGAGCGTCATATCCTTCCTCGCCGGTCCGAATCTTTACCACATTCTCCACATCATAGACGAAAATTTTTCCATCGCCGACATGGCCTGTATAAAGAACCTTTTTCGCCGTATCGATTACCGTGCGGACAGGAACCTTCGCAACCACGATTTCCACCTGCATTTTCGGAAGCAGATGAGGCTCTACGGCAACGCCGCGGTAATAACCGGCGCTTCCTTTCTGGATACCGCAGCCCAAAACATTGGTCACGGTCATGCCTGTCACTCCGATGGCAGCCATCGCGTTTTTCAGTTCTTCAAACTTCGCAGCATTGGCTACGATGTCGATCTTCGTCAGCTTCTTTCCAGCGCCTGTATCTCCGCTCTCCGGTATCGTCCCCTCGACCGGAACGGCTGTTTCTACCGGTACGGTGCCCGTCTCCTCCAGAGGAGTTTCCGCCATAACAGTCGAAGCCGTGCTGGGCATAAAGTCCGCATAAGAACTGCTGATGCCATGCTCCGTAGCATCCAGACCGCGGATTTCTTCCTCCGCACTGGCCCGCAGTCCAATGGTATGCTTGATTGCCAGGAACACCACTGTCATCACGATTATCACATAGGCCGCCACGACGACCACGCCGAGAACTTCCGTACCGAAGAACTTCCATCCGCCGCCATAGAAGAGGCCGAGAGGATTTCCTGCCTCATCCACCAAATATTTGGCGAACAGCCCGGTCAGCATCGTGCCAGTCGCGCCGCACAGCCCATGGACGCCGATGGCACCTACCGGATCGTCAATTTTTAGCACATGATCCACAAACTCAATTCCAAAGACCACTACAAAGGAAGCAATCAGGCCGATGAAAAACGCGCCGATCGGGTCTACGGCGTCACAGCCCGCCGTGATGGCAACCAGACCTGCCAGAGAGCCGTTCAAGGTCATGGAGATATCCGGCTTGCCATAGCGCACCCAGGTAATAATCATCGTCGCCACCGTGGCGGTAGCAGCCGCCAGGTTGGTCGTAACAAAAATATTTCCAGCAGAGTAGATCGTCTCCGCGCCGGTCATGCTGACCGTGGAACAACCGTTGAATCCAAACCAACAGAACCAAAGAATGAATACTCCCAGAGCCCCCAAAGTCAAGCTATGGCCAAGGATTGCTTTCGGTTTTCCATTTTTGTCGTACTTCCCGATTCGGGGACCTAAAATCTTTGCTCCCACCAGAGCCGCCATACCACCTACCATATGCACGGCTGTGGAACCGGCAAAATCATGAAATCCCATCTGAGCCAGCCAGCCGCCGCCCCAAATCCAGTGTCCAGAGATGGGATAAACCACCAGGCTGATAATCGCACTGTAGATACAATAGGAAAGGAATTTCGTCCGCTCCGCCATCGCGCCGGAGACAATCGTCGCCGCCGTAGCGCAGAAAACCGTCTGAAAGATCAGAAAAGCCGGAAGCGGCACGCCGTCTGGCAAAACTGCGCTGTAATCTCCAAGTACCAAGGGATCCAGTCCGCCAACGAGGGCCCCTGTGCCGCCAAACATCAAGCCAAACCCCACCAACCAGTACAGGGGAGTTCCAATGGCAAAGTCCATCAGGTTTTTCATAATGATATTCCCGGCATTTTTTGCTCTTGTAAAGCCGGTCTCCACCATCGCAAACCCTGCCTGCATGAAAAATACCAATGCCGCGCCTACCAAAACCCACATTGTGTTTACTGCTGAAAATTCCATATGCAATACCTCCTACTCACATTTGTTCCTGTCTCCAGGCAATGTACATTTTCGGCCAACCGGAGCAGAAGGGAAAAGGCGCTATGAGAAATCTCTCACAGCGCCTTTGCTAAATATGGTGCTTATTATAAAAGTGTTTTTATCGTCTGTCAACTACTTTTTCCCTAGTTCTTAATATGGAAAATATATTTTAAAAATTTGTTTTTACTGCAAATTTGCCATATATCTCAGCGTGCGAACCAGCTGACTGGTATAGCTCATCTCATTGTCGTACCAGGAGACGATTCTTACCTCGTAGATCTTCGTTCCGCACCTCTGAGCAAGAGTCTGGGTAGCGTCAAACAAGGAACCATAAGACATGCCAATGATATCGCTGGATACCAGCTCTTCTTCCGTATAACCAAAGGATTCATTGGCAGCGGCTTTCATGGCGGCATTGATTCCCTCCACGCTTACGCTCTCCGTATCATCCTTTAAGGTTGCGTCCAAAATCGTGATGGAACCGGACGCTACCGGTACACGCTGGGCAGATCCGATCAGCTTGCCCGCCAGCTCCGGAATTACCAGACCGATCGCTTTCGCCGCGCCGGTACTATTGGGTACAATATTGACAGCGCCAGCTCTTGCCCGACGGAAATCTCCTTTGCGGTGAGGTCCGTCCAGAATCATCTGGTCGCCCGTATACGCGTGGATCGTGGTCATAAAGCCGGTACGCAGCTCCCGGTACTGATTCAATGCCTTGGCCATCGGAGCCAGACAGTTGGTCGTGCAGCTGGCGCCGGACACGATCAAATCATCCTTGGTCAAAGTCTCATGGTTTACTCCATACACAATCGTGGGAAGATCATTTCCAGCCGGCGCGGAGATCAGCACCTTCTTTGCGCCTGCGTCCAGATGAGCCTGAGATTTTGCCTTGGAAGCAAAGAAACCAGTACACTCCAGAACAATATCCACATCCAGCTCTTTCCAGGGAAGTTCCGCCGGATTGGGCTTTGCAAAAATCGGGATCTTCACACCGTCAACGGTGATGGAAGCTTCATCATTGCTCACCTGATGCTCTCTGGCATAGCACCCCTGCACACTGTCATATTTCAACAGATAACCCAGCATCTCCGGCTTTGTCAAATCATTGATCGCCACCACCTCGAAATCCGGATCGGCAAAAACCTTACGGAACGCCAAACGGCCAATACGGCCAAAACCATTAATTGCAACACGAATACTCATTTTTATTTCCTCCTTCCATCTACTACCAGAAAATCTGCTCTGCCCTGACCACATATACGTTTTCAACGAAAGAGATGTCTAGTAGAAATGCAATATTGTCTTCTTTATTTATATGTATTATACCCAAAAAAATTTTTCCATGCAAGTTCCCTTCTATACCAAGGTTAAAAAGGGCAAGATAGAACCATTTTCTTTGTATTTTCCAATGTATTCATCTATAAAAGTACTTTTTTAAAGTGGTTTCATAAACTTTTTCTTTTCCCTTCTCTTTGCCTGAATCCATTGGCATAAAGATCTCACGCCGGAATAGAAAATCCATAGGGCAGAATTTATTTTCAGAATTCCTATTGCCTTTTTCTATACTTCACATTATAATAATGATGTTTCATATTGCACGTTATAAGTGTCCGTTTTAGACGGGTGAAAAGGGAATCCGGTGAAAATCCGGAACTGTCTCGCAGCTGTAAGCGGGGAGCGCCTCTCAAATACCACTGAGCGATCGGGAAGGGGAGAGCCGCGCATGGATCCGCAAGTCAGAAGACCTGCTTATAATAAGATTTATCGACGACCCACTCAGATGGCAGATAGATGAAGGAACGCGAGGAATTCGTTTCCTGTCAGGATGCCGCTTGAAAAAGCGGTTTTATTTTTTCCTGATTCTGAAATGGGAAACCATACGTGCTTATGAACAAATACTCTTCTTCTCTCGCATCCGCAGCTTGACCGTCTTAGCCTAACGGAAAAACTGCCTGCGAAAGGGAGGCTGCTTTGGCTGCCTCTACAACATCTCTATACCTTCAGGAAGCCTCCCCAGCCTGGATAACTGGGGAGGCTTTCTTTACAAAATATTTCTTGGAAAACCGGTCAAAATATGCCAAAATGATAATCGAGTAGGAGGCGGTGACTAGCCGCCGTCCTCTCACAGCACCGGACATACGGTTCTCGTATCCGGCGCTTTCAATAGTTGACGTGCACTGACTGATAGGCGGTGGCTAAATCATAAAAGCCACTGTTTATCAGTCTTTCTTTTGTCATTGCCATATTTATGGCAACTGTATGTGTGGTGAACCAATAGCCTCGGCGACTGTTTCCCGCCTGCCATGCCAAATCCTTCTCCAACCCCATCTTGATTAGGTTTCGCACTTTTGTCTTTGGTTTCTTCCATTGTTTCCATATACACATACGTATTCTGTGATAGAGCCATCCGTTAATGTCATCTATGTTGTTCTTCATGCTCGCTATTCCGTAATAGTTTAGCCATCCCCTCGCAAATACCTTGATTTTCTCAAGGCTTGGCTTAATGGACTGTACCGATTTACGGGAAGATAAATCTTTCAGCTTCGTCTTAAACTTCTTCCATGACTTTGCATGAACCCGGACATAAATGCCGCTCCCGTTCCTTCCCAATGCAAAACCAAGAAACTTAAAATTTCGGATTGCAAACACGCTCACAGTGCGACTTTTCTCCCGGTTGACTGTTAATTTCAGCTTTTCCTCAAGGTACTTTGTACTGCTTTCCAAAAGTCTTTCTGATGCCCGTTTGCTCTTTGCGAGAAGCACAATGTCATCTGCATATCGAACGCACGGAACACCTCTATTTAAGAACTCCTGGTCGAACTCGTTGAGGTAGATATTCGCTAGTAACGGAGATAAATTTCCTCCCTGTGGCGAGCCTTCCTCTGTGTCGATGACCACTCCGTTCTCCATTATTCCACTTTTCAGGTAGCGTTTAATCAGCTGTATTACACGCTCGTCCTTTACATTCTTCCGCAAAAGATTGATAAGTATTTCGTGGTTGATTGTGTCGAAGTATTTCGATAAGTCCAGGACTACCGCAAATGTACAGCCCTGCTCTGCATACTCTTTCACTTTTAGTATCGCTTCTTTTGCGCTTCTGTTCGGGCGGTACCCGAAACTGCCGTCCGCAAACAATGGCTCATAGATTGGCACTAACTGTTGCATTATTGCCTGTTGGAGTGTTCGGTCTATCACGGTTGGTATGCCAAGCTTTCGCACACCACCTTCCGGTTTCGGAATCTCAACACGTCTCACTGGAGACGGAGTGTACTTCCCCCTGTAAATCCGGTCGGTCAGCTCCTGTTGATGTTCCTTTAGGTACGGAAGCGCTTCCTCGACAGTCATCCCATCGATTCCTGGCGCCCCCTTGTTTGCCTTCACTCTCTTATACGCTCTGTTGACGTTATCCTTATGTAGTATCGCTTCCAAGAGCTTTGGCTGTGCACTGTCTCTTTCTTTCCATATCCGATTGAATGACCTTGACGCTTCCGCATACCCTTCGTGTTCCGCACTGTCTCTTTGCGGACAGCCATTGTTTTCCAAGTTTTCTGTCATATACAGTCATTCCTCCTTTCCCGGTCATACTCAAGACTCCCACTGATTCGGTCCTTCATGAAAAAAAAACTTCACTACTATGACCTCTGCTGACTTCTGTGCGTTCAGCATTGCCTTAAGCAATGGTTACCTCTTTCAAGGCATACCGCACAGACCTCCCCAGGTACCACACGTTTCCTCCTCTCCATCCATCTGCCTCATTTATCATGCATGATTCCGTGTAGTTATTGGGCTTCGACTTGGTAAGCAGCCTTACCCTCATGCATAACCTCATATGTGATTTCTGTTCGTCAGACCAGAGATTTGCCCGCGGGTTAGTAGGTTCCCCACATCCGGCTTCCTTCAGATTCCACCTCACGATGGACACCCTTGCCTTCGGCTATATCCTTCCCACTACCGGGCGGATTCGGGACTTTAACCCGTTAGAAACGTGCGCCGCTGGGCGCACTTAGAAAACCGCAAGCCATCGCATTTGCGATCACTTGCGGTTTTTTATTTTCTCTGTATTCCATCCGAACATTACTCTTCTAAGTCTTCCCGTCAGCCTGCCCGAAAACGGAATTTCTTTGCCTCCCGCTCATCGTTTACAAGCTCGATCATCGCTCCAAGACCCTGAAGTTTCTTATCAAAACCTTCGTATCCACGAAGAATGTATTCGATGTTGTCCACCGTCGTGATTCCCTCTGCGCTAAGACCCGCCAGCACCAGCGCGGCTCCCGCTCGGAGATCCGGCGCTACCAGTTCCGCTCCGGTCAAACGGCTCACGCCGTCAATCACAGCGATATTACTCTCCACTTTAATCTGAGCTCCCATCTTCGTCAGCTCATCCACATATTTAAAACGATTTTCAAATATGCTCTCCGTCACAATTCCAGTCCCGCCGGAAAGAGTCAAGGTCACGCACATCTGAGGCTGCATGTCCGTCGGAAATCCAGGATAGGGCAATGTCTTCACATTACAGGAACGCAGCTGAGGCTTTCCAACCACGCGGATCGTGTCGTCAAACTCCACCACCTCGCATCCCATCTCCAAAAGCTTCGAGGAAACCGCTTCCATGTGTTTCGGAATCACATTTTTTACCATCACATCGCCTTTGGTCACTGCCGCGGCAAACATAAAGGTTCCCGCTTCAATCTGATCCGGTATAATCGTATATTCGGTTCCATGAAGCCGTTCTACGCCGCGAATCCGAATCACATCGGTTCCAGCGCCTTTGATATTGGCGCCCATAGAATTCAACATATTGGCGACGTCCACAACATGCGGTTCCTTTGCCGCATTCTCAATGGTGGTATTTCCCAACGCCAGCACAGCGGCCAGCATGACATTAATCGTAGCTCCTACGGATACCATATCCAAGTAAACATGTCCGCCCGCCAGCTGCTTTGCATCCGCGATCACACAGCCGTGAAGCACGTCCACCTTCGCATTCAAAGCGCGGAACCCCTTTAGATGCTGGTCAATGGGGCGGCTTCCAATATTACATCCTCCAGGAAGAGCCACCTCCGCATGGCGGTATTTTCCAAGCAAGGCTCCCAGAAGATAATATCCAGCCCGAATTTTCCTTATGTAGGCGTTATCCACGCGAACCTTGTGGATATTGCTCCCATTGATCCGAACGGAGTGGCTATCACGCCGCTCCACAATCACACCGATTTCCCGCATCGCATCCAGCAAAACCCGAATATCTTGGACATCCGGCAAATTATCAATAACGACTGACTCATCGGTCATGATCGCAGCCGCTAAAATTCCAAGCGCAGCATTCTTTGCGCCGCTGATGACCACTTCTCCGACTAGGGGGGCTCCCCCCCTCATGATATATTGCATGTTCAGACTCCCCTGACTAGTTGGTTTCTCTCACTGAATGCTATTCTACCATTATCCGTAAAGTTTGTAAAGATTTTTTAACATTTGAAAATGGGGCAGACTGCCTGTCCGCCCCCAAAAAAGCCGCATTTTCCTACACTTTCCGCCATATCTTGCCCTTTTATGTCGACAGGATAACAAGATATAGTCCTAAGAATATTAATAGTTTTTTACAGTTATTACCAAACCGCACACGCTCTTTTTCTTTATTTCACATAGCCAAGGAACCTGCTTCCCGCCTGACGAAAATAGTCTTCCGCATCGTTTTGTCCCTTCTTTGTAACCGTCCCCTCCAGGGGATCATACAGCTCCACATTATACTGGTCGTATCCCACCAAAAGAATCGGCCCTTTGTCCTCGCTGAGGGCAATGACCGGCGTCTGCCGGTTGATATAGTAAAATAGCTGTTTTAACGTACAACCGCTCAAATCCATCACCGTTCCCGGTAAAAGCTCCGATAGGATCAATTGAGCGTTTTCCCCAGCGGCCAGGCGTTCATGGATGTCCTCCTCCACGCCTTCTTTCCGCAAAATTCCAACGATGCATCCCATCAGCCGGTCGTCCGGCGCAGCAACCTTTGCTTCTTCCGCAATCGGAATACTGACAGTAAGCGCTCTCTCCGTCCGCCGCCAAATGGCGTTTCCGTTACTGTCGGTTACCCATCCCATCTTATCGTAAATCTGGGAAATCGCTTCTCCCGCCCGATCCCGGACCGTCTGTAAATGTCCATAGGCGTACGCATAATAACGAACGTGGTCCATTCCTTCCGAATAGTGGGAAAGATCCAGGGAAGAACTCCCGCCATAGAGAATCTTATTGGGAGACGTAACGTTCAGATTCTTTTTTCCCTCCCCGTTTTGAGTAAGGGGCAAATACCAGATTCGTTTTCGTTTCTCTCCATCCTTTTGCGCCAATTTTTCCTTTTCTCTGCTGGATTCTGCATTGCTCTGCATCAGGGTATCCCCATCCATATATTCATAGTCCCCAGATGAGTTCTTTCTCAGACGGCTTAAATGTACCTGTCCTTCTCCCACAGAAACCGAAGAAATATAGATCCCATCGTACTGATACCGGGAAATCTCCGTTCCCGCCGCATCCGTGATGGTCAACGCGTACTGAGGGTATAAGGCCTCTAAGCCCGACCTTTTTATCTCCTCGGTCCGCCCAATGCTGCAGATAAAATCCTGATCGATAAATCCCTGAGTCCGCAGATACTCTCCATCCGCCGCTTCCAGCACATGACTTTCCCCGGAATCTAAATACAAAATCCGAACGGAATCCGCCTCCTGCAAATTTTCGCCTTGCTGCCAGGCAATCGCGTCCTGGGTTTGATTGACCACAAAGCCGCGGGCCTCGGCGTTTTCCACAACAACGACAAATTCATTTCCCACGTAATCAATGGCATAGACGTTATTATCAAATTTTAGATATAGAAGTTCCCGGCTGCTTTTATAGGCTAACGTATCGATCCCTTCCTTCAGCACCTGATAAGGCTTATCCGAAGCAATATAGAACACCTCCTGCAAAGCGTTGTCCGCCTTCACATACCGGTAATAGGATAATCCCGTCTGCCCCTCGTGAACTCCCCGGTTCATATAGCCAAAAACAAAAAACTCTACATTCCCTAAATTGTCCACATTCACCGTACGAATACCATACTCCTGGTGATTGCGCCGCCAGCCCTCTTCCTTCTCATCGCGAAACGTAAAGATGCGGACCGCTTCCTGATTTTCTGGGCAGTAGCTCCAGAGCTCGCCGTTCACGACGAATACCTGGTATTCTTTCTCTCCATTTTCCCTGGTGGAGGGCTTGCCCGACTCCGCCAAGGCAACCCGCTCCGGCAGCGTCACGCCGAAATCAATCCCCTCGCTGGTGATGGTATCTGCAGACGCCTCAAAAACCTGGTTCATGTTTCGCTCATAAGCCATCAGATAAAAACGCTGCGGCGACCAATTCAGACAAAAGTATTCTTCCACCAGATACGTACCGATCCGATCGTTTTCCCCTTCCGCCTGAAGCTCATAACGCACCAAAAACGAACCAAAGGTCGAATTGATCTGCAAAATTTGAATCTGGGGTTCCCCAATCTGGCTCGGCGCCAGCTTCGCCCAGGTAATCTGATCAAAACTGGAATGAATATTGGTATAAGCCAGCGTACCGTTGTCCGCGGATTGATCCGATTCTAGATTCACCGCATAATTCTCGCTGTCTGTTTTCGTAAAAGTTTCATCATGGAACCCTTTTACATACTCCAACATCTCCCTGGTCTTCATCCCCTGACCCCAGACCACTCGAGTGTAATAGGAAATATTTTCCCGTTCTTCTGTGGAAACCAAAATCCGGAGACGGTATTCTATGTTGCGGCCAAGCAAATCTTGAATCGGAAGTTCCACTTGAATTTGGCCGTCTTCCTCCCGCCAGTCCTGCAGCTCTCTTCGCTCAATCAGGCCGTTTCCGTCCATCGTGCGAATCTCATAGGAAAGACCGGTCACCGTGTTGCCATAGGTAGACACCGCCACCGGAAGTTTTCGATCCTCCGGAAGAGGCGTCAGAGTCTCTCCCATGTAGGCTTCCTTCATTTCCGCTGTATATCCATAGAGAACATTGACCTCCTGGTCCTCTACCGTCAGAGACAGTACCGGAAGGGAAGCCGCCTCCATCGCCTCATAGGAAACTTCCTCTTTTTCCCGATCTTTTAACAACAGAAAAAATACGAGAATGGCCACCACCAGAAAGATGCCGGCCAAAATCAAAATCTTTTTAAAAGCTTTTCCCATTTATAATTCCAGTTCAACCTTTCGTCCCGTTTTCTGGTACTGGTAATACCGGACTCCGGCGGCGTCAAACATCCGTTTTGATGCCCGAACCGCATCGGACTCAGAATATTTATCTTCTTCATACACAACCGTACGGATACCGGCCTGAATAATCGCTTTCGCGCATTCATTACAGGGAAATAAACTTACATAGAGCGTACTTCCCTCAAGGCTTCCGCCTCGATAATTTAAAATGGCATTTAGCTCGCTGTGGGTGACATAGAGGTACTTGGTATCGATTCCTTCTCCATCCCGTGCCCACGGAAATTCATCGTCCGAACAGCCGCTAGGGAACCCATTGTAGCCCATCGATAAGATCTTATGATCCGCGCTGACAATACAAGCTCCAACCTGTGTGTTTGGGTCTTTGGAACGCCGGGCGCTCAGTTTCGCGACTCCCATGAAATATTCATCCCAAGTAATATAATCACTCCGCTTTTCCATATGCCCTCCCTATCTACTCTTCAATCTTAGCAATTCTACGCATATGGCGTTCGTCGTTGGAAAATTCTGTGGTCAAAAAGATCTCCACAATCTTTAAAGCCAATCCTGCCCCTACCACGCGGGCTCCCATACAAAGCACATTGGCATCATTATGTTCTCTCGTCATCTGGGCAGAAAAACAGTCTCCACAAAGAGCGGCCCGGATACCTTTTACCTTATTGGCCGCCAAGGACATGCCGATACCGGTGCCGCAAATCAAAATCCCCTTCTCGCAAACCCCATCTGCCACCGCGTGAGCCACTGCATGAGCGTACTCCGGGTAATCGCAGGATTTCTCATCATAACAGCCAAAATCCTTGTATTCCATACCATTCTTTTCCAGATAGGCGATCACTTCCTGTTTCAGTGCAAATCCGCCATGGTCACTTCCTAATGCTATCATATCGCTTCCTCCTTTAGTAATCGTTCCGCTGCCATTTTCACCATCAAATCAATATACTCATAGCATGCCCCATATTCTGCCAGCGTACCCCCATGGGGCAGGTTGATATCCCCCGGTTTTCGAACAAATTCTCCGATAGAATAGATATCCGCCTCTCCCTGAAAAGATTCTTTTGCCTGGCAGCATTCATATTCAGTCATGGTCAATACCAAAGTACCCGCTTCCAAATCTTCCACGGAGAGCTGTTCTGAACTTTCTTTCGAAGGTTCCAGCTGATTCCCTTTTAAGATCGCGACCGCTTTGGGATTCATCGGTTCCGGAAAAAGGACGACCAATCCTCTTGAAAGCACCTGGAGCGTCTTTTTCCAGTTAACGCTGTTCATGACAGCCTCAGCCATAATGCTCCGGCATGTATTATCCATACAGACAAAGATCACTTTATGGTAGGTTTTCATCTTCGCCTCCTGCCTGCAGTATCCGGTACCCGGCGGCTTTCATCAACCGGTTCATGATAGCTGCCCCCAGCGGCCCCTCTGAAAAAGCCTCTGAGTAAACAAATTCTTTCTCTTCCTCATCAAATTCCCGAAGACAACGGTACAAATTATGGGCAATAGTTTCCTCCTTCGCCCGCGTTCCGATGGTCTTCACAAAAGAAGCGTCATACCGCCCTCTGCTTTCCTCCGAACAGAGAATTCCAACCCGAAAACCCTGATTTTTTTTCTCTTTTGCCAGAGAAAGAATCCGGCTGGCAACGGCTTCCGGCTTCCCTTCCACAATGGTAAGCTCCGCTTTCGGCGCGTAGTGCCGGTACTTCATTCCCGGCGCCCGCGGACGCAAATCTGAATCCGGCTTTCCTAAAATCGCCGGGTCAAACTCGCCGCTTCCTAAAACCTCCCGCAGCTGCACAAGACTGATATAGCCTGGACGCAAAATCAAGGGAATCTCTCCCGTCACATCAATGATGGTGGATTCCAAACCGATCTCCACCGGCCCGCCGTCCAAAATCATCTCAATTCTGCCCGATAAATCCTGTATCACATGTTCCGCCGTCGTAGGGCTGGGACGACCCGATAGGTTCGCGCTCGGCGCTGCAATCGGAACTCCCGCTTCCCGGATCAATTCCTGGGCCACTGGATGGCTGGGAAAACGAATCGCTACCGTATCCAATCCCCCGGTACTCTCCAGGGGAACTTTTTCACTTTTTTCAAAGATCAATGTCAAGGGACCCGGCCAAAAAGCGTCCATCAGCCGCTTTGCCGCTTCCGGAATCCGGCGAACCAAAGGAGGCAGCTCCTCCCGGTCGCAAATATGAAGAATCAGAGGGTTGTCCGAGGGCCGGCCCTTTGCCGCATAAATACGGGACGCAGCCTGAGGGTCCAAACCGTTTCCGCCAAGGCCGTATACCGTCTCTGTGGGAAAAGCCACCAGCTTGCCTTCTCTCAGCAGCCTGGCGGCGCGCTGAATGGCCGGACAGCGTTCCTCTTTTGTTGTCATCGGACAAATTTCCGTGTTCATTCCCTCTCCACATCCCTTTAATGGATTTCCCGCCAGAGTATCTCAATAGAAGATACCTCCTGATAAGGGCAACCTTATTATAGCATTATGGAAAGAAGGATTCAAGAACAAAGAATCTTGAATCCTTCTTTCCATTTTCTCTATCTTTTTTTCAACCTCTCAAAAATCGCCCGGCCGGTCGGCGTACCCGCTAGCCCGCCTCTTCCGGTTTCCCGCAAATCCCCGCTCATCAGGTCTCCGACGCTTCTCATCGCGTCGATGACTTCATCTGGAGGAATGGCGCTGCGAACCCCTGCCAAAGCCATATCTGCCGCGCTTAAGGCATTGACCGCGCCGATCACATTGCGCTTGACGCAGGGCACTTCCACCAATCCGGCTACCGGATCGCATACCAGACCGAGAAGGTTTTTTAAAGCCATCGCCGCGCTGTGAAGAATCGCTTCCGTATCTCCCCCTTGCAGAAAGGTCAGGGCTCCCGCGGCCATGGCGCTGGACGCGCCGATCTCCGCCTGGCAGCCGCCACGCGCTCCGGAGATACTGGATCGGACGGCGATCACACCGCCAATCCCGGCGGCCACGTAGAGCGCCTGCAAGATGCGTTCTTCCTCCGGCTGACGCTCTTTTTCATAGGTCAAAAGAACCGCCGGCAGCACGCCGCAGGACCCAGCCGTGGGAGCCGCCACGATCCGCCTCATGCAGGCGTTGCTCTCTCCCATCTTCAGCGCCCTTGCGATTACCTGGCCAAAAAAGGAACCGCACAGACTTTTTTCCGCCTCTGCATAGGCTGCCATCCGCGCTCCGTCGCCGCCCACCAGACCGCTGGCCGACTTTTGATTTTCATCATAACCTTCGTCCGCCGCCTTCATGGCTTGATACATGTCCTGCATCTTTTTCCAGGAGCTCTCCGGTTCTGTCTGAGAGAATACGCAATCGTCCTCAAAAATCACACGCCAAAAGGGAAGCTGCTCTGCCTTTGCTCTCTCCGCGATCTCTGCCAAGGATGAAAATCCCATCACTCGCCCTCCTTCAGACTCAGATACGTGACCCGTTTTACTTCCGGCAGGCTCTTTAGATGCCGCCGCACTTCCTTTGGTACTTCCTGATCGCATTCCAGAACCATCACGGCGTCCCCGCCGGGGCAGTCTCGATATAGCTGCATCGTCGCAATATTCACTTCTTTTTCCCGAAGCAGAGAGGTCACTTCCGTCACAGAACCGGGAATATCCTGATTCCGAATCACCAAAGTAGGGCTTTCTCCACTAAAATGCGCTTCGATCCCATCCACCTGACAGATTCGAATTTTTCCGCCGCCAAGAGACGAGCCCATGACCTCCAAGGTCTGGCCACCCTCCCCCGTCATGCGAATCCGCGCCGTATTGGGGTTAACGTCTCTCAGGTTTGCCTGGCCGAAGGTAATTTCTACCCCAGCTTCTTCCGCCAGCCCAAAGCTAAAAGGAATCCGGTTGTCATCGGGCTTCATGCCCAGCAACCCGGCTACCAATGCCCGGTCGGTACCGTGTCCCTTTCCCGTGGCCAGGAAAGAGCCGTACAGATCAATTTTAGCCGCCTTTACCGGTTCTCCCAAAAGCAATCTTGCGATATAACCGATCCGCACAGCGCCGGCGGTATGAGAACTGGACGGGCCCACCATAACCGGGCCGATGATATCGAATACGCCCATCAGGTGCCTCCTTGTTAGATAAACGTCGCAATCTCTTCCAAAGTCTTCTTCCGAAGCTTTGGAAGTTCAAAATTCGGGTCCGGCTTTCCGACGCACAATACCATGACCGGAGTTTCGCCTTCCGGCCGTTCCAGTAAATCGCTTAAAAATGCCGGCGGCGCCGGAGTATAGGTCAAGCTCGCGTATCCCGCGTTCCGAATCGCATTGATCAAAAATCCCATAGAGATGCCGATGGATTCCGGCACATAGTAATTTTTGTCCTTGGTTCCGTCCGGCAGCGTCCGATAAAACTCCTTAAAAATCACAATCAGACAAGGAGCCTGGGTTAAAAAGGGCTTTTCCCAGTTGGTCTTTAACTTGGCCAGGTCTGCACGCCACTCATCGCTGATCCGGTTCGCATAAAATTCCTTTTCCACTTCCTCCGCCTGTTCCCGGATTTTCTTTTTCATCTCCGGATCCGTCACCACGCAGAAATGCCAGGGCTGCTTGTCTGCCCCGCTGGGCGCCGTGCCTGCGGTCAAAATACAGTCTTTGATGACCTCTAAATCTACCGGTTCTTCCAAAAAAGACCGGTACGTCCGTCTCTTTCTGCTCTCTTCCAACAATTCCTTTGATGTAAGCGGCATCTTCTTCCTCCCTGTTTATACCAGCCGGAGGACGCCGTCTTTCACGGCCTCCTTCAACTGATCTCCTTCATAAACCACCTTCAATGTAAAAAATGGGGCGTCCTCCTCCAAAAGGCGGAAAAATATCTTATCCCCCTCCCAAAGGTTGAGCTGATTCAACTCCGCCTTCGGAACCCATTCCAGCGTTCCTTCCGGACAGGGCATGATTTCTCCCTGATACTGATCTGCCGTAAACAGGTACATATGCTCTGTCTCCCATTGATCGGAAACAAAGGTAACGATCCCCCTCAGGCGAAACCGGGTCAGAGTCAGGCCCGTCTCCTCCCGGACTTCCCGCAAGAGACAGTCCTCCGGGCTTTCCTTTTCTTCAAACTTCCCGCCGACCCCGATCCATTTGTCTTTATTCAGGTCATGTTCTTTTTTTACCCGGTGAAGCATCAGGTAACAATCGTCTTTTTCAATATAACAAAGGGTTGTAAATAACATTTTAGCAATACAGCGGATACTTTCCGCAAAGTTCCGTCACGATCGCCCGCACCGCATCCGCCTGATTTTCGTAATCGGTTGCTACCCGGTAGATGCAATCTGCGATCACATCCATATCCGCCTCTTTCAAACCTCTGGTCGTCACTGCGGCCGTTCCCAGACGGATGCCGCTGGTCACAAAAGGCTTCTCCGGGTCGTTTGGAATCGCATTTTTGTTGGTCGTAATATAGACGCAGTCCAAACGCTTCTCCAACTCTTTCCCCGTAATATGGAGAGATCTCAGATCCGCTAACATCAGATGGTTGTCCGTACCGCCGGATACCAGATTCACGCCGCGCTTTAAGAGGCCTTCCGCCAGTGCACCCGCATTCTTTACGATCTGGGACGCGTAAGCCCGGAATTCCGGTTTTAAAGCCTCGCCAAAGCACACGGCCTTTCCTGCGATCACGTGCATCAGCGGGCCGCCCTGGGTTCCCGGAAAGATTGCTTTATTGATCGCCGGACCATATTCTTCCTTGGTCAAAATCATGCCGCCGCGGGGACCGCGCAGTGTCTTGTGGGTAGTCGTAGTCACAACATCCGCATAGGGTACCGGCGACGGATGCGCGCCGCCCGCCACAAGGCCGGCAATATGAGCCATATCGACCATCAAATAAGCGCCGACTTCCTTGGCGATCTCGCTCAGCCTTTTAAAATCAATGATACGAGGATATGCGGACGCGCCAGCCACGATCATCTTCGGGCGAACCTCTTTGGCCTTTGCTTCCACCGCGTCATAGTCGATCCAGCCATCGTCTGTCACGCCGTAAGGCACAAAATGATAAAGCTGACCGCTTAAGTTTACCGGAGCGCCATGGGACAGATGACCGCCATGGGCCAAACTCATGCCCATCACCGTGTCGCCTGGCTTTAAAAACGCCGCGTAAACTGCCATATTGGCCTGAGCGCCGGAATGGGGCTGCACATTGGCAAACTCTGCACCAAAGAGCTTTTTCGCCCGTTCAATGGCCACATTTTCCACTACGTCCACTTCTTCGCAGCCGCCGTAATAGCGCTTTCCCGGATATCCTTCCGCATATTTATTCGTCAAAACACTTCCCATCGCTGCCATAACAGCGGGAGAAACCAAATTTTCCGAAGCGATCAACTCCAAATTTCTTTGCTGACGGCCCAACTCTTTTGCCATAGCCGTTCCGATTTCCGGGTCGATCTGCGATACAAACCCGATCGTGTCCATCATATCCTGGTACATGTCGTCTATCCCTTTCTTTGTTCTCATCCTTTTGTTATTCTCAAAGGTCGGCAGCGCCGAAGCAAAGGCGCTGCCGATTCTTTTTCCTAGAGGAGAATTTCGCAAAGCGAAATTCTTTCTTAATACGCTTTTCCCCAATAAATCATTACTTTTGCCGGACGCCCGCAGCAAACGCAGGTGTCTCCCAGGTGCTCCTGGATAAAAGGCATACACCGGGAAGTCGCACCGGTTTCCTCTTTGATCTTCAGCTCGCAGGCTTCGTCGCCGCACCACATGGTCTTAATAAAACCAGGTTTCGTCGCCACGGTCTCCTTGAAGCTCTCATAATCGTCCGCTTCATAAATATGGCTTTCCAGATGCGCCTTGGCCCGATGGAGCATATCGTTTTGCATCTGCTCCAGCATAGCGGACGCTACCGCAGTCACCTGTTCAAAAGGCACCACCCGTTTTTCTCTGGTATCCCGGCGCACCAGCACCGCCTGTCCAGCTTCCAAATCTTTTGGCCCGATCTCAATCCGAAGCGGAATTCCACGCATCTCCTGCTCGCTGAATTTCCAGCCAGGACTCTTATCCGTATCGTCCACCTTTGTCTTAAAGCCCGCTTTAATCAAGGTTTCCTTCAGTTCCAGCGCTTTTTCCGTTACCCCTTCCTTGTGCTGGGCAATGGGAATCACCATAATCTGCGTCGGAGCAATCCGAGGCGGCAGTACCAAGCCGCTGTCGTCGCCGTGGACCATAATAATAGCGCCGATAATCCGGGTGGAAAGCCCCCAGGAGGTCTGATGCACATACTGCAGCTTGTTCTCTTTATCCGAATATTGAATGCCAAAGGCACGGGCAAAACCGTCTCCAAAGTTATGGCTGGTGCCGGACTGCAGCGCCTTGCCATCGTGCATCAAGGCTTCGATGGTATAGGTGGAGTGGGCTCCGGCAAACTTTTCTTTATCCGTCTTTCTTCCACGAATCACCGGAATGGCAAGCACATTTTCACAAAAATCCGCGTAAACGTTCAACATCAAAACCGTACGCTCTTCCGCTTCCTCAGCAGTCGCGTGGGCCGTATGGCCTTCCTGCCAGAGGAACTCTGTCGTCCGGAGGAACGGACGGGTCGTCTTCTCCCAGCGCACCACGGAACACCACTGATTGTAGAGCTTCGGCAGATCCCGGTGGGACTGAACAATGTTCTTATACAGATCGCAAAACAGTGTTTCTGACGTCGGACGAACGCAAAGGCGTTCCTGCAGCTTTTCATTTCCTCCGTGAGTTACCCAGGCCACTTCCGGGGCGAATCCTGCCACATGGTCCTTTTCCTTCTGAAGAAGGCTTTCCGGGATAAAGAGCGGCATCGACACATTTTCCACGCCGGTCTCTTTAAATTTTGCATCCAGCTGGTGCATCACATTTTCCCAAATTGCATATCCGTTAGGTCTTAAGATCATGCAGCCCTTTATGCTGGAATATTCCACTAGCTCCGCCTTTTTTACCACATCGGTGTACCACTGGGCAAAGTCCTCCGCCATCGGAGTGATTGCCTCGACAAATTTCTTTTCCTTTGCCATCTATTTTCTCCTTACATGTAATGCGCTAAAGTGTCCCTATGATAGCACAAAACCCACAAAAATTCAACCGCCTGTCTGGAAAAAAGGAAGGATTTCCCGCGGTTTTCCACGAAAAATCCTTCTTTTCTCTTGACTTAGATTTTGAAACGGTAACCCACGCCCCAAATTGTCTCGATATACTGGGGCTTTGAGGTATCGAACTCAATTTTTTCCCGAATTTTTTTGATATGAACTGTCACGGTAGCGATATCCCCGATGGACTCCATATCCCAGATGTTCCGGAACAGCTCCTCTTTGGTAAATACATGGTTGGGATTTTCCGCCAGGAAGGTCAAAAGGTCAAACTCCTTGGTGGTAAACTGCTTTTCCTCCCCATTGATATAAACCCGACGGGCCGTCTTATCAATCTTGAGGCCCCGAATCTCAATGATTTCATTTTTCTGGACGTTACTTCCAATCAACCGGTCGTAACGAGAAAGATGGGCTTTTACCCGCGCCACCAACTCGCTGGGGCTAAAAGGTTTGGTGATATAATCGTCGGCTCCCAGGCCCAGGCCCCGGATCTTGTCAATATCGTCCTTTTTGGCGGAGACCATCAAAATCGGCGTGTTTTTTTCCTGACGAATCTTCTTACAAATCTCAAAGCCATCCATACCGGGCAGCATCAAATCCAAAATAAACAGATCAAAGTCTTCCTTCAGCGCCCGTGTCAGCCCGGTGGTCCCGTTATTTTCAATTTCCACCTCAAAACCGGAAAGTTCCAGGTAGTCTTTTTCCAGCTCCGCGATGCTTTCTTCGTCTTCCACAATCAAAATTCTGCTCATTCCACAGGTACCTCCTGGTTTTCTTTGAGGATGATTATAATGCCAAAGAAAAAATAAATCAAGCCCTCGCCGCCTGGAACAAAATCTGTTCCAGACAGCAAGGGCTCCACGATTAGTCAAAATAGCAATACTGGAAATTCAGATAGCCGGACGTTCTCACCACGCCTTTCAGGCTGGACGCCATACAGTAAATATCCACATTCTCATGAACCGCATAGCCGTACGCCTGATCGTAGTAAGCTTCCTGTACTGCCGCATAAGCGGCTTTTCTTTCTCCTTTATCGGTAATGGAGATGATCTGATCCATCAAAGCATCGATGGCTTCCGCTTCCGGGATACCGGCGGTCTTACTCAGATTGGTTCCGCCATTGGTTCCCTTGGTGCTCATCACATACTTGGCCAGGCCGCCGTGGGGTTCCTCGGTAAATCCAGCCTGCCGAATGGCGATATCAAAGTCGGAAGAATCTTGAGTCAGCGAGTTTGCCGTCGCATTATCCGCATACTCAATCTGGAGCGTAATTCCCACTTCCGCCAACTGGCTCAGCATCATCTCGCTGATGCCTTTAAAGGCGCTGGTGGAGGCGCAGACCATCTTAACGGTCAGGCCATCGGCATAACCGGCCTCCGCCAACAGAGATTTGGCCTTCTCCGGATCGTAGTTGTAATAGTCCGCCATCTTCTCATCATAAGCCCACAGACCCGTCGGAACCAGAGAGGTTCCCGCTCCGCCGACGCCTTCAAAAACGGAAAGGTTGATGGATTCCGTATCCAGGGCATAGCAGATGGCCTGACGCAGACGGACATCGGAAAGGACGCCGGTAGCATTGAAGAAAATAGACTGGCAGGCTAAAGAGGGACACTCTACTGCCAGCAGATTTTCATAGCCTCCGGCAGCCACATCGTTGTACTCGACGCCGCTGGGATCAAAGATAAAGTCCACATTACCGTTTTGCAGCTCAATCAAAGCCACCGAGGATTCGGAGATAAACTGGAAGGTAATGCTGTCTAACTTCGGCATATGCTCCGCATCCCAGTAATTGGGATTCGCCGCCAGGCGAATGTATTCGCCTTCCTTATACTCGTCCAGCATATAGGCTCCCGTGCCGATAATGCCGTCGATACCGATAGAATCGCCTTTCTCCTGCTGATAGGACAGCGGAATCGCGCAAATCTTTGTCAAGATTTCGTGGGCAAAGGAACACTGGTAATTCAGCTTCATGGAGATCGTATAATCATCCTCCGCCGTCACCGCCGTATAGTCAAACAGATCTTTCTGGCCGGAAGCCAAGCTGCTGTTGGCCACATAATTTTGGATAACGCCCAGCACGTCGGCCGCCACCATCTCTTCTCCGGTGGAATACTTGACGCCTTTTTTCAGGGTAAATTTCAAAGTTAGGCCGTCCTCGCTGTACTCATAGCCTTCCACCAAAACCGGCACCACGTCCAGATTTTCGTCAAAGGCAGCCAGCCGTTCGCATACCATCCATCCGGAAGTGGCATAGATGGACGGGGATACATTGTAGGGGAGCATGGAACCGGGATCTTTGCTCTGGGCTACTACCAGATCTTTTTTCGCGCTCTCGATGGCCGCGGTGTCCATTTCCTGAACCTGATTCAAATAAACCAGGCCTTCTCCAAATCCGCTGCCCACGGCGCCTCCCGCCGCTTCCGTACCTTCGGCCGCCGTAGCCCCAGCGGGTGCTGCGGTTCCATTGGGCGCTGCTGTCGTACCGGCATCCGAACCGCCGCAGGCGGTCATTCCCAGAACCATAGCCATGGCCAAAATTCCGGATAAGATCGGTTTCATTGACTTTCTCTTCATGTTTTTTCCTCCTTGAATAAAATTTTTCGTTCCTCTTTATTCCATCCCGTTGATGCTGCGCACATTGTGGCAGGCAACAAAATGATTCGGGGTGATTTCCTCTACCGCCGGGCTTGTACGGAAACATTCTTCCGTCGCATAGAGACACCGGGACGCAAACCGGCAGCCGGGCTTGGGATTGATCGGGGAAGTCAGCTCTCCCTTTAACAAAATCCGCTTCTTTTCATGGTGGGGGTCTGCCACCGGCACCGCGGACAGCAATGCCTTTGTATAGGGATGGTAATGGTGTTGGAATAATTCCTTCGCATTGCTCTTTTCCACCATCTGTCCCAGATACATCACCAAAATATTGTGGGAAATGTATTTCACCACCGACAAATCATGGGTGATAAATAAATAGGTTAGATTCCTCTGCTCCTGCAGATCCAACATCAAGTTCAACACCTGCGCTTGAATCGAGACGTCCAAAGCTGAAACCGGCTCGTCGCACACCACAAACTCTGGGTTCATGGCCAGGGCCCGCCCGATTCCAATTCTCTGCCGCCGCCCCCCGTCCAGCTCATGGGGATAAGTATCCAGATACCGCCTTGCCAAACCCACGGTATCCATCAGCTCATACACCCGCTTCTCCATATCCGTTCGGGATACGCCGGCGTTTTGAAGTGCTTCTTCCAGCACTTGTCCTACGGTCATACGCGGATTTAAGGAGGAGTAGGGATCCTGAAAAATAATCTGCAGCTTCCGGCGGCATTCGCTCAGCTTCTGCTTCTTTACATGGGTGATATCCTCTCCGTTGTAGAGAATCTTCCCGCTGGTGCTGTCATGGAGATGAACCAGCATCCGCCCCAGGGTCGATTTTCCACAGCCGGACTCGCCCACCACGCCCAAGGTCTCTCCTTTTGAAATCGTAAAAGACACATCGTCCACCGCATGAAGCGTTCCGTGCTTTGTATCAAAATATTTTTTTAGATGCTGTACTTCCATCAACTCAGCCATTGGTCTCCTCCTTTCTCTTGCCGAATACGCTGCAGCGTACCCAGTGCCCCGGCGTCAGTTCCACAAGCTGCGGCTCCTTTTTACAGGCGTCGCAGGCGTGGGGGCAGCGGGGAGCAAAGCTGCATCCTTCCGGCAAATTCATCGGGTCCGGCATCAAGCCTGGAATTGGCGTCAGTCTGGGGCTGTCCCCGGCGACGCTGGGCAAAGAGCCGAACAGCCCGATGGTATAAGGATGGGTCGGCTCGTCAAACACATCCCACACCGAACCGCTCTCCACGATTTCACCGGCATAGACGATCGCCACTTCATCGCACATTTCCGCCACGATTCCCAGATCATGGGTGATTAGAATCATGGACGTCCCCAGTTTTTCTTTTAATTCATTGAGCTTATCCAACACCTGCGCCTGAATCGTAACGTCCAGCGCCGTCGTCGGCTCATCGGCGATCAGAAGTTCCGGATTGCAAGCCAAGGCGATCGCAATCACAATCCGCTGCTTCATGCCGCCGGAGAACTGATGGGGATATTCCTCATAGCGCTCTGCCGGAATCCCTACCATTTCTAATACTTCGCAGGCCTTTTTTGTGGCCTCCGCTTTGGAAATTCCATGTTCATGGAGTAAAATTACTTCTCGAATCTGATCGCCCACCGTATCGATGGGATTCAGCGCCGTCATCGGGTCCTGAAAAATCATGGAGATTTTTTTTCCACGAATATTGCGCATCTGCGCCTTTCCCATTTCCAGCAGATTTTCCCCCATAAATCGAATCGCTCCGCCGACTACGCGTCCGGGAGGATTGGGAATCAAACCCATAATCCCTAAGGCGATGGTTGTTTTTCCAGCGCCGGTCTCTCCCACCAGACCGATGGTCTGGCCTTTCTTTAACTGTAAACTCACATGGTTGACTGCATGGCAGACGCCGGCGTCCGTCTCATAATGGATGACCAAGTCTTCCATCTCCAGTACATTTTCTTTCCCTTGCTTTGCTCTATCCATTTTCCTTCCGTCCTTTCTTAATTCTTCAGCCGGGGATCCAGCGCGTCACGAAGGCCGTCTCCCAACACATTCATGGAAAATACAGAAATCAGGATCGCAAGTCCTGGGAAAGTGATCAGCCACCAATTTCCTTTGATGTAAGCGCGGCCCGCGGTAATCATCGCTCCCCACTCCGCCGAGGGGGGCTGCACGCCCAGACCGACAAAGCTTAAAGAGGACGCCACCATCAGGGTCGTTGCAATATACAGAGTCGCCTGTACAATGATCGGGGACAGTACATTAGGAATGATATGTTTAAAAATAATCTTCGGAGTGCTGACGTCGATGGACTGGGCGGCTTCGATAAATTCCGAGGTCCGAAGGGACAGAATCGGTCCCCGGACGATTCTGGCAAACCGCGGAACCGTAGCGAGCCCCAGAGCCAGCATGGTTTTGGTGATGCCAGTTCCCAGTACGGTAGAAATGGCGATAGCGGTCAGCGTCGCCGGAAGCGCCATAAATACATCCAGCACCCGCATGATCGCATTGTCCACCTTGCCTCCAAAAAATCCGGCGATGGAGCCTAGAATAATTCCGAAAAATCCGGAGATCGCCGTTGCTCCAATGGCGACTGTCAGGGAGATCCGTCCCCCGTAGAGCACGCGGGTTAAGATGTCCCGGCCATAATTATCGGTTCCAAACAGATGCTCGGCGCAGGGAGCAAGCAGGCGGTTTTTCGCGTTCTGCTCATCCAGCCCATAGGGAGCGATCAGCGGCGCCAAAATGGAAAGGACGACGACGATCAAAATTACTACCAGACCGACCATCGCGAGACGGTTCTTTTTAAACCTTCTCCATATTTCTTTCAGTCTTCTTCCTTTTTTCATTCAGCCCACCTCCTTCGCTGCATTTTTCTTCCGCTTTTTCACTTCAAACTGCGTTTTGATGCGAGGATCAATGACCGTATATAAAATATCGACCAGCAAGTTGACCAGGCTAAAGGCGATGGCGATCACCAGAACCCCTCCGATGACCACCGGGTAGTCGCGGGTCGCAATGTTATCTACGATCAATTTTCCCAGCCCCGGCAGAGAGAAGATAGACTCGATGACCACGGCTCCCCCCATCAGCGCGCCGAACTGGATACCGCTGACCGTCACCACGGGAATCAGCGCGTTTCTCAGCACATGATGGATCACGACGGTACGCTCTTTCTGTCCCTTTGACCGGGCGGTACGCACATAATCCTGGCGGACACATTCCAGGACACTGGAACGGGTGGTCCGCATCATGGTGCAGGAAGGACCGATTCCCACCGCGACCGCCGGCATAATCCAATGAGCGATGCTGCCCATACCGGAGGCCGGCAAAATCCCCAGCTTTTGAGAAAACAGGATGATCAGCATCAAAGCCACCCAGAAGTTGGGAAGGGATACGCCTAACATACCCACAGAAACCATCGCCGTATCAATCCAGGTGTATTGTTTGATCGCTGATATGATTCCAATCGGCACGCCGATGATCAGCATGACGCACAGGCCGACCACAGCTAACTTTAAGGTCACGGGGAAACGGGCAATCAGCATCTCCGTTACCGGCTTATCGGTAAGATAGGAAGTCCCCAGGCTTCCTTTTGTCACAATGTTTTTGACATAGCGGACATATTGAACCAGCAGCGGGTCGTTCAGCCCTTTTTCCTCCCGCCACGCATCCATCACCTCTTCCGACGCTTCCTCCCCGAACTTCACACGGGCCGCGTCGCCGGTTGCCAGGGACAGAAGGCCATACAGCAAAAACGTAACGCCCAGCATGACAGGAATCATCAGGAACAATCGTTTTATCACGTACTTTATCATGACGAATCTCCTTTCTTTGATCGAATAGAATTCGAAACTCCAGAGAAATTTCCTATAGAATAACAAAAGCCCACCCCCAAGAACACTCAAAATCATGCTCTTGGGGGTGGACAATCCCGACTTATCCCCGCTTTTCCAAACGATATTGCTGCGGTGATTTTCCTTCTAATTTGTGGAAAACACGGCTGAAATATTTTTCATCCTGATACCCCAGCAGATAGGCGATATCTAAAATTTTCATCTGGGGATTTAACAGCAGTTCTTTGGCCTTCCGAATCCTTAAATGGTTGAGATAATCCGGAATTCCCATGCCGATATTTTTCTTAAACGCCCTTGACAGATAGCTTTCACTGAGGGCAAATTCCTCTGCGATCAGGCCAATGGTAATCCTTTCGGTGTAGTGCATCAAAAGGTACTGTTCAATCTGTTGAAAAATCGCCCCATCGTTTTCTCCCGCCCCCATCGTATCCCGAAAGTACAAGGCAAGATTTTGAAGATCCTGGTACAGATTATCTTCCATCTTTTTGGGAGAAAAGAGACCGTGCTCGTCAAAGGGAAGGCGAAAACATGGATCTGGTATCTTTTGTGTCACTTCCTGCTTCTGCCTGGCCCGGCTCAGCCGAAACCCTTCCAGCCAGCGAATTCGCATCATCTGGTAATCCTGCTGAATCATCTCCAAGTCGCTTAGATGAAGTTCCTTTCCCTCCGTAAAGCCCCGGATGGTTTCTTCCACCGCCTTCCGGATCATATGGTCATAGCCGCTTAACACCGCTTTGTGAAGATTCTCTTCAAAAGGCTGAAACGCTCCGGATTTCGCCGTCCATTCTTCCTGCTCCCAAAACTCTCCCTTCTCGATCAAAGATACGCCCACGCTCCTGGCCCGAAAACCAGCCTGCCGGACCGCGTCGCCTACGTCCTGATCGATCGGCCAGGCATCGCTGAGCCCCAGAGGGAAATGCACTTTGCTCTTCTGGTATAACACATATAAAATCTGTTGGCAGAGCAGGGGGACATTGCAGCGGTCCGCGTCAAAAAAGATCTGGATGTTGCCGTGGAGCCGTCTCATAATCGCCAGAGCACACCCGGCATCATAGACCACGTCGTTGGCCAAATCCGCCAGGATAGAAAGCTCCTGCTCTCCCTGCAAGACCTCTTCCGGCAGATGCTTGGTGTACAGATTGGCAATTCGAAACCGTTTGATCTTCCGGAATTCCGGAAGCAGCTCGCAAAGCTGACCGTAAGCCACCTCCCGATTGGCGGAGTTTAGGAAAACGAGCATCAACCGCTGGGCCTGCGCTTTCTTCATCTGGCTGTCGATCTCGTGGTAGGAATGTTCAATGGCCTGGATGGAAACATCCCTCTGCCACTCCCGCACGGCTTTTTCTACGGCGCGGTTGATCTGCTCTTCATCGATGGGTTTTAAAATATAATCTGCGCATCCAAGCTGCAGAGCGCTGCGCACATAATCAAACTGTCCGTAGCCAGATATCATAATCACTTTTGTGTTGGGACGAATCTTATGAATCTCCGAAATCAGCTCCAAGCCGTTCATACCGGGCATCCTCACATCGGATATGATGATCTGAATCTCCTCTGTCCGGATAAGCGGCAGCACGTCCTCCGAAGAATTTACCTCATAAACCGTGTCAATCTTGTATTTTTTCCAATCTACCAGCATTTTGACTGCAATCACAGCCGCTTTCTCATCATCTACAATCAATGCTTTCAAAGATGGGGCCTCCTTCGTATTGGTCTAACGGAATCCGTATCGTAACTTTTCCCCCATTCCAAATCGAGGGACCAAGGATCATCCTGACTTTCTCTCCATAGAGAAGCCGGAGACGGTAATTCACATTGCGCATCCCAATATGTTCCTTCACATACACATCTTCCTCTCTTGGATTCGCCAGGATTTCATTCAATTCCTTATATCGTTCCTCAGAGCAGCCTTTTCCATTATCCTCCAAAGTAATTTCCAGCGTTTCTTCCACCTTTTTCGCCCGCACGCGGATAAAGCCCCCTGGTATCTGATGAATTTTTCCATGCTTGATCGCGTTTTCCACCAATGGCTGAAGAGACATCTTGGGGACGGTGATCGATTCCGTTCCTGGTTCCAGCAAAATCTCAAACTGAAATCGACCGTCAAACCGCTGCTGCTGCAAAACCAAATAGTTTTCGATATATTCCTTTTCCTGCTGCAGTTTTACGACCTCTTGTTCTAGATTCATGCTGTACTGCATTTCCGCCCCCAGACGGACCAGCAGCCGGTAGCTCTCCTTATCCCCGTGCATCAGTGCCAGCGTGCTGATACTTTGAAGGGTATTGTAGATGAAATGCGGATTGATCTGAGCCAAAAGCATCTTCATCTCCACATTTCGATGGGCCTGGCTTAATTTCTGCTGCCGGATAAACATCTCATTGACCGTAGCCATCATATTTTCCATATGGACAATCAGCGCTCCGATCTCATCGGGCCTTTGATAATGGGTATATTGACGAATATCTGCGGTCAGATTTCCCTTTTCTACCGCCTTGGCATAATTTTTCAGCTCCCGCAGCGGCTTCATAAGATGAAAAATCGTCAATACCGCCACACCGATACAGATCAGGGCGGCTACTGCCATCAGCAAGATCTGCCATAACAAAATCTGGTTGGCAGGTCCAAATAATTCCTCGTTGGTTTTTAATTCCACGATCCGCCAGGATACCAGATCGCTGCTTACCTTCTGGACAAACGCCACTCCTTGAAAGGAAGAATCCCGGATCTCCATCCACCCCGCCGTATTCTTTTGAAGCAGCTCCTGCTGCGCGCTTTCCGACAAGACATCGGTATTTTGATACAACACAGTTCCTTCTTCCGAGAGAAGATATACGGGATTTCCCCGTTCCACCGAGGATAAATAGGACGCCAGCTTATCGATCAACACATCGATGGACAAGGTTCCGATCACCTGCGTTCCCATGGTATTATAGATATTCCAGTGAAACGTACAAACTTCCGCCGCCTCTGTCTCTAGGGCCGCTATATCATACGTATGACTGAGGTGCACCCCTTCGCAAAATGCTTGATACGGCCCCAGGCTTTCCGGGATCGCCGCCTGATAATCTCCATCCCCAATCGCCCGCCCGGACCGGCCGACCAGATAGGATTTGCCAGAACTATAAAGATTCATGTAAATTTGAAGAATTTCTCTTCCATCCGATAGATTCACCAGAGACTGCAGATAGGTAAAAATCGAAGCGCTGTCTTCGTAATTGTGGCTTGGTTCATACAGCACCGTGTAAATCCCAGTATTATAGTAAAGCTCCCGTGACGACCGACCGAGAAAGGAGAGGTACGCGCTCAGCGATACATCGTCTGCTTTTACATTTCTCTGACCGGTCTCAATGGCATTCTCAATCAGATTCTGCCGGATATAATAATTGGACATGGCGGCAGTCAGCGCAAAGGCAACCAGAATCGTTCCCATCAACAATCCAGACACCAGGCGCGTAAAACTTTTCTGTTTCAAACGCTTTCTCCTCCCATGATTGCTTTCGCGTTCATTATATTGGATTCGTATTTTATTTTCAAGCGGGAGCACGCGCTTCTTTCTTCCACGCAAAATAGTCCACTTTTCCGACGTTTTAGTGGATGTTTTTCTTGTCGATTTTCGTATATAATGATGCTAGGGTCAAAAGGTCATATATGCTCTTGTTAATTGAAGGTAAGAAGGGAGGCTATACTCCATGATTCTTAGAAAAGCGATTCTATTATCCTTATGCGCTGGAATTCTTTTTCTGCCCGGCTGTCATGCAGTCCCTACACCCCAGGCGCCATCGCCCAGCGAAAAAGATTCCATCGCCCCTTCCACGCCTGTTTACGGGGGAGTCCTAACGGTCTGTGATGGAAAAACTGTGGACGTTTTGGGATATCCGGCCGCTATGACTTCTGGTTCTCCCATCCGTCACTCGGCTCCTGCTCTGGAAACGCTGTTTCAGCTGGACGGCGAAGGAAATATTCACCCCATGCTCGCCCTATCCTATGAATCGGATCACGATGCCGGAACCCTGACGCTTTCTCTCCGGCAGCAAGTTACCTTCCACGATGGAAGCGAGTATAATGCGGAGGCCGTCAAATGGAATTTAGAGCAGCAGGTACAAGCGGGGGCCACCGGATTTTCTCATGTGGTGCGTATTGAGGCGATCGACGACGCCACCATCCGCATTCACCTGGCCCAATGGGACAATACGCTTCTCCCAAGCCTCTGTCAGGCTCAGGGATTGATCATTTCTCCGGCGTCCTATCAGAAATACGGGAAGGAATGGGCCTTTTCTCACCCGGTCGGAACCGGTCCCTTTCGCTTTGAACAGATTTCCGCGGATGGCACAATTACTTACACCCGCTATGAAAATTATTGGCAGGAGGGAAAACCGTATCTGGACGCGGTGAAGATTGTCTGTGACAGCGATTCTTCCAGCCGGGAATACCGCTTTCGGGAAGGGGAGTATAATGTTCTGATCCGTGGCGATATCACTTCCCTGGGAGGTTTTTCCGCAGAAGGTTATACCGTCCATTCCATTGCAAGCACTGGCCCTTGGGGGCTAGTATTTGACTCCGCCGACGAAACGTCACCCTTTGCGGACAAACGGGTTCGGCAGGCGGTCTGTCATGCCATTGAAAAAGATTACCTTGTTCACAATATCTATCTGGATACAGTAATTGAAACCAATCAGTACGCAACGCCAGGCATGTCCACCTATAATCCGGAGGTAAAGGGATACGATTACAACCTTTCCGCTGCCCGTGCGCTTCTTGCAGAGGCCGGCTATCCCGACGGCTTTTCCACCACCTACAACTACGACAGCTCTGCGGATAATGCCGACGCGCTGGCTCACGCCCTACAGGATATGTTAGAAAAGGTGCAAATTACCTTAATCTTAAATCCTGTCTCCAATTCCGTTTCCACCCACATGCTGCAGGAAGGCGGCGGCTGGCATGGCATCATGGGCATCTTCGGCTCCGCCCAGTACGACACGCTGACTCAGCTCTATCATTATTGGATTGGCGAAGCAAAATACTGTTCCATGGATAAGCCAGACGCGCTAATTCAGTTGATTTGCGGCGCCATTACCGCAAGCGAGGAGGATTCCATCCAGGATATCCTCCTCACGCAGAAAAGCCTTGTAGACGAATACTGTCTATGCTGCTATCTTTTTGCCAATACGGACTATACGGTTCTGGCGCCCACCATCCATGATTCCGGCTTTTCCAGCATCATGCCGGTAACCAATTGGACGCCGGCGGATACCTGGATCTCCGCTCCCTAAGTGAAATGGGAAACCATCCCCCTCTTTCAGCAAAATGGGAAACCGTCCCACTCCTTTATCCCAGGTGAACGGGAAATCCCGCGTTCTCATAACAGGCTTTGATCTGCTCTAGACGCTCCCCAGACGGAGGCGTAAAAGTTTCCATCCGTTCTGTGGACCAGCTGAGGGACGCCAATTTGGACAACCCTAGATCGTGATAGGGAAGGAGCTCCACCCGCTCCACCGGCCTCGCCAGGGTATGCAGGTACTCGATTCTCCGATCCACTTCCTGCTCTGAATCATTGACGCCTGCGATCAGAGGCATCCGAATCCAGATTGGGACAGACAAATCAGCGGAAACCTGCCGCAAATTATCCAATATCTTTTGATTGGAAACACCGGTATACTGCCGGTGTTTTTCCTCATCAATCAGCTTGATATCGTACAGCAATACATCCAGCTGGGAGAAGATCGGTTTTGCCTTCTCCCAGTCGGCATATCCGCTGGTTTCCATAGCCATGGAAATATTCTTTTCTTTTGCGATCTCCATCATTTCCATCACAAAATCCGCCTGGGCCAGAGGTTCTCCTCCGCTAAAGGTGATTCCCCCGCCGGAAGTTTTGTAAAAACGCCAGTCCTTGGCGGCTTCCCGCATCACCTCTTCCGCCGTCATACTCCGCCCGGACAATTCCCGCGCGGACGATCGGCAGACCGCGGCGCAGCGTCCGCAAACCTTGCACTGCTCCCGTTTAGTTACCGCCTGGCCTGCCTCGGAAATGGTAATGCAATGCTCCTCGCACACCGGCTCACAGGCGCCGCAGCCGGTGCAAAGATGCGGAAACAGCAAGAGCTGCGGACTAGCAAGGTTGGATTCCGGATTATGGCACCACTGACAGCGCAAGGGGCACCCCTTTAGAAAAATAGTGGTACGAATCCCAGGGCCGTCGTGGATAGAAAACTTTTGGATATTAAAAACCGTTCCCATAACCGTCCCCTTAATAGACAGCGCGGTGACAGGTTCTGGCGATCAGTTCATCCTGTACGTTCGGATTTAATTGGACAAAGTACGCGCTGTAGCCCGCCACCCGGACAATCAGGTCTTTGTGCTCCTCCGGCTTTTCCCGCGCCGCAATCAGCGTTTCATGATCCACCACATTAAACTGGATCTGCTTTCCGCCTTCCTGCAGATAGGTTCGGATCATCATGCTGAATTTCGCCCGATCTTCCTCGGTTTCCAGAGCGGAGGGATGCATCTTCATGTTCAGCAGCAGGGACTGCAGCTTAAGCTGGGGCAGTTTCATCGCGCTGTTTAACATAGCGGTAGGCCCGCAGGTATCGCAGCCCTGTTCCGGGGAGGCGGCTCCGTCCGCCAGATAGCTTCCGGCATAGCGCCCATCCGGCGTCGCCCCGATCAGACGTCCGCCCGGATCGTGGGAAGTGATGGAGATACCGGCTACCCGGAATTTCACGCCCCGGTAGCTGTCAATGTCACGCCCTGCGTCGCAAATCCTCTCGTAAATCCTTGCCGCCAGTTCGTCCGTCTCATCGTTGTCATTTCCATATTTGGGTACGTCCAGACACATCTGACGAATCGCTTGATTCTTCTCGCCTTCCCAGTTGGCGTCCATTGCGGCAAGCAGCTCTTCCATCGTGATCTTTTTCTCATCATAGACCAGTTTCTTTACCGCAGCCACGGAATCGCAGATATTGATGGTGCCGATTCCTACATTGATGGTCGGCCCGATTCCATAGGGAAGATCCCGCATTTTTCCGATCTTTCCTACTTTTACACCGTCGGAAAACAGAGAAATCGGGAAAACGTCCTGCATCTGCTTCCGTCCGGTCAGATAACGAAGCAGCATGTCCTGAGCAAAATAATCCATATAAAACTTGATGTGCTCGATCAGCTTATCTTCAAACTCTTTATAGGTCGTCATATTCCGGACGTCTCCGGTCTGCGGCCCGATCATCATCTGCTGCTGTTTGCTGTATCCATTGTGCATAAAGGTATCCAGCGCCAAGGCGGTCACCACCATGGAGAACACCATCCCCCAGCCTTCCGGTACCGTCACGTCCACGCAGCCGATGATGTAGTAATCTCTTGCTTTTTCCAGAGGAACCCCATTGTCCACCAGATTATCAATATAAGATTTATCACTTAAGAAAGAGGGCATTCCCATCCCGGTTTTTACCAGCTCAATAGCTTTTTGCATCAATGTTTCCGGCGTTTTCTCATGAACGCGGACATGAAGCGTGTGGTGGGGCACCCGGCAGCGGTAAGCGGCCTCCAAAAACAGGTAGGACAATTCATTGGTCACATCATTTCCATCTTTATCCACGCCTCCCAGGGTGACGCTGTTCCACCTGGCTTGACCGGACCATTTCAGACGGCTCTGACCGCCGGACGTATTTTTCATCTGTAAGAATTTCAGGCGGTACAATTCCAGATACTCCAATACCTGCTCATCGTCCAGGATTCCCGCCTCGATGTCATGCTTGTAATAGGGATACAGATACTGATCCATCCGGCCCAAAGGCGTGGTGGTCTGACAGGAAATCATCAGGAAGAGGAACCACTGGAACTGCAGAGCGTCCTGGAACGTCTCCGCCGGTTTTGCCGGGATTCTCCGGCACGTTTCCGCCATGGAGAGAAGTTCGTTTTTCCTCGTTTCATTCTTTTCTTCCGCAGCCAGCTGTTCCGCCAGATCTGCGTAGCGTCCAACCCAACGGATGACCGCTTCGTTGATGATGACGATTGCGCGCAGAACGTAGATCCGCTCGATATCTTCCTCTGTGCGGATACTCATGGAAGTAATTTTTGACAATTCCTCCTTTGCCTCATCGATAATGGCCTGCAGGCCCTTTCCGATTACATAGCCATAATCCACCTGATAGGTATCTGCCTCCGGAAGAATATCCATTCCATTGCAGGCGTATCCCATCCCGGCCGCCTCCTCCAAGGTTCGGTTTACCGGGAGCAGATATCCGCTGCGCTTCCAGGCCCACATGGTATCGTCATACAGATCGTACAGCTTATATTCTGGGATAATCTTGTGCCAGTACTCGGTCAGCTCCACCATTTTCTGGGCTTCTTCTTCCGAGATCGCGTACTCTTCCCCGCGCAGGGACTCGATTCCTTCTTTTTGCCAGGTTCCCTTTGTCCAAAAATCCGCTTCCACGGCCATGGGCTTGCTGGCAGGCGCGCCTGCCAAAAGTTCCCCCTCCAAAAGAAAAATCGGAATATGGTCCAGCACATAAGCCTGTGATTTGGCCATGCGTATTACATCCGGCTCCCCTTCATTCTCCCGAAATGCCTTTGTAAACAACGTGGCTTTTTCTACGCTAAAAACGATCTTGGGGGCCCGAACCACCTCCATCATCTTTTTTACTCGTTCGGTCGCTGTTCTTTCCATCAAAAAAACCTCCTTCTTTATGATAAATCCAGTCGATCGATGTCTGCCTGAATTTAGTATAAAGAAGGAAGTTTGAAAAAGGAACTCATAAAACCGCGCGAATACGTGGACTATTCTGCCTCCTAAACTACATATTTTTAGAATACATCAAAGCCTTTTTGCTGAGTTGACGAACACTGAGCCCTTCGTCTAAAGATTTCTCACGCCATTTTGTATAATCAAAAGACTCTTTCGTTATCAGCACAATAAATCTTTCCGCATCAACATAGCCCAATTTAGAAATTAAAGCATCGATACCTTCCTGTTTGATAATGGTGTCTGTTTTCATATTCATCCCTCCATTTCATTTACAAAAACAATTGGACTGACAATCTTGATTTCTGGTATTGGAGTATTTAACAATTTCTTATCTGTAGTTAGATAATATTCACACTGTGCGGCTACTGCACAAGAAATGTGTAAGGCATCGTATGTTTTTACGCCTTTTAAAGCAAGCGACTCCGCAAATGTAAGGATATCTTCTGTTTCTTCTGCAACACATGAGGAAGCAATCGTTCTCCATGGGGCAATTGCCAAGCGCTTTTCTTCATATGGATTTTTTCCATTTTCATAGTCTAAAATGTAAGACCACACTAAATCGTAAACTCCCGCTTTAATTTGGGCCTGAACGTACAATTTAGCCTGTGTTTCAAGATGAATTCTTATTTGGCTTTGGTCATCAAAAGGTCTGTTGTAACAACAGTTATCCAGGTAAATCTTCAATATCTCTTCACCACCTTTTTTAAGTATAACATGAAATAGAACATTTGAGAATGAGATTTGTTATAAAGCTCTCTAGTGGGAAATAACTGTTATCTCGCGGATGCCTACCCTTGAATCGGCGTTTCCTGATATTTCCTCAGGACAAAGTGCATGATCGTCCCGGTGCTTTCCTTGCTGGTGGCCCAAATCCGGCCGCCATGATCTTCGATGATCTTCCGCACGATGGAAAGTCCGATTCCGCTGCCACCGGTGGACGAATTCCGGGAAGCATCCGCCCGGTAAAAACGGTCGAAGATATATGGCAGATCCCGGCCGGAGATACCGCGGCCATTGTCCTCGATCTCGATCTGTACAAAATCCCCGGAATCTCGGATACGGATATTAATGAGCCCTTTTTTCTTGTCCATGTATTTGACGGAATTGCTGATGATGTTGTTGATCACTCGCTTCAGCTGCTCCGTATCGCCGATAATCGTCACATCCTCCGTCAAATAATTGTAGTAGGTCAGCTCAATATTCTTTGCAGAAAGCTCCAACTTCAATTCTTCCACGCAATCATTGAAATAATCATCGATTTTTATCTTGGAAAAGTTATAGGGAATCCGATTGGTATCAATTTTCGAATAAAGGGTCAGCTCGTCGATCAGCTTGTCCATGTCGTTAGCCTTGTTATAAATGGTCCTCACATACTTATCCAGCTTTTCCGGCGAGGAGGCCACGCCGTCTAAAATGCCCTCCACATATCCCTTGATGGCTGTAATCGGGGTCTTCAAATCGTGAGAGATATTGCTGATCAGCACTTTGTTGTCCGCGTCATACTGCATTTTTTCCTCGGAGTTTTCTTTTAGACGCAGACGCATCTCCTCAAAGCCCATGCAGAGCTCGCTGATCTCATCCTTTCCACTGACATCGATCGAAAAATCCAGATTTCCGTTTTTGATCTCCCTGGTCGCTTTTTTCAAAGCGCCCAAAGGCCGCAGAATGGACCCATACAGCCAGACGGTCAATAAAACGGCGGTCAAAATCAGTACCAAAATGATGACGTAAACGATCTCCATCACCACGCTCCGCACCTCCGGCAGCAATGGTTCCACATTGGTCACTATAAACAAACTTCCCTCCCCTCCGTCAGCGAAAAGAAAGTCTTGTTGGCTCATCAGGCAGCCTACCTCGCCGCCAAGGTAAATGCCTTCCTGATTTTTTATATTGGAGCCATATCCATAGCCAGGAAGCCGGTCGTAAATCCGCTGTCCGGCAACGTCCCCGGTAAAAAGAATATCGCCATTTTTTCGTACGATCAGATAGGAATGCTTTTCCATTAGACGCTGATTGAGATTTTCCAGATACTCCGCATCCTCCAGCGCAGCCGTATCGTCTTGCATAATCCGCTCCACTTCATCCCGCATACTCTGGGTCAAAGCGTTAAAAAGCTGAAGGGTATTGGAGGAAAAGAGAATTTCCGTGTCAGCCAGTCCATATATTTCCCGCAAAGCTTTAATTTGGAAATGATTCATCACCGTGACCGAAGCTCCAATCAAAAGAATCGGAGCTAGAATAATGGTCAAAAAAGAAATCGTCAGCTTCGTCCTCAATTTCATTTCAATTTTATCTCCCTCAAGCCCTGGTTACTAAACTGAAGGAGGCGGCTGCCGCTTAAAAAGTACAGCTTTTTTGTCGTTCCTTCCAGATTTCCATGGAATTTCTCTTTTCCGCTTCGATCTAGCACCAGACACTCTGCTTCATCGTAAAATACCAGGTAATCGCCGGAAAACTCCCCATGAGTATAGGCAAATGGAATCTCTGCGCTCATCGATTCCTTTCCTGTGGTGTCATAGAGATGCAGCCGGTACTTACCACCGTCTTCTCTCTCCACAATTGCGATGGTATCTTCCGACGAAAAGACGCTTTGTATCTCTTTCTCACAGACAATCTCCGCGATCTGCTTTGGCTGAGCCTCATTTGCCAAAGAATATAGGAACGCTTTGCTGTCTCCAAAAGCGCAGACCAACTGATCCGTCAGATAGCGGATCTCCGGAAACAGCATTTCCCCGTATTTAAAAAATCCTACCACCCGGTCCGCCTCGGTCTTTCCTACGTCAAAATTGTAAAAGGCGATCCGGCTCTGCATACTTCCCTGATCCATATAGACAATGGAAACGGCAAGGCCTGTCCCTGTAGGCGACAAGGATAAATCCAGCGGATAGCCTTCTCCCGCCAGAGCTGTTTTCACTTTTATGTCTAATTTTAGCCCGGTCTTATCATAAAAATAGATGTAGCTGGCATCCGTATCATCCAGAACCAGCGCCAAAACTCCATGGGAGGAAACCGTTAAATTTAAAATGGAAAGGTTCGTTTGTACCGTTCCCTGAACGCCGTCTTCATTAAAAATATAAGCAGTCTGGGATTTCAAATCTGCGATGGCCCCGTACTTTCCGTTTATCGTAACGGAAGGGTTTCTCATCGAATATCCATAATTCCAGACAGTCTTTCCAGACCGGTCCAGATAAGACATACCGTCTTTTCCATACTGCAAAATACCAAGCCCAAAATCTTGAAACTCGGAACTGCTCTCCCCCGCTGCGTCTTTCTGCCAAACAATCTCCACCGTATCATAATGGGCCCTGCTGCTGATAAAATTCCACAACAAAAATACCAGCAATGCGGTTCCCAATACCGCCGCTATAATACAAATCTTCCGCAGACGGTAACGCCGCATCTCCTCGTGCATCGACTGCAGCTCTTCCTCCGAAGGCTCCGGCGGCTCCGAAACCACGCGGCGGCGCAAGCGCATCTTTTTCTTTTCCCGTGAATAATCTTGATCCTGGTCCATTTATTTTCGTTCCTGTCTTATGCAATTTTCTCTTCCGATATCCACCATCGGAAATACCCTGTCTCACCCTGCCAGGGCCATTCTCTTTTTCGCAATTTTTCACGAAAAGCAGTCCCGCTTTGAAACTTTCTTCTGCCTTTTTGTGACAGAGATTTCCTTTAGGACTGCTTTTTATCATACCATATTTTCATGTTGGGGTCAAAAGGGATTTTGCCCCTCTGATACCGGATTGCGCCCTTTATGCTCTCGCCATCCTACTCTGGCAAAATTAATTTCTGCCCGCTGAGAATTTCATCTGGATTTTCAATGTGATTGATCTCACAAAACCGCTTCATGGGCTTCAATGTTCCATATAACTTCCAGCAAATTCCGCTGAGCGTTTCTCCTTCTTTCACCAGATAAATCGAATCCGCGGATACCGCCTTTGTCTCCGGCTCTTCTTTTTTGGTCTCCTCCGCATTTTGGGTTGGCTCTGTTTCCGGTTCCGTCGGTTCTGTCTCCGGCTCCGTCTGCTGGCTCTCTGGCTCCGTCGGCTCCACTGCCGCCCCTATGGATTCTCCTTCCGTCCCCGCCGGTGTTGTGGATTCTTCCGTTGCCGCTGTTTCGCTCGTTGGTACGGTAACCACTACCTCGCTGCCAGACGCCGCTGTCGATTCCACGGAAGGGTCTGCCGTCGTCACAAGTCCCGCCACCAAGCTCTCTCCGGTTTCCGGCATCGTAGCCGCCACTTCCGCCGTACTATTTTCCAGAGAAATCAAGTTATTTACCGATGTCTCCAATCCTTTTAACTTTTCCCGATAATGAAATAAAGTCGTTCCGACCAAAAGAATTGCCACGCAAGCCGCGGCCAACCGAACTTGCTTCCATCCGCTGTCCGACAAAAACGGCTTGTCCTTTTGGTCTGTCCCGTCCTCTCCGTTTCCCTTTTTCCTCTCCGCCATTTCTGGCTTCTGCTCTTCATCCTTTTCGGAAGAAAGCCAGCCGGAAATTCCCTTGCCGTTCATCAGGCGAGGTCCCGGCTTCCCTGCCTCTTCCCCGCGTGATGCTAAAAAATGGCGCTTGTCCTTCCGGTCCCTCTTATCGTTTCCGCCTGATTTTCTCATTTCTTCCATCCGGGCACGGAACTGTTGCACGACTGCTTCCCGCCCTTCTTCCCGAGGCGGTTCCATCTGACGCTCGGATGCCATATAGGCCTGCATGGGATCATTTCGCTCATAATATATGTAATATCCCTTCATCCGGTCCAGGCCGCCCTTCCACAACATGTAGAAAGCTTCCTGATCGTCGTCGTCATGAAGCAGAAGCACCTTATCGCCCTGGGCAAATGCTTCTTCATACGTCTTTTTTAAAGACAGTTTGTCCACTAAACCGCCGGACTTTTCATATACAAACCAGCCGCAGACCCCCATATCCGGGAAAAATTCTTCCTTACGCCGAAAAATGTCTTTCCATGTGTTTTCCGTGAAGCGCAACCGCCCGTTCTCAAAATCCGCAGACCTTGTCTCCAAGGCTCCGGAAATAAACAAACAAGGTATCTTTTCCCGTATCTGATGCCTGCCAAACAGCACGCCGACACGCCAGGATTCCGCCGACAGCTCCAACTTTTGAAAATAGCTGCAAACGTAATCCTCCACATAAATTTTAATTCGGTCCTCTTTTTCTCCCATCTGCCGCATATTCTTTGGTAAAAGCTTTTCCTTTTCCGCCATACCGTCACCCCATTATCAAATTTCCCGAAGTCTGCGGGCCATATCCGGCCCGCAGAATCCTATGGGGTATCGTAGCACAGGAAAGGTAAAAAATTTATCAATTCCTGTCCCCAATTTCTAAAAATGTTTCGACAGATTTTATGCCCGAACAAATCGCATCCGCCAGCTCCATGACCGTACCCAAACGAATACTTTGCAGCATCATAGGTTCCCGGCACTGTCCATTTCCAACCACGCCGGTGATAAAAATATCTCCTACCCGGTTCAGCCGTTTGCGAACGCCAAGGCCTGGGCGGATTCCTCCTTTTCCCAGCGAAATGGTTCCCACTTGCTCCTGCCTGCCGATAGACGCGTCAATGGCTACGATCACATGCAGGGGATACCGACGCCCGATTTCCTCCATGGTCTCTTCCAGATTGACTGCATGAACAGGGCTGGATAAGGTTCCCACTACCTGGTATCCTCCCATCAACTGCTGCTCCAATTTATATCCAATAATCGGGCCCAGGCTGTCGCCGGTAGAACGATCGCTCCCGATACATAAAAACAAGACCTCGTTTTTAGCCTCGGACTGCTTTACGCCTTCAATTAGGCTGCCCAGATGGGCGGCGAAGGTATGGGGAGAAAAGGATGGTCCCGGCTCATAATAACAAATTTCTTTTTGCATTTCTTTCACAATCATCACCGCTATCCAGTATTTCCAGATTTTACAGCTTTATACGAAAGAGCCAATAACCCAATTTTTCTGCGGGACGATATTGCCGGAATCCGAACATTTCCGCTATCCGGTAATCTTGATTTAAACTCTCGCCTGGGACGCCGAGAAAATGCAAGTCTTCCTGGACGTCTTTAGCAAGAATCAAATGCCGGTAAGTTTCATACCCATTCAGCAAAAAATCATTGCTCCCCAGATGCCAGTACTCACGGGGCAAGCGTCCAATATCCTGCACGGAAATCTGCAGCACTTCCCAGGGGTCTTCCGGACCGAACGGCTGATATTTCGGATACGTGTTCCACAGTTGTTCCCAGGTAATTTTAGGCTCTCCTCTCCAAGTACGCTCCGGTGCCAGCATCTGAGCGGAAATATCCGCTACTGCTTCCAGTCCCTCTCCGGATGAGTCCAATGATTGTTCCTGGGTTTCCGGGGTCTCTGGCTGCATGACTCTTTCTTCCTGGACTTCTCCCATCTCTGGCTGCACAACTCTTTCTTCCTCGGTTTCCAGTATCTCCGGCTCTGCGGCTCTTTCTTCCCGGACTTCTCCCATCTCCGGCTGCACAACTCTTTCTTCCTCGGTTTCCAGTATCTCTGGCTGTGCTTCTCTTCCTGCCTCGGTTTCCGGCGTCTCCGGCTCTACGGCTCTTTCCTCCCGGACTTCCGGCGTCTCCGGCTCTACTGCTCTTTCCTCCCGGACTTCTCCCATCTCCGGCCGGGCTTCTCTTCCTTCCCGAACTTCCGGCTCCACGACCCTTTCTTCCTCGGTTCCTGGCACTTCCTGCCTTGTTTCTCTTCCCTCCTCGGTTTCCGGCATCTCCGGCTGCATTTCCCGTTTTTCCTGTGGAGCCTCTACCGTATCGTTCTCTTCTCTTTGTTCTGCGTTCTGCTCCGAGGCGCTCTCTTCCACCTCCCGATCCCACGGTCTCCGATCGTCCCAGAAGCTAAAATATTTCTTTCCATTTCCTTCCGGAAATACGCCGACGCCGCAAAATTCCCCTAGCGGCAAACCGCTTCCCGCCACATTTTGAGCCTGCGTCAAAAAGGCCCCTTCCGCTCCGAACGCTCGGATAGGCATGGTACCAAGGAATACCTGCCCCGGCTCTCTTCCGCAGGAAAACAGCTCGGCACGTCCGACTTTTTGACCGCTGTTTTCTCCCTTCAGGAAAATCCGCATCCGGCACTGTCCATTTCTCACTTCTAGACGGACAAAACCGACGTTCCTTCCCTGATTCTTCCCATGGTATTCATACAGATAAGAAATCACTCTCCGATATTCCATCATAAAAAATCCCCCCATACAACACTGTTATAAGCATTGTATGAGGGGCAAGCCTTTTTCATGCTTCACTCGCTCAAGCTTCCGGCACTTTTACCTCTTCATATCCGGAAAAATCCGGAAGAGTCAGCGTCACCTTATCGCCAAAATTGACGTATTCCTCTGTGATGTCATAAACCAGACTGGCCGACAGCCCTTCCGCCGAAAGATCGACTTTCAGTCGGAACGTCGTCTTTTGCGGCACGTGATCCTCATTGATTTCAAAGGTTCCTTCCGCATCCGCAAAATTCATCGTCAGGCCCTCTCCATATGTGTCCCGATATTCCTGAATCTGAGGAATACTGCCCGCAATTTTCTTTACATCCTCCGCGCCAATTCCAAAGGTAATCCGGTAGGATCCATTTTCCTCCGCAATCTCCATGTTCCGATACTCTTTTGCTTCTAACTTTGAAAAAAGATCTAGTCCATGAAAAACCTGCGCTGAAAGCTGCGCGTCGGTCACGGATTGCTGATAACGACTCCCCGCCATATCCACATATAACTTCCCGCCGGCGTAAGCATAAGAAATGGGGATCGTCATGGGACTTCCCGTCCCCATATCCAGGTTCATGGAAGCCTCCACCAAAATCGTCCGTTCTTTTCCTTCCTCACTATTTCTTCCCGTCTCTTTCAGGACGCCGGTCATCCCGTTTTGAGCAGCACCGCCATCCTGAGATACCGATGCGTTCATCGTCAAGTTCATCTCCACAGCGTCTTTTTTGGACCAGGATTCCGCCGCTTTCTTATAGACAGACTCCGCACTGGCGTTTCCAGAACATCCGGCAAGGGAAAGCCCCAGCAAAATACTAAGCCATATGGCCGCTGTTTTTTTCATCTCTGTTTCCTCCTTTGCACAGTCCTCCTGCCCTTCACGAAGAAGGGCGCAAGCGACTAAAATAATTGCTCAACGCTGCAAATTGGTCCAACGTTAACGCTTCTCCCCGAATACCGGCGGAAAGTCCGAAAGAAGCAATCGCTCCTTGGATTTCTTCCTTAGAGAAAGGAATCTCCGGCGAATTATTTAATCCATTGGCCAAGGTTTTCCGTCTCTGATTAAAGGAAGCCCGAATCAGGCGAAACAACAGCCCTTCATCCTCCACAAGAACCGGTTTCTCTTTGTGAGCCGTCAACCGAATCACCGCAGAACCGACGCTGGGGCGGGGAATAAAGCAGTTGGGAGGAACATTGGCCGCCAAATACGGTTCGGCATAATACTGAACCGCTAAAGAGAGAGCTCCGTAATCCTTTGTTCCCGGCCCTGCTTTCATCCGCTCCGCTACTTCTTTCTGCACCATAATCGTAATGCTGTCTAAAGGCACTCCGCTTTCAAAAAGCCCCATGATGATCGGCGTGGTAATGTAATAAGGAAGATTCGCCACCACCTTGATCGGCCGGCCGTCATGGTACTTTTTTGCCAAAGCTTTTACATCAAGCTGAAGAATGTCCCCATGAATCACCTCTACATTGGTGCAATCCGCGAGGGTTTCCCTTAAAATCGGGATCAAATGCTCGTCGATCTCCACAGCCGCCACACGCCCGGCAGCCTCCGAGAGCGCCTGGGTCATGGTACCGATCCCAGGACCGATCTCCAGCACAAAATCCTCTTTCGTCACATCCGCCGCCCGGATAATCTTCTCTAATACATGACTGTCAATTAAAAAGTTCTGACCAAACCGCTTCTGAAAGGCAAATTCATTTTTTCGGATCACCGCAATGGTTGCCTGTGGATCTACCAGTCGTTCCATGGTATCCTCCTTACCCTTCCAGTTTCGGCAGACGATAGAATCGAAACGCGTTCTCCCAGGCCGCTTCCTCCACTGCCTCCGGGGAAATCCCCTTGATCTCAGCAATGGTATGGATGATCTGCGGCAGATACCCAGACCAATTTCGCTTTCCACGATAAGGAACCGGGGCCAGATAAGGGCAATCCGTCTCCAACAGCAGCCGGTCTAAAGGCAGATAGGAGACGACTTCCTTTACCTTTTTTGCATTGGAAAATGTCGCCGCGCCTCCGATTCCAAGATAATATCCCATATCCAAATATTCCCTGGCTATCTCCACTCCATAGGAAAAGCAATGGATAACCATGGAAAATGCTGGGACGCTGGCCTCTCTGATGAGGTCGAGCGTATCCTTCGCCGCGTCCCGGCTGTGAATAATGACCGGTTTGTCACACTCCTTGGCCAACGCCAGCTGCGCCAGAAACCATTTTTTCTGAATCTCTCGTTCCGGCTCGTCCCAGTAGTAATCCAGTCCGATTTCTCCGACCGCTGTCACTTTTGGATTCTGAAGCACCTGACGAAGCCAATCGATGCTGGCCGTCCCTGTCTCAAACTCCTTTGTCTCCGTAGGATGCACGCCCGCCGCTGCATAGATAAAATCATATTTCTCCGCCAGAGCCAAGCTATCTTCCGTGCTCTGACGGCTCGCTCCGACATTGACGATCCGCCGGACGCCGCGGGAGGAAAGACTGTCTAAAATCTCCTCCCGGTCCAAATCAAATTTCTCATCATCATAATGAGCATGGGTATCAAAAATCATCGAATCTCCGCTCCTGCCGGCATCTCCTTCTCTGGAACCATCAGGGAAAGATTTCCATCCGCATCCTCCGCGCAAAGGATCATCCCCTCAGACAACACGCCGGCCAGTTTTGCAGGTTTCAGGTTTGTCACAACCATTACCTTTTTCCCGACCATCTCTTCCGGCGTATAGTGGGCCTTGATACCAGAAACGATCTGGCGCACTTCATGACCGATTTTCACCTTGGAGCAGAGCAGCTTCTTCGATTTTTTTACCGCCTCACAGGCAATGATCTGGCCTACTTGAAACTGCAGCTTACCGAATTCTTCGATGTCGATCTCCGGCTTTTTCTCCAGATCAATCACTGGCTCCTCCGCTTCTTCCTGCTTCGGCGGGAACAGGGCATTCACCCGCTCCATCACCTCATTCAGATCTTGTCTTGCAAACAGAATTTCCGGCTTTTCTGTCACTTTCGTGCCGGACGGGTATTTTCCGAATACATCCAACTCGGCAATGGGCCGTAGACTGGACGAAAGCTGGGATGCGATTTTCTCCGCAGTTTCCGGCAGGAAGGATTCCAGCAGGGACGCGCCGATCAAAATACCCTCTACCAGATTGTAAAGTACGGTGGCCAAACGATCCTGCTTGGTCTCATCCTTAGCCAGGACCCAAGGCATCGTCTCATCGATATATTTGTTACAACGTTTAAACAGATTAAAGATCTCCGTCAAAGCGTCCGCTACGCGAAGCTTCTCCATCTTTGCATTTACCTTGCCGACGGTCTCAAGAACGGTCTTCTTTAAATCCTCGTCCACCGCTTCAGCGGCTCCGGTATCACGGACGATACCGCCAAAATATTTGTTGCTCATGGCAATCGTGCGGTTTACCAGATTTCCCAGCGTATTGGCCAGATCTGAGTTCACCCGCTCCACCATCAGCTCCCAGGAGATAACGCCGTCATTCTCAAAAGGCATCTCATGAAGCACGAAATAGCGGACCGCATCGACGCCGAAGAAGTCTACCAGCGTATCTGCATACAGCACATTTCCCTTGGATTTGCTCATCTTGCCGTCGCCCTGCAGCAGCCACGGATGACCAAAAACCTGATCCGGCAGCGGCTCTCCCAGCGCCATCAAAAAGATCGGCCAATAGATCGTATGGAAGCGAATAATATCTTTTCCGATCAGATGCAGGTTTGCCGGCCAAAACTTCTTATACTGTTCACTGGAATTTCCTTCCGCATCGTAGCCAATCCCGGTAATGTAGTTGGTCAAAGCGTCCAGCCAGACGTACGTCACATGCTTCGGGTCAAAGGAAACCGGAATTCCCCAGGTGAAGGAAGTCCGGGAAACACACAAATCCTGAAGGCCCGGCAGCAGGAAATTGTTCATCATCTCATTCTTTCTGGCCACTGGTTGAATGAAATCCGGGTGGGTATTGATATGCTCGATCAGACGGTCGGCATACTTGCTCATGCGGAAGAAGTAGGCCTCTTCCTTTGCCGGCTGCACCGGGCGTCCGCAGTCCGGGCACTTGCCGTCTACCAGCTGAGATTCCGTGAAGAAGGATTCGCAGGGGGTGCAGTACATTCCTTCATAGTATCCTTTATAGATATCGCCCTGGTCATACAATTTCTTGAAAATCTTCTGCACCTGCGCCTCATGGTCGGCATCGGTGGTACGGATAAATTTGTCGTAGGAGGTATTTAACAGGTCCCAAAGGCCTTTTACCGTTCCTGCCACTTGATCCACGAAGTCTTTCGGGGTCACGCCAGCCTCCTGGGCTTTCTGCTCGATCTTTTGCCCATGCTCGTCCGTACCCGTCTGGAAAAACACCTCTTCTCCCTGAGCCCTCTTGTAACGGGCGATGCTGTCAGCCAGCACAATCTCATAGCAATTCCCAATGTGAGGTTTTCCAGAAGTATAGGCGATGGCCGTTGTAATGTAATACGGTTTCTTGCAATTTTTACACATATCTTTCTCCTTTCCTATTTAAACAATGAAAGCCCCCGTCCTGTTTCCTAGGACGAGAGCTCATGCTTCGTGTTACCACCTGGGTTCGCATCTGCCTTGCGGCATATGCCTCTATGAGTACAGGATTCTCCGATACTCTGGCGCGATTACGGGCGCTCCCGTCGCATCCTAATGTCAGCAATCTCAACTTTATGGATGTCTGCCTTACAATCGCCTTTTCGCTCTGCTCGCATCCCTTATCGCTGTCCATTCAGTGCGCGGCTCCGAGACCATCTTCCGAGGCAGTGTCCGCACCCCTTTTCAGCTACCGGGGCTCTCTGTGGCTTCTTCTACAGCGTACTCTTCTCTTCTCAGCCTTTTTCTATATTCTTCCAAAAAACTCGGAATTCCTATTGTTTTTTCATTCTACTATGTTTTTTTTCAGCTGTCAACCCCAGGGCATCATCAGCCCTCCAAGCAAACACCATTCTCCATTCAGCTTTCCAACAATCACTTCATCTTTAAAAGAACTCCCTCTATTACGGGCATTGGAATTCAAAAAACTCTGCAAATCCTCAATATCAAATTGCCACCCATCATCTTCCTCTAAATAAACCTGAATCTTTAGGGCATACGCTTCATCCAGTTCTTCCACTTCCATTCCATAACTTCGCAAATCCCTGGACAAAGACCTACGTTGCCTCTGCGTATACTCCTCTTCCTTCAAAATCTGATAGGTAATTTTGATTTTGCCACTCCCCAGCAGATCCTCCAACTCTTCCTGGAGATACTCCATGGTGTCTTCTTTTTCCCAACTGACGTCAGAAGCTTCCCAGATATCTTTCGGAAATGCTTTTATGACTTCTTCCGCGTCCTTTTTCTGTATGCCCTGAAACAAATGATCTAACGGCGCTTCATAAGATTCGCTTTTCAAAAGGCTTACAATCAGGACGATCAAGGCCGCCACAACCAGGACGACCGCGGATACCACGAGAATCCCGATTTTTCGATTCTGGCTCTTCCTCTTTACCGACTCGCTCTCCTCGGTTACAAAAGCTCCGGACAGAGGCATTCCACAGCTATTGCAAAACTTGCTTCCATCCGCCAATTCCTTTCCACATTTCGGACAAAACATCCCGCTTCCCTCTCTTCTCTCTTAGTATAAAAGGCCTCCTAAAATGCCCCACTCGCCGCCTACTTTGCCAACACTGACAGACATTTTTAGACTATTTCCTCGGATATCGCCGTCCAGAAAAAAGTCATCCATAAAATCATCGACCCGGTAATGATCCTTGGATTCCACCGTAACCTTTATCGTCAGCTGATACCCTTCTGTAATTTCCGTATCCTCTAGTCCATACTCTTCCATGCGTTTTTCCCAAAATGTTCTGTGCTCATAATTCAATTTTTTCTTGCCGGCGACCTCATAGGACAACCGCAGATGGATTCCCTCCCGTCTTTCATCCAATTCCTCCTGGCAGGCTTCGGTCCATTCCTCCTGGGTCCAATCTGAATCCTCTTTCATTTTCCAATAGATCTCTGGCATGCCCTTTAACATCCGCTCGGCATCGGCGTCTTCAATACCTTCTAAAAAATATTTTATCGGCCTTTCATATCCCGGAGTGCGGAGCGTCACGTACAATAAAACCGCGAGAAAAAGAATCAAAAAAGCACAAGATCCCACCGCTATCATTCCTATTTTTCGATATTTTCGTATTTCTTCTTCCGTCTTTCTTTTCACCTGCGGAGAAAATTGTCCCATCCCGACTGGACTTCCACAACCGCTGCAAAATCGCGTTCCCTCTTCCAGATATTTTCCACAATTCGGACAAAGCATCCTTGTTCCCCTCTCTCCTTCCATCACCTTGTTAATTGAAGGTAAGAATCCTTTTAAAACTAGAATAACGCAAAATCAAAAACAGCGCAAGTATTAGAAAATACTTTCCGCCATAATGCACTCCTCACCGGAACGCCTTTTATCCTATTTGTGAACGCTTTTCACAAATTTTTGGAATCCTATAGAATGGTGAAAAGCGGCAAGAATTTCTCCCTGCCGCCTTTCACCATTCTATCGTGTTCTATGCCTTGTTTATGCCTCCGTAAATTGATCTTTGCCTACGCCGCACAGAGGGCAAACAAAATCTTCCGGAACATCCTCCCATTTTGTACCAGGCGCAATGCCGCCTTCCGGATAGCCTTCCGCCTCATCGTACTCCCAGCTACAAACTTCACAAACATACTTCATCTGCATTTCCTCCTGATTCAGATATTACTTTCTTATATCTTCCATTGACCTGGCCATGTGTGCCTTTGTCAACTGATGGTAGTATATCTATATTCGTTCATTTTATCAAGTACTATTTTTATATTAATTACGAAAGAAAAAAGCTCTTTAGACATAAATTTTACTATGTACAAACATTAATGAATGTTGTATAATATGCGAGGATTACTCAGTTGGCGAAGGGGACGGATGGGAAACTAAAAATAATAAAAATGATTTTCATCCAAAAGCCAAGATCATGTGTGAGGAGGATAACAAAAATGAGTAAGGTAAGCAAAAAAATCATGTCACTGGTACTTGTCGCTGTACTGGCAATGGCTCTGCTCGCTGGATGCGGCGGCAGCAAGTCCGAAATCGTCGGAACTTGGGAAGCTTCTGTCGTAGAGGCAAGCGGAATCACGCTGGACTTCAAAGAATTTGCAAAGCAGATGGGACAGGATGCAGATTCTTTCAAGATGACGCTGACCGCTAAGGATGACAAGACGTTCTCGATGGATATGGCCGGCGAAACCGGAGAAGGCACCTGGGAAGAGAAAAGCGGCAAATATACCTTGACCGTTGACGGCGAGGACATGGAAGTAGAGATCAAAGATGGAAAACTGATCTTTGCGGATGAAGCTTTAGGCGGAGCGAAAATCACTTTCGAGAAAAAATAATCGATAAAATAACCATGCGAGAGCTGTTGCAAAGGTAGGTGCATGATCTACCGAAGCAGCAGCTCTTTTTATTCTATTAGGAAATTCCGTTGCTGGATTGAAAGATTCCCCATTTCAAGGTATAATGTTCGATAAGTATCATGGACGAAAAAAGTGGAAGTTCATTTTCATTACTTTGACCTTGAAAGGAGGTCTCTATGACCAAACAAGAATTTGCCGAATTAGCCTCCAGGGGCTTGATTATTCTGGACGGAGCCACCGGTTCCAATCTGATCAAAGCAGGAATGCCACGTGGGATTTGCACGGAACAATGGGTATTGGAGCATCCGGACGTATTGATCGATTTGCAGAGAGCCTTTGTCAACGCCGGAAGCCAGATTGTCTTCGCCCCCACCTTTGGCGTAAATCGTTTTAGCCTGGAAAGCCACGGTCTGTCGGACCAGATCGAACCGATGATTCATCGCCTGGTCGGAATTTCCAAGGAAGCTGTAGGGGGAAAGGCTCTCATCGCCGGCGACATTTCTACCACCGGCCAAATGTTAGAACCTAGGGGCCCAATGACCTATGAGCACTTGTTGGAAATCTACAGTGAACAGATCTCACTGCTGGTTGAGGCCGGCGTGGACCTTCTGGGCGCTGAAACCTTGATGAGCGTGGATGAAGCTATGGCTATTCTGGATGCCGCTGCTTCCGTATGCGACCTTCCGGTCACCTGTACGCTGACGTTGGAAGCAGATGGTTCCGCCCTCTACGGGGGAAGCGCGGTAGAGGCAGTGGAAACCTTGCAGGAGATGGGAGCCGCCGCCGTAGGTGTAAACTGCTCTGTAGGACCAGATCAGTTGGAAGCTGTTATCGCCTCGATGAAATCTGTTGCCAAAGTACCGATTATCGCCAAGCCCAACGCAGGTATGCCTACAATCACCCCGACTGGGGAAGCGGTTTACCGAATGGGCCCAGAAGACTTTGTTCGGTATATGAAGGTATTGGTACAAGCTGGAGCCGGTATCATCGGCGGCTGCTGCGGCACAACCCCAGAATTCATTCAGGGTCTGTCCACATTAAAAGCATAAGTAAGCTCAGAAAATCAAAATGCAGACGACTAAATGAACCCTATGCCGTATAAAATAAATAGAAAAGATAGGAAAGCAATAAAATGATGAGAAAACGATTTTTTTCCTTGATCGCTTGCCTTCTGGCCTTTCTTCTGCTGCTGGGAAGCTGCCAGTCCGCGCCGCCTTCCGGGACTTCCACCAGTTTGGAATCGGACGCGGGAAGCAGCGACGCTGCAACCGAAGCTGCCCCCCAAAAGGATCAGATTCAGCAAGAATTTGATCAGTTCATAGAAGACCTGTTCTTAGAAAATGTAGTTTCCGATACGATTTCCTTACACTATACGCTGTCCGACCCATCGGCCATGGGAATTACAGAGATCCCTATCACCTTTGGCGATTTCGGCAACGCTGCTTATGAGGAAGCCATCCAAACGTTAAAGGATACCCGCGCAAAGCTCTCCACATTTTCCTACGAGCTTTTATCCGGCGATCAGCAACTGACTTATGACATTCTGATGGCCCACCTTACGACGGAGTTACAAGCAGAGGACTATGAGCTCTACGCGGAAGCGCTGGGACCTACCACGGGCATCCAAGCGCAGCTTCCCGTGCTCTTGGCCGAATACACCTTTTATCAGATCAATGACATTGATACCTACTTAGCGCTTCTGGAAAAATTGCCGGATTATTATGCTTCCATCCTGGATTTTGAGAAGCGCAAATCCGAAGCCGGTCTCTTCTTTTGCGATGAAACCGTCGACGGCGTGATCGAATCCTGTGAAAATTTTATTGCGAATCCGGAAAGCAACTATCTGATTGATATCTTTAACGACAAAGTGGAAGAAATAGAAGGTCTAAGCGACCAACAAAAATCCGACTACTGCCAGCGAAATCAGGAACAAATTGAGAAGTTTGTGATTCCCGCCTACCGTATGCTATCTGATGGACTGCGCGCCTTAAAAGGCAGCGGAACCAATGAAAAAGGCATGGCAGGCTTTCAGGGTGGCATTGCCTATTACACGTACCTTGCCGCCTCCAGTACTGGTTCTTCCTGGACGCCGGAGGAAATGATCGAGCGAATCACCAATCGTATGGCAAAAGATGTGATGGGAATCGGCACGGTGGCTCAGAGCGATCCGGACTGGATGGAAAAATTTGATTCCTTCCAGTTTGGAATAACAGAACCCACGGATATGCTGGAAGATCTGAAACAAAAGATCACAAAAGATTTTCCGGAATTGGCTGGGACCAGCTACAAAGTAAACTATGTGCATGAATCTCTGGAACAAAATTCCAGCCCTGCATTTTTCTTGACGCCTCCCATAGACCGGAACACAGAAAATGCGATTTATATTAACCGCAGCAGCAGCACCGGCGGCCTGTACACGACGCTTGCCCACGAAGGTTATCCGGGGCATTTGTATCAGAATGTATACTTTAACCGGACGGAACCCTGCCATCTGCGTCACCTGTTGAACTTTACCGGATACAGCGAAGGATGGGCGACATACGTAGAAAATCTATCCTACGAGTATAATACCAATGCAGACTCGTCCGCTATCCTGCTGCAACAGCTAAACAATAGTTTATCGTTGGAGCTTTCTGCGCTGGCGGATCTCTACGTCAATTACAAGGGATATTCTTTGGAAGAGCTTCAGACATTTTTTAGCGGATTCGGCTACGGCGATGCGGAAACGGTCAAAAGCATTTTTGACTACGTGGTAGCGGAACCGGGCGCCTATCTTCCCTATGTAATCGGTTGGTTGGAGATTGAAGACCTGAAGGAAACGGCCCAAACCACTTTAGGGGAGAAGTTTAACCTCAAAGAATTTCACCGCTTTCTCCTGGATATCGGCCCCGCTCCTTTTGACGTCATCGAAAAATATATGAACGAGTGGATAGAAACACAATAGGAAAATTTCTTATAGGAAAGGGCGGCTGATTGCCGCCCTTCTTTTACTGGGTTATAATCTGAACCTCGCTTTTTTCAATTGTTTCCAACACCCATTTTTTATTAAAACTTCCCTTTTCCAGCGCCGCGCTCTCCGCTTCAAATTTCTTTCGCGCCGCCCGGGCAATTTCTTCGGCGTCCGCCGGACGGATCGCCACGATCCCATCCGCGTCGCCGGCAATAATATCTCCCGGCATCACGACAAGACCTGCGATGCTGACCGGAACATTGATCTCGCCAGGTCCATTTTTATAAGGGCCTTGCGGCGTAACGCCCATAGCGTAAATCGGAATCTCCATTTTTTCCAGCGCGTCGATGTCCCGCACACAGCCGCCGATGACTAAACCACCAATCCCTCTCTTCTGGCAATAGGTCGCCATCATCTCGCCCATCAGCGAATGCTCCAGATCTCCTTCTCCATCTACCACCAAGATATCTCCCGGCTTTGCGATTTCCATGGCATAATGGAGCATCAAGTTGTCCCCTTGGGGAAGTTTTACCGTAAAAGCTGGCCCCAACAAAGGCCGCCGGTTCAATGCTTTTAATGCAGAACCAGAATTATACAGACGTCCCATCTGATCCGCGATATTGCTGGACGGAATGTCCCGAAAAGCTTCCATCAGCTTGGCAGATGGGCGTTTTAAATTGGTATAGGCCCGAAAGCCCACATGATTTGACATAGTAATACCTCCTGAATCCATAAAAAGGAAGGAAGAGCCTCCCAGCATGCGGTTTGCTCTTCCTCACAATCACTTTAACAACGAAAAGTAAGAGTCATTTCCCATCCGGATTTGCTTACTGTATTTCTTACAGCTGGTAATAAACTGATCCATGGTAGGAAAAACAAGTTTATTCTTATGATAGATCAGATAGAAGGTTCTCTTTAAGGAAAAGTCTTCTACCCGAATGGGATGGAGTCTCCCATTTTTCAATTCCATATCGATCACCACAGGCGACAGGAACGCCAATCCTTGATTGTCGATTACCGCCTGGCGAATCGCTTCCATATTATTGCTGGTCCAGATTTCTTGTATCTGAACATCATGCCGAAGCAACTCCTGATCAACCTGAGAACGAGTTCTGCACCCGATCTCCCGGAGAATAAATTTTTGACCATCCAACTGTTCCGGCTTGATCGACTGATACGCGGAAAAGGGATGATCCGGGCTGCACACAAGAATCAGCTCGTCCTGAAACAGCGGTGTGGAAACAACCATGGAAGAAGGCGCCTTTCCAAGAATCAGGCCAAGATCCAACGTATTTTCCAAAATCATCCCCATAATCGCATTGGCCGTATTTACCGTCACTTCCGTATTGGCCTGATGCCCCTGCTGATAATAGTCGGAAATCATTTTGCTCATGATAATCGCGCCTACTGAAGGAGATGTTCCAATCTTCAACGTCAGTTTCGTATCGCTGGCAGCGTTCATAGCGGCTTCCATCTCTTGATACATCGCCAGGATATGACGTGCGTAATTGAGAAATACGATTCCAGATTCCGTGATCACCAGCCTTTTTCCAGAACGCTCAAAAAGTTTGGTATGAAACTGCTTTTCCAGAGCGGAGATCGCCTGACTAATCGAAGATGGCGCAACATACAACAAACGCGCCGCCGCGCTCATATTTTTTTGCTCCGCCACTGTCACAAAGATTTCCAGATCCCGCTTTGTCATCGTATCCACTCGCTCCTTTTCCACGTCTAAGCACAAATCCTAAAAGGCAGGCGTTGTGCTTCCACTAAATTCATTATAGGAGCCCGGCAGCAAAAAATCAATGAGCGTTCCTCTCCTCCAACACCAGCTTTGTCACTTCTTTATAGTTCATGGTTCCGATATCCGGATATTTCTCTAGAAGATGCAGCGCTGCAACTTTTTCAAACTTTTTCTGAGCAGCCAAAGTCATACCGGCATCCAAATGTAAGCCAAGAACCGTTTCCGCAGCATTTCTTACTTCTTCCGCTCGCCGTGCGGCGTGGACGATCATCCGGGGCATGGCCTCATTGGCGTATTCTTCTAAGGTCTTTCCCGCCATCGGATTGTGGATACTGGTGACCATTTCCTCTAGCACGCCATAACTTTCTGAGGCCAGAAGAAATTCCATTACCAGTTGCTGAAGTCCTTTGGAATATACGCTCTTCAACATTTTAATTCCAGAGGCGGCCCCGACCGGCTTATCCAGCACCTTTAACTGCATGTGATACGGAAGAAACGCCTGGTAAAATTGCTCCGCTCCATCTCCACATAGATAAACGCTGACACGATGTCCGTTTTTTTGCACATTTCCCAACACAGCGCCATCGCAAAGCAACACGCCTTTCTTTCTGGGGATCTGATCAATGGCCTCCAAGACGCTAGGCGCTACCGAATTCAAGTCCACATAAACCTGGCCGGCTTCCAGCATCGGCATGACCTGCTCTGCTACTGCCACAGCTACCTTCGCTGTGGTCAGGGAAAAAATAAAGCGGGAAGTACAGCAGGCTTCTTCCATCGTAGCAGAAAGCGTTAGCCCGATGGACTCGGCTCGCTGGCGAATCAGGCCGCCCCTTACCGGATCGTCCTGCATAACGTCGTAAGCCGTTATATTGGTAAGCCCATCCTCCATCAGCCCTCTGGCAATATGGAAGCCAGCCTCGCCAAATCCCAGAAATGCGATCTCATTTTGTTTCCTATTCATTTTACCTGTCCTCTTTGATACGCTTATTCTGCCAACCCCAGCTGGACCATGATCTCCTTCATGGTATCATAATCTTTTTCCAAATCCGCCACATATTCGTCGCCAGCCAAATAGGCTACTGTATTTTGTGAGGTTTCCAGATAAGCCTTAAATTCATCTGTCTCCAACAGGGCTTTTAATTTCTCCGCCCAATAATCTCTTGCCTCCGCGCTGACATCGCCCGGCATGGCAAAACCACGTCCTGTCTTCAACTCAATATCATAACCCAATTCTTTGCAAGTCGGGATATCTGCAATCGCCTCCAAGCGTTCCGGAGCGGTAACGGCTAAAATCACCATATCACCGCTTTCTACATAAGGCAGCGCTTCGCTAAGGGAAAGACAGCCTACATCCACCTGATTTCCCAAAAGAGCTACGACATCTTCACTGCCGTCAAAGGGAACGGCGCGAAGCTGGATACTGCTGGCGCTTTTTAGCATTTCTAAGGCGATATGACCGATTCCGCCCACACCGGAAAGCGCTCCTACCAGTTCTTTTTCCTGTCCGGCCTTCACCAGATCTTCCATGGTCTTATATCCAGACTGAGAAGACGTCACAAATACCCGATAATCTACCACTAGCTGCGCCACCATCGTTAGATCTTTGTAGCTGTATTCTTTTCCCTGAATATAAGGGGTAATCAGATAATTGGTCGCCGTGGGAATCAGAACCGCATCATTTCCCGTATACTGGGAGACCACTGTTCCCAATCCAACCTGACCGGTGCCTCCGTTTACATTTTCATAGACCCAGTTGCTGTCCGACAGGCCAGTGGATGAAAGCATGCCGCTGACATTGCGGCCCCAGCTATCTACGCCGCCGCCTGCCGAATACGGAGCGAAAATCGTAATATTTTTCTGAGGCGTATAGCTTCCGGAAGACGCTGCCTCTGAAGTGGAAACCGCTTCCGCCTGCGTCGCGGCACCGGCAGTCTCGGCGCTCCCCGTCGTGTCTTTCGGCGCTTCCTGGCTGCTGCAAGCGGTCATACCAATAAGAGTGAGAATACTGAGCGCGAATGCAATACACTTTTTCATACTTTACTCCTTTTCGTAAGTTGTTGCTTGATCACTGGATAGAAGAAACTAAGGGCGCATACAATCATCATTACGCAGGCAATCGGTCTGGTAAAGAAAATCGCAGCACTTCCTCCGGATAATACCATCGCCTGACGGAAAGCCGCTTCTGCCGTCGGGCCCAAAATCACGCCTAAAATCAGCGGCAAAATCGGGAACCGGAATTTTTTTAAGAAATAACCGATGACGGAAAAAAACAACATAACACCGACATCAAACAAACGCCCATATAGGGAATACACACCAACGATACAAAGGGTCGCGACCAATGGCGTCAGAATCTTTTCCGCTTTGCGCAGAATACCAATCAGCAGAGGAATCATCGCAATATTAATGACCAACAAAAAGACATTTCCCACATACATGCTGGCAATCACTGCCCAGATCGTATTTCCATTGCTGGTGAAAAGCTGAGGGCCGGTTTTCATCCCAAACATAATCAACGCAGTCATTAAAATGGCCGTGGTCGGCGAACCGGGAATGCCAAGAGCCAGCATCGGCACCATAGCTCCGCCTGTGGACGCATTATTACTGGATTCCGCCACGGCAACTCCGTCGATGGCTCCCTCGCCGAAATCTTCACTTTTTGTCCGTTTTTTCTGATAGCCATAGGCCAGAACCGAGGCAATCGTAGCGCCTGCGCCAGGCAGAGCTCCCACAATAAAACCAATGACTGTGCCTCTGAGGCTGGCCGGAAGAATCGACGTCCAGTCCTTCTTTTTCGGAATCATTTCACGGCTCCTCACCTTGGCGGACAGACCATTTTCCTGCTTTTCAGCGTTTCCTTTTTCAATGGTTCCCAGCAATTCGCTGAAACCAAGAAGTCCTACCAAAATTGGAACGGTCTTAAATCCGTCTACGATGTAAAGGTTTCCGAAAGAAAATCTCTCGATTCCGGAAACCGTGTCGATTCCGACGCATCCAAGCGCCATGCCAAAAAGCATCATCGCATAGCCTTTAGCCGGAAAATCTCCTGTCAGTCCCGATACCAGAGTTAATCCCATCAAGGTCAGCGCAAAATACTCCGGCGCGCTGAATTTTAACGCCAGTCTGGCCAGCGCTACTCCGCAGACGGTTAACAATACCGTGCTGATCATTCCGCCGATAAAGGAGGAAAATTGAGCGGTACCCAGAGCCTTTGCACCCTTTCCCTTTCGCATCAGAGCATTTCCATCAAGGGCGGTAATCGCCGCCGAGGAGGTGCCCGGAATATTCAGCAAAATTGCCGTAACGCTTCCTCCGTATTGAGTTCCATAGTAAACTCCCATCAAAAGCACCAACGCATTTAACGGGCTCATGCCAAAGGTCAAGGGCAGCATAATCGAACATCCGGTACTAGCTCCCATACCGGGTAGTGCACCTACGATGGTTCCCAAAAAGGTCCCGGCAAAAAGACAAAGTAACGTACTGACTTGAAAGATGCTGCCAAAGCCCTCCCAAAGATTTGCAAAAATATCCATATTTCTCCTTCCCTACTTAAAATCCCAATATTCCCTTTGGGAAGTTGATGGAAAAAATCATATGAAATACCACATAAATAGCGGCGGAAGTCAATATCCCCACAACCAGAGAATAGAGCGGCGAATGTTTTTCAATCAACAGGTTCATAAAAAACAGGAACAGAACCATGGTGATCACCATCCCTAATTCGGTCGCCAGCACCAGCACCATAATGGCCAGAACGCCAAAGGTAAGCAACCTCTTTACACTGGCAATCTCAGGAACCTTCTTTTGCTTCTCCTGAAAGCGGCCCTTTTTCGTCTGAAGGATCATAATGAGCCCTACCACCACGAGCAGCACGCCGATCCATATGGGATAGAAACCAGGCCCCAGAGAATATTTGTCCATGTAATCGTAATGAGTCCCCGCATAAATTGCCAAAAACAATCCCAAGAGAACCACGAGTCCGCTGGAAATATAATTTCCCTTGTGAAACCATTTCTCTCTCCGATCCACGCCTTCTCTCCTTTCTCTGTTGTTAACAGAAAAGTTTCCCTACCCAAGGATTAAAACGGACAAAGGCCTCCGCTGCCTTTACCTTTTTATCATGGGAAATTCTCTTGGCCAGATAGCCACGATAACCGGCCCTTGCCGTGTAGGTAGAAATCAGATATTCCTGCGCGCGGGTAGACTGCATTGCCGCAATCTTATCTTCCACCACATCCGTAATGTCCACATAAGCATTGGGATTAAAGCCAACAAATTCTGGCTGCGCCGGTTCAAACATAAACACCTTGACCCAGCCGCAGGGAGTAAGATCCGGGAAGGTACCGGAAACCTGTGCACAGCGCAGCGCCGACAGAACCGCATTGGCTGTTACCGGGTGGTCATAATTGAGCGGGTCCGCCGTAAAATGAGTCAATAAGATGGTCGGCTGAAACTCCATCATTTTTCGGGAAAGCTCTAAGGTGCGTTCCCGATTCATTTCCAACAGATGATCTTCCCACTCCATAAATTCAATGGAGGCGCCCAGCATCCCGGCTGTGGTTTCCGCCTCCTTGCGGCGAATCTGACGTACCTCGTCATGGGTGATTCCAGGATTCTGCTTCCATACGTCGTTGGACTCTCCCCGATCACCGTAGGTCAGATCAATGATCTTTACTTCGCTTCCATTTTTTGCATACTGAGCAATCGTGCCTCCGCACCTCCAAAGGAAATCCAGCGCATGCGCCCCTACTATCAATACTCTTTCCTGTTTTGTCTCCATTTTTTCCTCCATAGAGCTCTTCCTTCATCTGTCCCATGGGTTTTTTAAATAATATTTTACTTACATTTCCGGAAATGTTTTTTGGTATTTTCATATTATCACACATTGTATCCCATTAACAGAATGAATGATGTGACAGTATCTGTAAGTATTTACTTATAGATAAACAAGCGTCTCTCTTGCTTTGTTATTCTTTCTAAAAAGAAAAAATCCCTGCCCTTGTGGTCTCTCCACAAAGACAGGGATCCTGTTACGGTTCCTTTCTGGTATTACGTGTTATATTTTATTGAGCCGCTGTAGTGGAAGAACTGTTTACTACCTGCTTGGAAGCATCCACTAATGCCTGCAACGTTGTAGTATCGTCCACAGACGTAAAGAAGGTATCAATCTGGCCAACCAGAGTTTCTACCTGCCCATCAAGCTGAGCTTTCACTCCTGCATCCGTTTTTGCCTCTTCCATCATTTCAGAGAAGTTCGGCATAATCGCCTCGCCGATGTCCATCAAAACAGCATTAGCAGCGGCCGTCTTCTCTTCATCGGAAGCTTTGCCCCACTCAGCCTTGGTCCACGCCAGATACTGAGCGCCGTCGCCTGCTTCCGTGGAAGCACCGGCCTCAGCCGCTGTGGTCTCCGCTGCGGTCGTCTCAGCCGCTGTGGTCTCTGCTGCTGTGGTTTCAGCCGCCGTGGTCTCTGCTGCGGTCGTCTCAGCCGCTGTGGTTTCTGCCGCTGTGGTCTCCTTATCCGAAGAGCAAGCAACCATCATCATGCTGCATGCAAGCAACGCCAATACTAACATTCCAACTTTTTTCATTTCTAAAAATCCCCTTTTACTTTTTTTACTCGCCAAAGACGGCTTTGTAATCAGCCTGAAACTTTGCGATCCCCTGATCCGTCAGAGGGTGCCTTGTCATCTGTTCAATTACTTTATAAGGAACCGTTGCGATATCCGCCCCGGCGAGCGCACTATCTGTCACATGAATCGGATTCCGGATGCTGGCGGCGATAATCTTCGTCTCAATTGCCTGAACGGCAAACATCTCCGCAATGGTACGGATCAAATCGATCCCCGGCACAGAGATATCGTCCAGACGGCCCAAAAAAGGAGAAACATACGTCGCTCCAGCTCTTGCTGCCAACAGCGCCTGGTTTGCAGAAAATACCAGCGTCACATTGGTTTTTATCCCCTCTACCGACAATACCTTGCAAGCTTTTAAACCTTCCACTGTCATCGGAATTTTTACTACCATATTTTCATGAATGGACGCGATTTCACGCCCTTCCCGAATCATCCCTTCCGCATCTACGGTGGTTGCTTTCACTTCCCCGCTGATTGGTCCGTCGACAATCGAAGCGATCTCAGCGATCACCTGTTTAAAATCACGTCCTTCTTTTGCAATCAGGGACGGATTTGTCGTCACGCCGCTGATTACGCCCATATCATTTGCCTTTTTAATTTCATCAATATTCGCTGTATCAATAAATAATTCCATGTCTTCTCCTTTCTTTTTTCCTTCCCTATCATACACCCAATGTTTCTGTTTGACAACCAAAAGATGCCTATTGCCACGAATTGTAAGAATTGTTTTTCGAATGACGGCGAATCAGATAAAAGAGAAATCCCAGGAAAATACCAAAGATAAGTCCTGACAAATGCGCAATATTGTTTACCTCCATGGATAAATATCCAGAGGCCAACGTCAAAATAATCAAAAGAAAAATCTGTTGTACAGAGATTCCTTCCGCAGTCCTTCCTAGAAGAGCTACCGCAAACATTCCCCCGCAAACTCCGAAGATCGCTCCGGATGCTCCCGCGGAAATGACGCCATAATTGTTTGTATGAAAGTACACCAAAACAGAGACCACATTGGCCCCCACCGCACTGATCAAATAAAGGATCAGATAGGAAAGATGTCCCAATATATCCTCCAGACGATAGCCTAGTACAGCCAAAATCAATAGATTCCCCATCAAATGATGGATATCAAAATGCAAAAAGGCGGCCGTCAATGCTCGGTAAAATTCGCCTTCTTCTATTCCCGATAACGTAATGCCTCCCCCGTTCAAAATGCTTCGCAAATCCGTCGGAATCCCAAATAAATCCGGCCCGAAAAAGAAAATCGCGTTGAGTCCAATCAAAAAAATCGTAACAACCGGACGCCTGTGCCAATCATATCGAATATCCATCCTATCTCCACTTCCCAATCTGTCTATATCTGCGGTTATCCTACCTTCCGTTAACAATAGCCTACACATATGTGTCCTCGTTAATTAAAGGTACCATCCCCGTTCTCGATTGTCAACAGAAAAGAAGCTGCTGCCGAACGCTCTTATTGGAGTTCAGAATCCAAAATATTCCGGCACGCTTTCACACAGAGACCATTTGGCGTCCGCCCCCTATTGGAATAGATATTTTAGATCCGCCAATACAATTTCATCGCCTTCCCGCACAGGATATCGCCGGTTTGGCTCCAAACGCACCCCATTTAGAAAAGTGCCGTTGGTAGAATTACAATCGATCAGATACACGCTCCCTTCCTGCTGTTCCAGTCTTGCATGAATTCGGCTAATCACAGACCGTTTCAATTGATAATCGCAAGCTCCCTCCATTTTTCCAATCACAAATGGCATTCGGACAATATGGATGGTATCGTGTTTCAAGGAATTCTGGCTAATCAAGAGCCGTTCCCTTGGTTTTTCCGAAAAGGGTCCCTGTAAAAATTCCGTCACAGCCTCCCCAGTTTCTGGAAATTCATCCCGTGGCGTTTCCCTTGTCTCTTTTGCAGCCTTCCGCATTTCCCATTCCCGCAAAATAAGTCCTATGAAAAAAACTAACGCAGCCGCCAGCAGCAACAGTCCCCAGGATGCCGCGCTGTCTGGAAGTTCCCAAAGGCCTAAACCGTAAAGTAATCCAATCGCGCACATACCAGCCACCATAACAAACGATCCCACCATCGGCGTCTTCCTTTTCTTTGGCGGGGAAGGTACGACCGGTTCTGCCTCTTCCTCTGGTATCCAAAGGTCTGCCGACTCCGGAGTAGGTTCCTCCTCCTCTTCTTGATCAAGGACAGGAAACAAATCTTCAAAACCAAAAAATTCCTTCCGACTGATCTGAAACAGCTCGTAGGCAGCCTGGGCGCTTTTTTCTTCCATGGGATCAATTTTGTTCAGGAAATATTGGATGAGTTGGCGTAATCTACTAAAAAAATCGTCTTTCCATCCGGGATGGCAACATAAGCAAACCTGTGAAAGTCCTGCTTCCGGTATATAAAGGAACTCCGGCTCCAAAAGGACATGATTGACATCAATCAGATATTCCTCCAGGTGCTCCAATGCCCGATAGATCCCAAACAGCAGCTCCCGGATTTCTTCTAAACTTACCTGTTTCTTTTCCCAGCTTTTTTGTAAAGACCGATGCCCAGATATTGAAAAGTAGTATTCTGGTTTGCCTTCCGACCAGTGAATTCGGCAGGAAAGCAGCCCCGGCACTGAATTTTCTTCCATCACTCTAACGGCATAGGCATCCGGTTCTTTTTCCCCCTCTAGGATCAAAAAAGTTTCATTCAGTTCCCTTCGATAACGAACTTCCACCCCTCTCACCTCCATTCCATAAGCCTACGGCTCATCCGCAAAAGCTGGACCGGATACAACTCTCTGCGCTGTGCCTCCACCTGAAATGCCCCAATCTTTGAACTCCCAAAGATCGTTTGCTCTCCTTTTGTCGACGCCCAGGTAAGATCCGCTTCCTTCTTAAGACAAGTATCTTCCGGCACAGCCCAAATCAACTGCTCCATTTCCTGGTTTAACCAGCTGGATACAGTGCTTGGCTCCTCTCTTCTGGTCCATTGAACACTTTCCAGGGTAAACGCTGCTGCCATGGTCTGATCCCGCAGCCATAAGCTAAATGTTATCACAAAAAAGATTACGCCTAATACCAGCGGCATGACAAAAGCAGCTTCTACTGTCACACTTCCCTGTCGATTTTGAACAAACACCCGCTTTAGAAAACCCCGCTGATTCACAAACAACCGCCTCCTAACAGTAATCCCGTTTCTGCTATCCAAAGAAACGGGACAAAAGCAAAACTTTTCTTTCGCCCGCCTTTCCCAGATAACAACCAAACAGCCGACCACACCGACGCCAGAAACAATCCGCAAAGAAAAAGCGCAAAGGTTTCTGCACCACCAAGGAACCATCCGATATCCATCAAAACCCAGCCGTCGCCGCTCCCAATCGCCTCCCTGCTGGCCCGGCTAAGCAAAAGAACCAAGCATCCGGTCAAAAGACACTGGATCGCAGAAAGAAAAGTTCCGTCATCACTAAAGAAAAAATTTACCGCCCCCAAAAGAAAAGCCGCCAGCAACCAAGGAAATGGCAGCTCCTTTGCCCGAAAATCTTTCCAGGCAAATATGCTCAAAATCCCCCAGGCAATCCATTGTTTCATCGATATCTCTCCTCTTACCTTCCATTGGCAAGGGCATGTACCCCTTTATCAAGGGAACGCTCCTCGTCTTTTTTCTCCTTCTTCCGCGCAGCACCGACTGCACGGAGGAACTTCCGCCTCCGTTTTTGAAATAGTCCGCACGCTTCTCTTTAAGCCTCCGCATGCCCGGTCCGTGTGATACCGATTTCCCTCACGGGTAATCCAGACGATCACTGGACTACCTGAATATTTCGCACAGCGTTCACAAGGCTTATATTTTCCGCCTCCCTGATTCCTTCTGCCTCCTATGGTATCAAAAGAGAGTTCCGAAATCGAAAGATTCAAATAGGTGCAGTCCATGGAACAATGGTATACCGAACCGTTTTCCGTCACATAGGCCAAAGCATCTTCTTTCCCTCCCCCAGATGTTTCCGCAAGGGTTCCCGTCCATGCGCGTCGGCAGCTTCTTTGGATGACAAAAAACTCCGCCAGCCCGCCAAAAGAAAAAGGAAGACGAACCCGGTAAGAAACCCGAATTTTAATCTGATCTCCCTCTTTCGTCCAAGAGCTTCCCAAAAACGACAAGCCTCCCGCCCCTTCACATACACAGGAATTCTCCAATCGCTCCCGACCAACCTCATTGATCACACGCTCTTGTAACCCAGCCAGTGTCAAATCCTCTATCATCCATTCCCCCACCGGTCCCATCGCTAAGGATTCGGTATCGATCTCAGACCCCGTAACCGACCGGGCCACGCCAATAGCCACTGCCATTTCTTCCCCCACGGTTTCTACCGCAGCTTGAATTTCCAATCCAATCTGTATTGCCGGATATATCCCCAAAAAACAAGTTGCCACCAGTAGAAACATGGTGATGACAAGGGCTGCTTCTATGGTTAGACTGGCGGATAAGACGCCCTCTGATATCTTCCCTGCAAAGACACATGCAATTTTATTTTGTGGTCTTGGGGAATTTATTGTGAGTTTTCTCTTCTGCTCCTTTCTTTTAACTGAAAAAGTCTTGTCCTGTAGGGAAGACATCAGAAGGCGCCTCCTTTCCTCAATAATGAAATTCCGTCTCTGCTTCTAACGCATAAAAACCACCCCAGTGGCCCATGGATGCAAAGACAGGAAATGTCCAGAAACGATAGCCTGTTTCTGATAAAAGGGATGCTTTGCAGGAAATGGCGCAGCAGTCCAACCGAAAGCCCGGAGAAAGATTTTCCATTGAAAACTGGATAACATCCATAGCACGATAACATTTTTCTTCCTGCCTGATCGAAAAGAGAAGAAGCCGCAGATAGTCTTCATAGGAAAGCCCTTCCCCTTTTTCTTCTTCCTGTCTCCCGCCATGTTCCTCCCACTGCACCAACCCATGTAAGCTGGTCCGCCAGCTCGTCTTATCCTTTCGCAAAGGGACGTTTCCTCCAGCAAGCAATGTCTGTAGATCAGCCAACGCTTCCCCATACGCCCAGGCTGCAAGAATCAGGCCGCGAAGCCCCGTTATCAAAAAAGGAATTCCTGTCCACCCGGCCAAAGCCGTGGCAGCGGCGGCAGCGGCTTCCCGGCTGGCAGGATCGGAAATTAGATAGCTCAAATTTAAGGCTTCACGAATCCATAGCAGCCGGTCAATCACCTCACTTAGATTTTCCCAGTCGCTCTCCCGCCCTGCAATGACATACTCCAACTGACAGGTAAAATCCTCCTTTTCCTGCCTCGACGTATAGCAATCAAAAAAACGCAGCAAATATTCGTCAAATAGAAGGATATCTGTTAAATTAGATGCCCGGCCCCCATCCGAATCATCACGGCGACTTCTTCCCTCCGCTTTTCCCTCTAACTGAGAAGGCCGAAGGGACCATTCCACTGTTTCCTTTGAAATTTGCTCTGGGTTTTCCACAACAAGGGGCAAAACTCCGGAAGAAATCAACTGTTTTACCGCGTCAACCACATTTTCCTGGGGAATCGCCGTTTCTCCGTTTGTCTCTGGCTGGCCAACTTCTTTTATTTGCTTATTTACCTCCTTTTTCCAGGTGTCATACTTCTGTTCCACCTCTTCAAAGGAAAATTTGCCTTTTATCTCGCTCTCGCGGACAGCCGTACTCACAAACTCGTCTCCATCTCCCAGAATTTTCTGTAATTCCCCATACAAAATAGGAACCGCTCCCGCCTTCATATAATCCAGCACTGCCTTTTCAAATACCGCTCCATTTTGATCTGTGGCAAAGATCAAATCTGAAATTTGAATATCCTTTACCTCCGGCGCCGTCCAGTCCAGTCCGGAAGGACCGGCTGGATCTTCGACGGCGTTTTGGGCAAACCGCAGCATTTCTTCCCGAATCCTGCTTCCGGCCCGGTCGCCAGCCGGGCAAAAAAGAAGCTGATATTTCTCCCAAAGAATTCGATCATATCCGGCAAACACCGATTGCAGGGAAGAATCTGCTATAAGGCGAAGCCGGTACTGTAAACCTGCCCCACGGGCAGATTCCAGACAGGCACAAAAAAGTGAAAGGATTACTATCAGGATCAAACAAAGAAAAACTGTGATTTGACCACTTCGTTTCATCGTTTGCTCCTAACGATAGATTTTCTGGGACTTTCGTGAGATATTGCTAAAAATACTGTCGACTAGGTCGGTTATTTCTGTTTTAAAAATTAAAACCAGGGCGATCAATACCACTAAAATCAACAAAATCTCCACAACGCCAACGCCTTCCTCATCCTGTAAAAAATCTCTTACCGTGTACTCCATTTGTTTTCCTCCTCATATTATATCTTTTAGATTTGTCGCTGCCGGACAGGCCTATGATTAGTAGATTTGCCAGAGGCAAATCTCTGATGTCCTGCCGGACGAGCCCCCCGATCGCTTCTCGATCGGGGTATGATTTGTAGATTTGCCAGAGGCAAATCTCTGATGTCACTGCCGGACGGGCCCCCCGATCGCTTCTCGATCGGGGTATGTGCTTAAAAGGCGAGAAATGCTGGAACCATCAGCAGGATTAACACCAACGCAAACAAAAGCAACATCGGCAGCAATAGCTTTGCGTTTACCTCTTCCCCTTGCTTTCTGGCCAATTGCAGCCGTTCTAAAAAAGCGTCGGCAGCCTCCTTTTCCAAAAGTCCGGTCAATCCTTTTGTTCCCTTTGTTCCATTGGCTTCCAGCAAGCTTCCCAAACGAAGATAGGGAGGCAGCCCACACCGTTTGCCAAACTCCCGGTATGCCTGATCTTCACTAATCCCCTGTTCCATAGCATGAAGCGTCAATGCCATCTCCTCATAGAGATAATGCTTCTTTCCCGCTTTTTGCTCCGCTTCCTTCACAATCCGTTCCCAGGTACGCCGGACGGGAAGTCCCGCCCCGATCAGCACATTTAATTTTCCTACCAACTCTCCATAGTCCAACGCCAATTCACGGTTTCGGCGAACATATGCCTCCTTTAATTTCTGTTCCTCCCAATACAGCACAGCGATTCCCGCTAGGATTCCCAAGATCAGAACTGTCCCTGGCTTCCCGCCAGTTTCCGCTCGGTAAAAAGTAACCGGCTCTCCGTTGATCTCTTCCGGCAGGTTCAAAATATCCGTCTCCCGTCCTTCCCGGTCCGCTTGCCGGAGGGATGCCTCCACTCGCTCCTGGAATGCTTCTTCCGGCGTTTTTGACGGTTCTACCAATACAATCGGAACCTCTATCACACGTTTGACGGGAGCCCTGTTTTCCGCTTCATACCGGAGCGTGAGATCCAATTTGGTAGCTTTCCCCTCTCCAAATACCACTTCCGTGGTAATCTCCCCGTTCGTGTCCACCAGGCAGGTTTCCTGGGGGCTCCAACTGACCCGCATGCCCTCTATCGAACTCTCTGTCCGAAAGTTCAGCTTTCCCCACACGGCGTCCAAAGAGGAATTTTCTCCCAAAACCTGTTTCCTAGCTTCCTCCTCCGCTGTTTGAAACAATTGTTCCAGCTCCGCGTCGCTATAACGGCGCCCCGTCACTTTCACCTGTACCGGAAAGGAACCGCCGCTTCCTGTAAGTTCCAGATCGACGACGTCCTGGCTTATCTCCCCCTCCGGACGCGCCAAACAGGTTTCCACCTGAGGTTCCGAGAAAATACCGCAAAGCAAAGACAGCACGCCAGCCAATAAAAAGCAAAGGGATCCTGCCATGAGACGCCTTGCATCCAATTCTCTTGCAGCCTGTTCTGGAAGTTTTTCCGGGTATACGGCGCGAATCCTGGCCTTTTTGGCCTCTGATATCGCCGGCTTTCCTCGTCTATCTTTCCATCGGTAATAGATGTCCGTTATCTTCGTTCCTATCTCGCCTTTCACATCCCCACCTCCAGCGTCCGGCGGATAATCCGCTCCCCCCAGAACACAGCCAGGCCATACACCATGAGACAGCCGCTCATTACGCTTCTCCCAAACACGCCCTCATAGAGAGGATCGGTAAAACCAGGACTGCTGACACGAATATAAAATAACATGGCTGCCGGCATCGCGCACATCACCTTCTGTTCCAGCCGCTTTCCTGCCATCAGCGTTCGGATTTCCTCTTTCATCTGGACCTTTCTCCGTAAGGTTTCCGCTGTTCTTGTCAAAATCTGCACCAGATCGCCTCCGCTCCGTTTGGCGATGGAAAACACATCCGCCAACTGACGGATGTCCGCGAGCCCGCTGCGTCCTGCCAGTTCCGCAAAAGCCTGCTCCACCGTACTGTTCATTCGAATCTTTCGTACAATCATCCCCAGTTCCTGCACAATCATCCCCTCTTCCCCATATACGGAAATCATCTCCTTCCGCGCCTCCTCCACCGCATTTTCTACGGAAAATCCCGCAGATAAAGCCGAGGCCAGCGCAATCAGGCTGTCTTGAAACTGGTGAGCCAACCGTTCCTGTCGTGCTCGTTTTTTCTTGTTTTTTCCCATCCGCACGGTTCCTATCGCAAGCGGGGTAAATAAGAAAAAAGCAATTAGACTTCGGTAAAAGAGCCAAGCAATTCCAGCGGCAGCAGCCAATCCTTCCCCTGCCAAGAGGAGAAATTCCGGAATGGTCAACCTATAACTCTGATAATCCGGCGGCTTCCAGTTTTTGTTTATTTCTGATCTTCCCGACGTCCTCCAACCGCCCTTTTTCCCGGCTATAGGAAAACAGCGGATTCCAGGAAACATTCCCGCCTTCACCTTCCATCACCTCCACAATCTCCAAAACCTTTCTGCTCCCATCCCGCATCCGTCCCAGATGGACCATGATATCTAAGGCCGAGGCAATCTGTCCTCGTACCGCAGAAAGGGGGAGTTCTCCTCCCATCAAAATCATGGTCTCCAAGCGAGAGATCATGTCCCGCGGGCTATTGCCATGGCCGGTCGAAAGAGAGCCGTCGTGACCAGTATTCATGGCCTGCAACATATCCAAAGCCTCCGGCCCTCTCACCTCTCCTACGATAATCCGGTCCGGGCGCATCCGCAGACTCGCCCGAATTAAATCCCGAATTGAAACCTCATTTTCTCCTTCCAAATTGGCGCATCTTGCCTCCAGGCGAACTAGATTGGCAATCCCATGAAGCTGCAGTTCCGCGGAATCCTCAATGGTGATCACCCGTTCCGTCTTTGGAATAAACTGGGATAGGGCGTTGAGAAACGTGGTCTTTCCGGAACCAGTGCCTCCGCTGACGAAAAGATTGTATTTTGCCTCCACCAGGTTCTGCAAAAAGCGTGCCGCCGCCTCACTTAAACTCCCCCAGGCAAGCAGCTGTTCCATGGTAATCGGTTCCTTGGGAAATTTTCGGATAGTAAGAATTGGGCCGTCCGGAGCCACTGGCGGCAAAACAGCATGTACACGGGAGCCATCTTCCAAACGAGCATCCACAATAGGGCTGGAAGTATTGACGACCCGGTTCACCCTAGCTACGATTTGCTGAATGACATCCTCTAACTTTTTTGAGGACGAAAACCGCCGGTTCCAACAGCAGATGGTTCCACTCCGTTCCAGAAATACAGCCTGCGTGCCGTTTACCATGATTTCTGTAATGGAATCATCCTCCACCAGCTCCTGCAAAATATCCAACCGTCGGAAAGAATCAAAAATCTGTTTTCGGCATGCCGCCCGCTGCCCCACGGAAAGAAATCGCTGCTTGCTCTGCCGCACCAAAACCCGGTCGATCCGCTCCAAAAGTTCCTCGTCGCTGATTTCCTCTGAAAGATCTAACGCCTCCATCACAGCTTCCTGCAGCTCTCGCTCGATTTCCATTCCATTTCCTCCCTACTTAGTATTGTCTTCACGTATTTTCCAAAAGCGCTCCACCGCAGTCCCCGATAGTCGCCGCACCCTCCGGCCAGCCAGGAATAGTAAGGAAGAACAATTCGGCGAATCCGACGAATCAACTCACCCTTACCGATCTGCTTTAAATAATTTTCAAAAGCATCCGCTTTCGCGCCGGAAGCACGGTCCTCACACACCGGCATATAGATCGTCGTACAAAGTTCCAGGGCCGGTACCGGATCGATAAGAGACTCGCCAAAATCAATGACCAGATAGTCATAGGTCCCTGCTCCGACCTCTCGAATCAGCTGGGTCACTTCTTCGGCAGAAGCCCCCCGAATATCTGCCGGACAGGAGACTGGCGGAAGGTAAGCAAGCTTTCCCAGATATTCCATCCTTCCCAAAACTCCGCCCTCTTCCTGACCCACGCGCCGGAAATACAGGAAATCCGACAAATCCTCCTCATATGTCTTTCCCAGCAAGGCAGGAAAACCAGAGTACTCTTCCAAGTTTAGATAGGCAGCCGCGCCCTTTTCCGCCAAAAGCTGGCCTAAAATAAGGGAAAAAGTGGTTTTATAGCAACGGTGCACCGGGGAATATACCCCGATTCCCGTCGCTCGCAATGCCTCTCCCGCCGGCGCCGTCTCTCTCCTTCCTTCCAATCGCTCCACTTCCCGCATAATCTGCCCGCAGGACTGATATTTATAGATGGCGGTATGATTTCCTGCAGACCCCTCTTTTTGCTCAGTCAACAACAGTATGCTCTTTACCCGCGCTTGCAGTTCCTCATCCAAAATCTTCGGCGGAATCAATGCCAGGTCCACCGGTTCCTCCATCAGGAAGCGTATCAGCTCCCCATGCTCCGTAAAAGGAATCACCTCAAAAGATGCCCCTTCTCGATGGTTGCCATAATCTGCAAACCGCGCCGCATATTCCCGGTCTTCATCATAAAAAACTAACTTTCTCTTTCTCACCTGACTCATCCGGCAGGAATAAAAATTTCCTAATTAAGCGAAACATTTTTACTCTATAGAAAAGTCCAAAGACACTTCCTATGAAACAAAGAATAAAACGGTAATCACCCCGCCCAAGATGGGAAGCCCCATGGGCAGTCTCGCCTGTGGACTCTTCCCGCCCGGATATGGTAGCACCTCCTTTCGCATCATCATTTCATAAATATATTGGAAAAAACAAGAGAAACGGGATTTCCAAAATCCCTTATGACCCTGCCTGATTGTCGCGCCTACCACGCCAAACAGGCAGGAAAGAAAAAAGACAAAAAAGATATCCGGATATCCCAGATAACAGCCAAGCACGCCAAAAAGCTTGCCGTCCCCGGCTCCCATCATGTGAAGACCAATCATCGGATAAAGAAATAAGATCAGGGGAATCCCCCGAAAGAAATAAGAGAAACTTGGCTCAAAGAAAAAACCTAGCAGCCAGAATACGCCTAACAGCGGGTTCGGAATCCGTCCCAGACAGCAATCCCAAAGAGCTGCCAACGCGGAAAAAAGCAAGATACAAAAGCACCTTTCATTCATCCAATGGCAAATCCCTCCTTTTCATAAAGTGCAAAATACCCCTCTGCCAATACAGAGACTTTTCTTTTTGATTTTCTAAGGAAACTTATTCAGAATAAATAGAGAAAAAGATGATATATAGAAACTAAAGATGTAAGGTTATGATTATTTATCATAACCTTGAAATCAAAAAATGTCAAGTAGTTTTTACACCAATAGAATAAAAAAGCGGCAGAGTATTTTTCTCCGCCGCATATCTCTCAAACTCTTATATCCCCAGCAGCCACCCAGCGCACACGCCCAAGGCGCCGCCCGCCAGAATCACCATGGCCCACTGCCAAAAGGCTACCTTACGGTTCAGCCGGTACCCCATCCAGAGAAACATTTTTTCCTCATAAGCAAGCAGCGCCAAGCAAAGCCGCCTCTGATACCCAAAAAGCAGCAGCGACCAGGCCAGGCCAAAAGTTCCCGCCCCTAGATACAGAAACTGCCGTTCCTCTCGGATCTCCCAGTCCGCCGCCTGAGATTCCCCCTGGTCCGTAACCTGAAAACCGAGAGCCGCTAAATCCCGGACAGCCTGCTCCTTTACACCTTCCTTTTGCAGCCGCACCCAAAAGGAGCGGGCTCCCCCTTCTCCGGCTCCCAGGGAAAGACCGGCCCACTGTCCTTGGCTTACGTAAGCCCTGGCTTCTTCCTCTCCATCCTTTAAAATTCCGCAGATTCGAAGCTCCGAGGAAATGCCGTCCAGATAAAAGGATTCCGACAGCCAATCCGGCTGCTTTTCCTCCGGAATTCCTGCCTTTTTCGCATCCTGAAATCCCTTTACCGCCGCTTCATTCAGCGCCACATAGGGCATCGCCGTTTCATCCGGGTACGCTCCCCCTAAGAGCCATTCTCCCTTTAGATAGCCCGCATCCACGCCGATCACATGGACGGACGCTTGATAATCCCCATATAAAATAGTTCCCGACGCATCTTCCACTCCGCTGATCGCCAAAACCGCTTCCATCTGCCGGATTTTCCCGATGGTATCCCCGTCCATTGCCATACTTCCTTTTATCTCGCACGGCCGTGATTTCTCCGTCTGGACTTCCATATAGATACGCCCGCCGATCGTCAGGCAGATCGCGGAAAGGGCTACCCCCAGCACGGAAAAAACCGTTCCCCATCCAGGCAATGTTTTCCAGGCCAGCCGCATTCTTTCTTTTCCATCCATACGCCGCCCCTATTCTTCTCTGTCCGCTTTTTTCTTTTTCCACACGAAAACGCCGGCGAGAACTGCCAACACCACCGCTCCTGCTGTAATAGAAATCCACCAAGCCCCCTGCTTCGTATCGTCTTCCTTGGGAACCTCCGCACCAGCAGAAATGATCAGCTCTTTAATCTCCGTATTAAAGTAAGACTCTTCCGTATATTCCGTTCCATTTTCATCCTCATAAATTAGGGTGATCGTTCCGCCTGTCTGTCCGTATTGTTCCTCTTCCTGATCTCGGTTCATATTTTTCGCGCCCACAAAGACCTTCATCTGCGCTTCTCCCGCCGACCCGCTTTCCAGATTTCCGATAAAAGCGCTGCCCGTGGGCATCAGCCCCGCTGCATCCAGCTCGAAACGCACGTTATAAGCGGCGCTCTTTCCCAGGTTCGCTGCCTGGAAACTCAAAGTGATTGTATCGCCGGCATTCACGGACGAGGCAATGGTGGGAACCGTTCCCTCCACACGCATGGGCTGCGTCACAAAAACATCCATGGTTCCGCTGGACGATAAGGTGACGGCATCTTTGTTGTCATAGGAAATCGAAAGCTGCACATGATACTTTCCTACCGCCATGGAAGAGGCGGAGCGATACCGCAGGACCAGTTCGCGGGATTCTTCTTTTCCGAGTTTTTCCCAGAAAGTGATGTTGCTGTCATCCAGGAGAGTCAGCCCTTCCGCATCCGTGGTTGCGGTTAAAACCAGGTTCTGCAGCTTTTGCTTCTTATTTGTGTTTTTGATAGACGCCCGAATCTCAAACTCTGTCCCGGCCTCCACCACGCCGGGAGTCACCGTATACTTTTCCACATACACCACCGGCTGAGACTCTGGTTTCGGTTCATCCACCTGGGGAGGCTCCGTCGCCGGCTCCTGTGTGCTCTTCCCATCGGTGATGGTCACATAGGTGGAAAAGCTTTGGCTGACCGTCTGGCCATGGGCATCCTTTGCGGAAATATTTAATGTAAGAGGATAAACGCCATTGTACCGCTCCGGCGTCAGCTCCAAATCCAGACGAACCAGATACAAAGAGTGAACTTCCCCGGTATCCAAATCCGCCTGGGCAGACTCGGTCACCGTTCTTTGATAATTCCGGTAAACAAAGGGGCTTTTTTCCATGCTCCCAAGATCCGGCGTCACCATCAAAGAATTTCCTTTTACCTCTCCGTCCGCCGCCAGCGGCAAAATCACGACTGCCGTTCCATTTTCCACGGTCGGCAGATATCCTGCCTGATAACTGCTCTCCATCCCCTCATACCGGTGTTTATCATCAATGGAAAAGGTCAGCTGCTCTCCGAATTCCCCTTCCGAACCGCTTCCCGGCTCCGCCCCCTCCGCGGCCCCTGTCTCCGTACTCCCACTGTCCGCGGGTACAGAAGCCGCTCTTACCGGCAAAGTTACGGCCATCATTCCCATACAAAGGGCTGCGGTCAGCAGATACTTTCCAATTCGCTTCATTCTGATTCTCCCCCTATTTCACAATCCTGGTATATCTTTCCATCCTTCAGCATCAGAACCCGGCTTCCCCGCGCCGCTGTCCGCGGGCTGCTGGTAGTCTGAATCAAAGTCATGCTTCCCCGGCGGAGAATCTCCAAAAACGCCTCAAAGAGTCGTTCTTCCTCCGCCTCGGTCAAGTCCGCGGTAAAATCATCCGCAAACACCAGCTTAGGCTCCGAAAGGGTCCCCCTTACCACATTTCCCAGACATTTCTCATAAGCGCTTAATTGCCCGGAAAGCCGCTCGCGCATGGCTCCGATTCCCAAAGCATTTAGCCACTCTTTTGCCAGCCGCCTAGCCTTCTTTCCGCTCATCCCTCCCAGCAAAAGGGGAAGCGCCACGTTTTCTTCCAGCGTCAGCAAGGGAAGAAATCCCGGATCCCGCGGCAGTATTCCCAAGTATTTCCGCCGGAACGCTTCCGCCGCCCCGGCCGTCTCTCCGGTTCTTTTCTTTTCCAGCAGATAAACCGTCCCCTCGCTGGGTGCCCGAAATCCGGACAAAATTTCCAATAGAAGCGTCTTTCCACTGCCCGGCTCCGCCAATATACTGACCATCTCCCCCTCTTCGACAGACAAGTCCACCGCTTCCAAAATCCGCCGGTTGGGAGGAAACCATTGTGTAATTTTTTCCGCTCGCAATATCTCCATTGGCTCTCCTTACCGTACCATCCGCATCACGCCGGCGTCCATCTCGCAGACTGTATCGCAGAGCTCATCGATATCCATCTGGTTATGGCTCGCCAGGAGAATCGTTTTCCCCTGTCCCCGGAGCCCTTTGATCAGCTCCCGCATCTGGGCGACGCCATTCTTATCCAAACCGTTAAAAGGTTCATCCAAAATCAAGATGGAAGGGTCCTCCATGATCGCCTGGGCAATGCCCAGCCGCTGCCGCATTCCCAAAGAATACTTGCTTACTGGCTTTTTGCTGTCCGGATCCAGCCCCACCCGGCGGATTGTATCACGAATCACCCCCCGGTGAATCTTTTTTTGGAGAGACGCCAGCAGTTCCAGATTTTTCTGTCCGCTCAAATTGGGCAAAAAACCCGGCGTCTCGATGATGATGCCAACGTCCTTCGGAAAATCCACATCTTTTCCCACCTGTTGAAAATTCACAAAGACTCTTCCCTCCGAAGGCTTCAGGAAACCGCAGATACATTTCATCATCACGGTTTTTCCGGAACCGTTGTTGCCGACGATTCCATGGATTTTTCCCTCTTCAAATTCTCGATTTATTTTTTTCAAAACCAAATCCTCCCCAAAGGATTTGGAAAGATTTTCGATCTGAATAACTGTTCTCAAAATACTCCCCCCTAATTTTCCGTTCCCCGAAAGTGGAAGCTATAGCGCCGAATCGCCCAAAGGCTCAATATCATCAAGAAAACCAGCAGCCCGCCAAAAATCAGGTAGGTCTGCCAGAGCCGCGGCAGCCGGTCATAACCAAAGTTGTGCATATGGTAGGTGGCCTGATTCAGCGGCGACAGCCACCCCACCCAAACCCTGGCCTTATAGGCCAGTTCATCCGGCAGCCGGAAAAGATTTTTCAGGTTTTCCGGGTTTAAAAGAAAACCGGTCACGCTGAAGGCAAAGACAGCGATGACGCCCGCGGCCTGGCCTTTCCATATATGAAAAAACAACATCAAAAACACCATCACCAACGTATACAAAAGCATCAGCAAAAAGATCGTTGCCATGCAGGAATAGGGCTTGCTCATCTCCAAAGTTTTCACCAGCGCCGGCAAAGCAATAGCTTCTCCTTCCCCGGAATAGCCGAGAATCGCGGCGGTCTTGCTCCACATATTGGCAGAAAACGCATTGGTCATACAGACCAGGCTGGTGGCTGCCAGAATAAAGGCCAGATAGATTCCCGTGGCAAGCACGATATAAAAAGCCTGACCCATCACCCAGGTCTTACGGTCGATCCGCATCAGATAAAAAGGGGTTCCGGCTGACAAAAAAGGCATATCCGCAAAAAGAAGTAAAAGCAGCAAGGAAGAAAGCAAGATGGAATTGCTGTCCCCAAAGGTCCAGATAAAAGGTTCTACCACCTGCATCACCGTATCGTGTTCCTTGGCAAAGTTTACCGCCTTATCCGACAAGAGAAAGCAAAGGATAAACGCCAACAAAAAAGTAATGATAATCCGTGGGTTTTTATGCCACTGGCGGAAATTGTAGGCGGCTACCGCACCGATTTGACGAAAACGTTTTCCCCATCGCTTAAACACGTTCCAGCCTCCTTTCTGCGGCCAACACAAAACCGGCCATAACAATCGCCGTCAGTTCGCCAACCCAAAGCACTACGCCAAAATCCCCCGCAAACCACCCGGTTTCCGGGTTCAGCCAGGATGGCGGATAGAACAGTACCACATAAGGGAAGTAACGTTCATACAGGATAATCAGAAGATAGTAAAAGATAAACGGCGCTGTGTACGCCACATATCGGCTGCCGGTAAGGGTAGCCGCAAAGGCGCCAAAGACGGCCCAGAAAGCGCCGGAGCAGAAAAAAAGCAGCGTCTTTTGCAACAGTTCCAGGACCTGAGGCTGTAAGCGGACTTCCTTCGCCGTTTCTTCCAAGGGAGCCAGAATCATCCAGGCCAGGCCGGAAGAAAGCAGGATTCCCATCGCAAGTACCAGGCCCCCGGAAAGAGCGCAGGCTCCAATCTTCCCCCAGAGGTACGCCCGCCTTGTGGTCCGGGGCAGGATAGATTTGATCACGCCGCACCGGATATCCTCCGAAAAACTGGCGGAGAAGGGCAGGGCGCAGAGAATCGGCATCAGAAAAGACATGGTGTTGCCCTGTAAGCCCTTTTCGACGAAGGTCAAAAAATTTCCGTAAGCCTGAGGATCCGTTGACTGGAATGTCTTCACCAGAGTGTCCAGCTGGGAAAGAAAGAGAAACAATGGGACAGCCAGAACGCCCAGGACAAAGCCTGGGGCGCGGAGCGCTTGTTTACAATTGGCAGTAAAAATGGTCTTCATCGTGTCTGATTCATCCCCCGTCTTTCCTCATCCCTCTAGGATTTTTACAGTCATCCCACAGAAAATTCCCTATGTATAGGTGAATTATAAAGGTGAGATGTAACGGACTTGTAACAAAGTCCTCGGTTTTGAAAAACTTTTCTTCCTAATTCTACCTCATAAAATCCGTTGGTTGTGCCTTCTTTTTGGCGTTGCCTTGTTCTGTATTGTCTTAGCGAGCAGGGACTCATCCTAAGACCTGCTTAAAACATTACAAAACTTTATATTTATAAATGTTGAAAATAAGTTTTACAAAATGACTTGAACTTCTTTTCAACATTTATTATAATAAGTTTGAAAGCTACAAAAGGAGAGTTTTTTATGAATGATTTCGCATTATGTACAGATATTGAAATTGTAATGGAATTATTAGACATAACTGCAAAAGAACTTGCAGATAGTATTGGCGTTACAGCAACAACAATTTCTAGGTGGAGAAAAAATGAGGAACAGGTTTCTTCATCTAATTTGAAGGCTTTTTACAACTTTGCTTTTGGCAAAGGTATCCGGCTTAACAAAATAAAAGAGCACTTATTTAAGGAGGATTGCGGCAGCAATTCCACCATACTCTTTCACGGCGCTAAAACATATATTGATGGGGAAATTTCAATAGAAAAATCAAAAAACACCAACGATTTTGGGAGAGGTTTCTATTGTGGAGAGAGTTTGGAACAATCTGCTATGTTTGTTGCCAACTATCCGGAATCCTCTCTTTATATTTTAGAGTTTGATAAAACAGACTTAAGTTACACACAGTTAAATGTTGATAGGGATTGGATGTTGCTTATTGCTTATTTCCGAAATAAATTAACAGAGTATGCAGACCATCCTATTATACAGAATTTACTGGCAAAGCTCGAAGGTGTCGATTATATTATTGCTCCGATTGCCGATAACAGAATGTTTGAAATAATCGACAGTTTTATTGATGGTGAAATTACAGATGTTCAATGTCAGCATTGCCTTTATGCAACTAATCTTGGTAATCAATATGTATTTGTTGCCGATAAGGCATTGAGTCAGTTACAAATATTACGCCATTGCTATTTAGCACCTGATGAAAAGAATTATTATCTCTCATATAAGTTAGAAGAATCACGCATAGGAAATGATAAAGTAAAAGTTGCCCGTAAACAGTACAGAGGTCAGGGCGAATATATAGAGGATATTTTAAAATGAGAAAAATTGATGAAATTGGTTTGAAATTATGTAAAATGCAGGCTGAGGTTTTTTCGGCCTCAACATTAGAAACAAATTGTAGTTCGCCAATATTTATGAGAAGATTTATGAATTCTGGGGTGGCACAGCGTATGGATCTTGGCGGATTTTTATTCGAAGCCTGCGATGTTAACCAGATTTTTAGTGAGATAGAAAACGAGTTTGGCGAAAGTTCTTATGGTAAAGAAAAATATTCCGAAGCAGAACTATATTGGATTGGGTATATTTATCGTTATTGGTCTTACACATATCAAAAAACGAGTAAGCAAATATATAAATTTATTAAGCCGAAAGAACTTCGCAATCTGTACTATCCATATCATTCTCTTGACCCTGCACAGGCGATTGAACGAATTTTAGAAGCCAAGGGTATGAACGAGAAAGATTTGACTACAAAAGGCGTAAAAATTATGCGTGAAATTATAAAAAACGAGGGTAAATAGTCAAACTATCTTTGTTTTTCAGTTTTTTCCTTTTCCTCATCCTATAAAAATCTTCCCCCTCCCTGGAATACTTTCCCACAGCTTGGACTATACTTAAATAGTCAAATACCCTACATTTTCCAGAAAGGAGCCGCGGCATGATAGAAAATCAGTCGGAGCGGCGGCAATTGCTCTCCGAACTTCGTCAAACACAAAATGAACTGGAACGGGCGATGAATCATCTGGATCAGGTTGTAGATCCCATCCTTGTGGACTGCACCATTCATGAAATTGAGGCAGCCCAGCTCCGCTACCGTTTTCTTTTAAACCGGGTTCGAAGCATGGAATCCGGCTCTTGATTCTCCTTGACCCTGGGAAACCAATTTGTTATCATAAATATAGCAGTTTACCTGCACGTTAAGTTTCATGGGAAGTAAGGAGGAGAAGGGATGGCGTATCAATCCATCACTGAGACCGACCGTTACCTATTTGGAAAGGGAACCCACTACGAGATCTACGAGAAGCTGGGAGCACATCCCGCCGTGTCCAGGAATCGGCACGGCATTTCTTTTGCTGTTTGGGCGCCTCACGCAGTATCTGTGTCCGTCATCGGAGATTTCAATGATTGGGATCCGAAAAAAGCGCCGATGAAGCAGTTGGCAGATTCCGGCATCTGGGAGACCTTTGTATCCAATGCGAAAGAAGGCGACCTGTACAAATTCTACATAACCAGTCAAAGCGGAGAGCATTTTGCAAAAGCAGACCCCTATGCCTTTGCCTCGGAACTCCGTCCCAAAACAGCCTCCCGCATCTGCGATCTGTCCGGTTATCTGTGGCAGGATCAAAAGTGGATGGACAAGCGTTCGAAAAAAAAGCCCATTGTCGAACCTTATGCCATCTATGAAGTCCAGCTCGGATCATGGCGGAGAAATCCCTCGGATGGAAACTTTCTTTCCTACCGGGAGTTGGCGGAAAGCCTTTCCGTTTACGTAAAAGAAATGGGCTACACCCATGTAGAACTGATTGGAATCGCGGAGTACCCCTTCGACGGTTCCTGGGGATATCAGGTAACCGGATATTATGCTCCCACCTCTCGCTATGGGGCTCCCAAAGACTTTATGTATTTTGTGGATTATCTGCATCAACAAAATATTGGCGTGATCTTGGACTGGGTACCCGCTCATTTTCCAAAGGATGCTCACGGACTGTCTAATTTTGATGGCCAGCCGCTCTACGAGTATGCCGACCCGAAAAAAGGGGAACACCCGGACTGGGGAACAAAGATCTTTAACTATGAATGCACCGAGGTCTCCAATTTTCTTATCGCCAACGCTCTATACTGGCTGGAAAAATACCATGTGGACGGGCTTCGCGTAGACGCTGTAGCTTCCATGCTCTATTTGGATTACGGGAAGCAGGACGGCCAGTGGGTTCCCAATCAGTATGGGGAAAATAAAAATCTGGAAGCCATCGAATTTTTCCGCCACTTAAACAGCATCGTCCGTCTCCGGGCGCCTGGCGCCATTACGATTGCGGAAGAAAGTACCGCTTGGCCTGGCGTCACTGCCGCGCCGGAAACAGGCGGCCTTGGCTTTACTTTTAAATGGAATATGGGATGGATGCACGATTTTCTTTCCTATATGAAAGAAGACCCCCTATTTCGCAAATACCATCACCATCAGATGACCTTCGGCATGACCTATGCCCACAGCGAAAATTTTATCCTGGTGCTCTCCCACGACGAGGTCGTACACTTAAAACGCTCCATGTTAGAAAAGATGCCGGGAGAGGACGCGGACAAGTTTGCGAACCTAAAAGCCGGCTACACGTTTTTGATCGGACACCCCGGTAAAAAGCTGCTGTTTATGGGTCAGGAATTTGGCCAACGAAGAGAGTGGAGCGAAGAACGCGAATTGGACTGGTTTTTGTTGGAAGATCCCAAACATCAAAATTTACAGCGCTTTTTCCGAGGCCTTTTACATCTGTATCGCACGCACCCAGCTCTCTATCGGAAGGATCAGGAGTGGGACGGCTTCCAATGGATCAACTGTAACGATGCGGAGCGAAGCATATTCAGTTTTGTCCGCTATAGCCCCACCGGAAAAAAACATTTGCTGTTTATCTGCAGCTTTACACCGGTAGAGCGGACGGATTACCGGGTCGGTGTCCCCTGCCCCGGCACCTATACGCTGCTGCTTGATCAGACAACTGGCCTTTATGGCCGTGGAAAAAAGAAACCGGTTCAGCACGCTGTTTTATCCGAATGCGACGGTCAGGAGTATTCCATCGATCATCCTCTTGCCCCATACGGCGTGGCCGTCTACGAATTTTCTACCAAAACAGACGCCCCACGTAAAAGATAGCGTTTCCCCTCTGAGGTTTTTGATAATAAATCCCCATCAATACAAAAGCGGAGACTGCTTCTCACGAAGCAGCCTCTGCTTTTTCATCTCATTCGGCTTATGCCGTTAAGATTTCTTATTCTTCTTTTCTTTCTTTTTGCCATAGACGGCAATGCCGCCGCACAGCGTAGCGGATGTGACTATCAAGAACACATACTTTGTAAGATTCCTATCGTCACCGGTTTTTACGCCGACACCAGAGCCCGGTTCCTGGTTCCCGATATCGCTGGGATTTTCCGGATCCGCCGGGACAGGCTTCGGATACGAGATCGCGCTTCGTGTATCCACCTGAAGCATCTTGCCGTCATAGTCTACACCGGTTACAGCAACCTTATTGACGATTTCCGCCGGCTTTTCACCGTCAACCTCCGCAACCCTTGCACGATAGCGCAGCCAATAGTTTTCCCCATCGCGAAGGCTGTCCGGAAGACGAACGGTAATGGTTCCCGCCGTTTCATCGTAAGCCGCCAGTCCGCGCTGCTTTTCTACCGTCCCATCCGGATGAATGAGAAGGATTTGGCTCAAATCTGGTTTCAATTCCTTTGGCAGCGTGTCTACAATGCACACCTGATCCCACTTGGAATTGTCCGCCGTATTGCCTACCTCAATCTCATACTCCACAATGTCTCCGAACTGAGTCTCACCATTCGGATGCGTGGTATTATGACTCTTTTTCGCCACATACGGCCCAGCATGCTGCAGATGATCCTCCGGACTCGGATAAACCTTGTCGGTCACAGTACCGCCCTCGTCTACCCAATCGTCGTCCGGATTAAAGTACGGATCACCAGGTTTGGTCTCATCATCCGTACCCGGAATTGGATCTTCTCCTCCCGGTTCCAGAGGATTCTTGCCATTTGCCCATGCGATGTTGCCGATATCATAATCCTTCATGCTGCCGGTAATCTCAGCCGTGAAGACAATCTGGTAACTCTGCTCATACCCAATGTCTCCCAAATAGATGGAGATCAAGCGGCTCTCTTCGTTATAAACCGCCGGGTCAAGCACCGTATCGCCGTCCGCCGTTCTCAGAATGATGTTCTCCGCTGCTATCTGCTGTCCTTCCGGAATACGATCGCGGACAACCACATTTTTCCAGGTAGAACCGAACTGATCGTTCTTCACGGTGATCGCATACTCAATGATGTCGCCAATTTGGCTTTGCCCCTCGCTTTGCGTCAAGTTGGTTGCCGTCTTTGTAATCACCGGCTTCGGCCCGGAAGGCTGAACGCCGTCTTTTTCAGGCTTATCCAACTCCTTCGGATAAATCGGATCGGTTTCTGCCTGTGCCAGAGTATTATCCGGCGCATTTCCGGCCACCTGACCGACATTCCCAATATCCTCTCCAACTGCCTCCGGCATCACCCGCACTTTGAAGACAAGCAGATAATGTCTGCCGTAAAGCAGATCTCCGAGGCTTGCAGAAAGGATACGATTGGCTTCATCATACTCCACCTTTGCCCGATCCTGCATCGGGATGCGGCTGTCGCCGGCCACCTCAAACACCTCAATAGGATTAGCAAAGAGCTCCAGGCCTTCCGGAATCGTATCTCTCACCTGTACATTTTTCCAGACAGAACCGGATTCCCCGTTCCAAACGTCGATAGTGTAGGTAAGGATATCGCCAACGTGGGTATTGCTGCTGGACGGATCGCTGCTTTCCACTGTCTTAACGATGTTTGGCTTTGGCGTCTTCGGAATGACAGACTCCACGCCGCCAGGGTAAACCAGGTTTGTTTCCTTCTCTACGATCTGGCTGGGATCTCCGCTCACACTGCCTGTCGCTTTCACAGAGTTTCCGATGTCGATGTCATTTAAAACAGCGGCTTCCGTCACTCTTGCGCTAAAGGACAGCTCATACTTGACGCCTTTTCCAATGTCGCCGACCTGAGAAGTCACGGTGCGGGTAGCCGTGTCATAGGCAGTTTTCGCTCCTGTCACTTCCGTCTTGTTTCCATCGCTGTCGACGCGGTAAAGCTTCAGCGTGGAGACATCCATATCAAGGCCTTCGGAAATCTTATCCGTCAGCGTAACGTTCTTCCAAATTGCCTCATCCGTCTCATTCCAGACGGTAATGGTATAAGGAATTACATCGTCAACCGTAGCAGGGCTCTCGCCCGCCTTCTTTTCAAGGCCCGGCAAGATCTCGCCGTCCAGGTACACAATCACATGATGATCACGGACAACATCTTCCTTTTTCATCAGAATCGGAACCTGATCCTTATTCAAAAGATCTTCGCGGATCACGCCATCCACCGTAACCATGGTCACGCGATGACCCGGTGCAATATGCCACTTGGCCGTCGCAGTTCCAGCCGGCATGCCGACGCCCTCGCCCTCAACCCAGTTGTTCGGGTCATTGCTTCCAGGGCCGACAATATCGATGCTCAACGAGAAATCGTTGATATCTTCCTTCGAAGGCATGGTACCACGCTTCAGATAAACGTTGATGACCGTATCCGTCTGCACGTTGGTCAACTCCGCGCTGTTTCCAGCCGCACTCAGATTGATGTCGCCAAGCGCGTCAACTTCTGTCTCCAATCCATTTCTGACCGCGGTAATGCGTTCCACATAATATTCCGCATCCACGGTCCAGCCGATGCTTGTATCCGCGCCGACTGCAACCTTCTTGCTGGCATCCGGAAGTCCGCTTCCGCCGATCAGATTGACGCTGACACCGTAAGGCGCGTATACCGGAGCGCCGCTTTCCGGCACAAATACATAGTGTATGGTCTGCGTCTGCTTCACTGTATCAAAGTAAAATTGGTTCTGATACGGATACTCTTCCGCATCCTGCTCTGCCAGCCGGGCGGCCATCTTCCGCACCGCTCTCCGCATGATGCCTCCGCCTGATTCGGCCCTCGGCAAAAGTTCATCAACCGTCTCGCCTTCGGCCAGCGCTACACCGTTGACAATTACGCTTTCCAGGCGGTAGCCAGGAGCAGGAATTCCTTTCACAACACCGTAGCTTTCGCCCCAGAACATCGTCCTGGAAGGACTAACCGTACCTTCGCCTTCATAACTGATAGAAACCTCCACCAGGTTTTCTTCCAGATAAACCTCCAACGTATGGTTATCCAAGATTCCCTCGAAGGTATAAACATTATCTTCGCTAACCGGGGTCAGCAGGCCGTCTACATAGACTTTGGAAACCTTGTAATGGTTATCCACGCTGACCTTCCACTGAATCGGGACGTCTCCGCCCTTCTCTGAGCCAGTCCAAGGCGTAATTTCACCTCTGCCGCCGTACAGGAAGGTTTTAACCATATAGTTCTCCGTTCCGGAAGAAGGCGGAGTAACCGGATTCTTCTGGGAACAAATTACTTCAACCGTATGATCATCCGCCTCAATGGCGATCTCTACTTCGGTCTTCCCTCTCAGGCCGCTCTTTTCCACGCCATCGATGATCACCCGCTCAACCTGGTATCCATCCGCCGCTGTCCACTGGACGGTAACAACATCGTTCTTCTTCATACCAATGAACGGCCCATTAATCGTACCATTACTGATCTTGGTCTCCACATCATAGGAGTAAGCATCTCCGGTTTCCACCGGCTTGCAGACCACCTCGACCAGATAATTGTTTTGGATGTTCTCCAGTTTATAGCTGTTGCCCGGATTCGCGATGTCCACCGGCTCGTTCCTTGTGCCGTCCGCATTAAAGGAATACAGGTAAGCGCGCGTTACCTCGCAGCCATCGGCAGGCTTCCACGTAACCTCACGGTTGGCACCGACGGTAACGGTTCCCGCCCCGGTAATCGTACCGTTTTCAATGACCGTATCTACCTGATAAGAGTAAACAATCGGAGTTTCGCCTGCCGGCTGTCTCTCACAGTGGACACTAACGTGAGTGTTGCTCTGAAGGTTGGTCAGCATATAGCTCCAATTGTCCGGGGAGCGCAAGGAATCGCCTTCCAACTTTTCGATTACCGCGCCGTTCGCGTCAGTCACGGTAACGCTCTTGATGATGTAGCCATCCGCCGGTCTCCAATGGACCTCGAAATCATCGCCTTTTTCCACCGTACTGCCGTTGCTGATCCAGCCGCCGTCGATAGCCGTGCTGACAAGTACGAACGCGCTATCCGTCGCTCCCTGCTGGCTCACATACACGATAAATTCGTTATCCGAGTTAACTGTGAAGGTGAACGCACCCTTGCTGACCTCTTCATCACTCAAAGGAACGCCGTTGCGGCTTACCTTGTCAATCCGCCATCCAGACTTTGCCTTCCAGGTAACGGTCTCTTCGGTACCATCCAGTACCGCCGGCTTCGAGTTGGTAATCACCGCACCGTCGCCGCCGCTCGTCTTAACGTTCAGTTTGTAGTACTGCGGCACCTTCTCCACATAAGGCTCGCAGACAATCTCTACCGTATGGTTCTTCTGGATGTTATTAAAAGTATACTCTCCGTCCGGACCACCGTTGGGCACATTTTTGTAAGTGACGCCGTCGATGGTGATGCTGGTCATCTCATACCCGTCGTAAGGCTTCCATATGATCTTCACCGTGCCGCCCTTGTCTACGACATCCGCGCTCTTTCCGTAAGTACCATTCTGGACGCTTACATCCACCGTATACTGATTGTCCTTCGGCGCATGCTCCTCATCCAGCTGACAGTACACATAAACGGTGTGATCCTCCGTAATCGGGTTAAAGGTAATATAACCGTCCGCCAACGCCTGTGCGTTTGCATTTCCATCCACGGTAACGGCAACCACTTTGTACTTCTCATTGGGCGTCCACCGCACCGTATAGGAATTGTGCTCTTCATCTGTAACAAATGGCTTACTGATGCTGCCGTTCTTAACATCCGTGTAAATATGGAACGGACCATCCTTTTCTTCCGGCACATCCTGCGGATCCCCACAGACAACCCGCAGCGTATGGTCAACCGTAACGCCTGTAAGAATCAATTTCCCGCCTGCAATGAGATCCGGCCGGTCTTCGCCGTCCACGATAACGCTTTGGACCGCAAGCCCTTCGTCCGGCGTCCAGCTGATCGTGTAATCCGCTCCCTTATTGAGCTCCACAACGCCGCCGTTTTCCGAATTATCCGGCTGGAACGTACCGCCGACAATCGTGGTCTCCAAGTAAACCTTCTGCTCCTCCGGCGGATCGATCTCGCCGGGTTGATCGCCAATGCGACGGCATTCCACGGAAACGCTGTGGTCTTCCGTGATATCCGTAAAGGTAAAGCTGCCGCCGTTCTTATCCACTGCTTCAGCAGGCATTTCTACGCTGTCCACAGAAACCTTGACGACTTCGTAGCCATTCTTCGGCGTCCATGTAACCGTATTGCTTCTTGTACCAACGTTCATGGTTCCGCCGCCGGTATACGTACCGTTGGTGACGGACACTGTGATTTTCACCTTTTCCGCAGGCGCAGGCGGTTCTTCTCCAGAGGTATCCTCCTTTACGTATTCCACAAAAATGCTGTGGTCACTGGCCACCCCGTGGAAAGTATAGGAAGTCGCCTCTCCAATATCCACCGGATCGCCATCCACCGTCACAGACTTCAAAACAAAGCCCGAAATCGGCATCCAGTCGATCCGCACGTCACTGTGCTCTTCTACATTCTGCTTTGTCGGCGTGATAGACAGCACATTGGCAGCTCCCGTTGTGATAGTGTACGAAGGCAGCTTCTCGCTCTCCACGCTCAGCTTGTGGTTTTCCGCAATGTTCGTAAACACGAACTCACCGTTACCCACAGGATTGGAAATTGCCCTGCCATCCACCGTCACTCGTTTCACACGGTAACCATCCGCTACCTGCCACTGTATCGTCTGTTTTGCCTTTTCCGCCGCTGTCGTAACCGTGATCGACGGTGTAATCGTACCGTGATCAATCGAAGTTTCAACAAAGAAGCTATCCGGATGGGCCGCCGTATCCGGCTTATAGACTACCACAATTGTGTGATCCTTGGTCACATTCTCAAAGGTATAGCTGTTCTCTGCACCGACCGATACTTTTCTTCCATCCACAGTCACAGAATCCAGGATAAAGCCCGGATTTCCACTCCAGGTCACTGTACTGCTGCCGCCATTTTCTACTTCCGCAGGGGAAGCGGTAATCGTGCCATTTCCGTTCACCGCCGTAATCGTATGCTTCACGATCGGTTCACAGGTAACAGCCACGCTGTGATTGCCGGAAATATTGGTAAAGGTAATCGTTTTCTGCGCCGCCAGTTCGCTTCTTTCTATGCCGTCGATCTTGACGCTGGCAACCCGGAAGCCCTCCGGCGCATCCCATGTAATGACCTGTTTCTGCTTCTCCTCCGTCGTTTTCACCGTAATCGGAGGCGTAATGGTGCCTCCGTCGCTGATAGAGGTGGTAATGAGATACTCTGCGTCCGCAGGCGGCACTTCCGCGCCTGCCTCGTCGAATACAATACGGATGCTGTGATCTCTGTCGATATTTTCCACGGTCCATTCGGAAAGGGTTAGAGCCCTGGGGGAATCGTCAATGGTAATGGACTTGATCACATAACCAAAGTTCGGCTCCCAGGCAATCGTTGTGGATCCACCCTCTTTGATATGGGTTTCCCCACTGTACGTTCCACCCTCAACCGTTACATTGATGTCGTAATAGACTTCCTCCACAACCGGCGGATCATCCTTTTCGCAGCGAATGACCACATCATACTCTTCCGCTTTCGCCGCTCCGGTAATCTCATAGCTGCCGCTCTTCAGATTTTCACCGATTTCCACATTGCTTCCATTAACCGTGACCAAAACCACGTGATAACCAGGGTTTGCCGTCCAGGTTACCGTATGGTCCGTACCAACCGGAATCTCAAGAGTACCATTGGTAGACGCGCCCAGGGCGTCTACATTTACGTAATAGGTGTCATTTGCCTCGCTCTTTAAGCAGATCACCTGAACACTGTGGTTTTCCGTAATATTCGTGAACGTCCAACTGGAACAGATCGGTTTGCTCTCGCCGTCTACGATGACTTCCGAGATATAGAAGCCCTCCTCCGGCGTCCAGCTGACAGAGCAGGCGTTGCCCTCTCTTACTCGCTGGGAAACCTTTCCACCGTCAATGCTGCCGCCGGTGATGCCGGCAACCACATTGTAATAGGTGCCCTCCGGTTCTTCTTCACCACCTGTAGACACCTTCTCACAGGTAACCGTGATCGCGCAATTGGAGCTTACCCTTTCAAAGGTGTAGCTGCCATTCACCGTCGCGGTCACATCAGTGGTCACGCCATCTACTGTGACTTCCACCTTGGATACCTGATATCCAAAGGGCGCCGTCCAGGTTACCGGATAGCGATCTCCCTCGTCCACGCGTCCACTGTCGGTAATCACACCGTTGCCCGGCAGAATCTGCGTGCTCACCGTATAGCCTGCCGGAGGCTCCGGCGGATTGATTTCCTCACAGGTTACGCGAAGCAGAACATCTCCGCTCATCGTATCATAATCAAACGTATACTGATAGGTTCCATCGCCGTTATCCGTATAGCCCCTCAAAGCAGCGCCATTGACTGTAACGCTGGTCATGCGATAGCCGTTTTCTACCGACCAGGCAGCTGTGTACGGAGCGGAACCTTTCTTCAATGTGGCGGGCGCACTGATCGCACCGCCAGCGCTGATCTGCGTATTGATCGTATATTCGGCGTCCTGTTCAAACTCCACCGTGAGGACGACATCCTTCTTCATACTGTAGGAGAAGACATAGTTTTCTCCCGAATACGTCGTACCGTCGACGGTGACAGACTTCACATGCCATCCCTCCGCCGCATTCCACACAATGGTATAGTCCTCGTCACCCTGCGCCAAAGTTGCTCCGCGGGACACAGAACCGCTGCCGGTGGATTCAGTGGTGATGGTATAAACAGGCTCCGGCGTTGGAGGCGTCACCGCCTCGTCTCTTTCGCAGACAACGCGAACCGTTACATCGTCGGTCATCGTGTCGTAGAGGAACGTGTAGCTGCCGGATGCAAGCTCTGCGTCGGTCAGGCCGATGCCGTCGATCGTAACATTCTTGACATGCCAGCCGCCCATCGCACTCCAGCTTACTTCATAACTCTCGCCAGCCTTCGTCAGCGTCTTCGCAGGTGAAACCGTACCGCTGCCGACCAGAGTTGTCAGAACCGTATATTCCGGATCTTTTTCGAAGACAACCTTTATCTCTACATCCTTGCCATCGTCGTACCGGAAGGTATATGTTTCCGGATAAGTTCCGTCTGCACCTGGCTGCTGCTCGACGCCGTCGATGGTGACGCTATCGATATGCCAACCCTCCGCCGCGCTCCAGACGACATCGTATGTCTCGCCCGCCGCCGTCAGCGTCTTCGATGCAGAAATATTTCCCTCTCCGGTTTTATTGGTGCTGACCGAATAGACAATCGGCGTCCCCGGCGTATCGCCTCCGGTGGTATCCTTCTCGCAGGCCACCTCAACCTGAACCGTCTGTCCTCCTGTTTTATCTCCGCCGGAGATCACATAACTGTAATTTCCGCTTCCGTCGTCGGACGCCGTCACTTCCACACCGTCCACTTTAACGCCCTGGAACATGTAACCTTCCAGAACCGTCCACGTAACCGTAAAGTCCTCGCCCACCTTCACATCCGCACTGCTTGTCAATGTCTTCGTGAAGTGGCCTGCGGTCTCTACCCGGTAATTTTGTTCCGGATCTTCCGGCGTTCCGCCGCTGGCATCGCGCTCATAAATCACTTCAAACCGGTATTCATGCTCCGCCAAAACCGCGCTGTGATCAAAGGTATAGCTGGTCTGATCCGCCGTGAAACTCTGCTCTACACCGTCGACTTTGATTGCCTTAAGATGGTAACCGTCCATTGGCGTCCATACCACCGTACTATCCTCTGTCATCGCATACTCCCCGGATGCCTTGACCTGACGGATGGTATGAACATTCTGCGCGGAAATCGTAACGTAGTAATGCTGGATCTCCTCAAACTCGACCTTAACCGTCACATCCTTATGATCATTATAGGCAAAGGTATAGTCGCTTTCCGTGTAAGCCGCGCCGTCCACGGTAACCGATTTGATCTGCCAGCCCTCCGCCGCGCTCCAGGTAACGGGATAGGTTTCATCCGCCGCTGTCAGCGTCTTGGAGTTGGAAATCGTACCATTGCCCACGGCAACCGTTGTAACCGTATATGTCGGATTTTCCGGCGGTACTTCTTCCGGATCGCGCTCATAAATCACCTCAAACAGATACGCATGATCCGCTGCAACCGTGCTGTGATCGAAGGTATAGCTGGTCTGATCCGCCGTGAAGCTCTGCTCTGCGCCGTCGACCTTGACCGCCGTGAGGTGATAGCCCGCCATCGGCGTCCAGGTAACAGTGCAATCCTCATCCACCGGATATTTGCCAAAGGCCGGCGTAATATCCTGCACGTTCTGCTTCGATGTCGTAACCGTGTAGTATTGGATCGCTTCAAACTCAACCCTGACGGTCGCATCGCTCCCGTCCTCATATTTGAAGATATAGCTGTCTCCCGTATAAGCCGCGCCATTAACCGTAACCGATTTCACGCGATATCCGGGATCCGGCGTCCAGGTAACCTCATAATTCGCATCGCCCTGATTCAGCGTCTTGGAGGGGGATACCGTACCCATGCCGCTCTTACCGGTGGTAACCGTGTAGGAAGATATCCGCTCACAAACAACGTCCAGGTTGTAGGTGCCGTCCGCCGCCGTATTCTCCTTCGTGAAGGTAAATGCGTTTCCAGTCACGGCAACCGGCGCGCCGTTCAGGGTAACTTCCTTGATCCGATAGCCGTCCGCCACCGTCCAGGTAACCTTGTAGTCCTCCCCATAGAGCGGATCCGCCGACGTGGTGATGGACGAAATCCCCGTACCCGAAGTTCTTACATGGTAATAGGCAATCAGCTCGCAAACAACTTTAAAATGATACGTCGTTCCTGCCACAGCCTTGGTATGGCTGAAGGTATAGCTGGTCGCGCCGTCGGCAATCGCCACCGGTACATCGTCCAGGTAGACGCCGGTGACATGATAGCCATCTGCCACCGTCCAATTCAAACGTCCGTCCTTGGTAATCGGCACGGTGCCGCCACCGGTAACAGAACCGCCGTTGATAATCTCCGGCACAAGATAGTAAACTTGCGGCGTGCCGGGCGTATCGCCGCCTGGAACCGTATCCGCGGCACAGGTCACTTTCACCGTAACGTCCGCCTTCACACTGTCCAGGGTCCAGCTGTTTCCCGTCAGGTAAGCCTGCTCCACACCGTTTACTTCCACCTTTGTGACATGATAGCCGGCAGGCGGAGCCCAGTTCACCGTGCAGCTGTCTCCGTCGCTGACCAGTTTCTGGCCATCGGCAGTACCATAATTGATCGTTGTGGTGACCTTGTGCTTGTTTTCCGTAGGGTCGTCCCCGCCGCCAGTTGGAATTCTTTCACAGACCACCTGGAATTCGTGATCCGCAGTAATATCATTTAACGTAAACGCGCCGTTCGGAATATTTCCCTCTCCATCCAGCACTTCCTGACCGTCCAGCAGCACCTTGACCACACGGTGATTTGCCGCCAACGTCCAGGTGATGGTGACGTCGGAATGATCCGGCAAATCGCTCGGATGATCGATTACGCCGCCCTTGATCATACCAGTTTCAATGTGATGAAGCGTCGGAGCCGGGTCGTCTTCACCGCTGGTAATCGGCAGACACTTGACCTCGATCCGATGGTCTTCTTGGATATCTTCAAAAGTATAGCTATAGAAGATCGCCGGACGGAACTCGCCGTTTACCGTCTCTCCCTGCAAAACGTCGTCAATCAGGATCTGAGCGACATAATATCCACTGGAAGCAGACCATTCGACGGTGTGATTGTCGCCTTTGTGAAGCAGCCCGACATCCGTCGTCGGCGTAATACTTCCGTTTGCGATGGTGGTCGATACAACCGGACCAATAACCGGTATATTCGGATCCCTTACACACAGAACTTCCACCGATCCATTCTGAATCACATTACGGAACGTATAGCTATTTCCAGTAGGCTTCGGATCCATGGCAACATGGTTGATGAGAACCTGACTTACCATAAAGCCGTAAGGAACCGACCAGCTGATGGTACAATTCTGATTATAGTTGACCGTCTGCGGCTCGGTGATGCCCGCGCCATTGATAATCTTTGTCTCGATGCGGTAAGGGCCTCTCACAATCGTGGTGCCGCCTCCCCCGCCAGTGGTATCGCGCACATACTCTACTTTAATGTTCTGATTACGGCGGATACCGCTGAAAGTAAAGCTGGTTGCATCCGCTTCCACGCTGATGGGCATACCGTTCACCGTAACGGAAGAAAGTTTGTAGCCGGACGCACCTTTCCAGGTAACCGTATAATTGGTACCAGCCGTCACTCTCTCATGTCCGCTGGAAGGATTGGTGAACGCGCAGCCTATACCTTCCGTGGTAATCGTGTACACGTTCTGAGTGGTCTCATCCTCCGACCCAGATCCAGCGCCAAAGATCACATAAACCGTATGATTTTCCTGAATATTATCGAAGAAACAGCCGCCGTCACGGATCAGCTCATCTCTCAGCTCACCATCAATATAAACATGTTTCACAGAGTTCCCAGGATTTGCTTCCCAGGTAACCATGGCATTGTCGCCCTTTCCAAAGGGCAGCGCCTTGCCATCCGCGGCGATTCTGGCATTGGTATTCACCTTACCGTTTCCAATCCAGGAAGTGGCGACCTCATAGGCCTCCTGCCAAACCGCTTTTACAGTAACCGATTCAAAATTCTTGAATTCGTCTCCGCGAGAGACAACCGTCTCGGTAGGCCGGCCTGCGCTGTCTACCAGAACCCAGTCTACAAAGCCAAAAATCTTTCCTTCCGTATTTTTCCATGAAGAAGGAGTGACCGGCGTCTGGCCGACCTTTGCACCGTAGCTGTAACGATATTCGCCGTCCGTATGATCACCGTCCGCATGCTCATGGTAGACTGGGGTCAACTCGATCTGATCCTTTCGAGAAACACCTTGCGCATGGTTGGCATAGTTATAATCAAACGTAATCTGTGCGGAACCGATGACCGGAACCCACTTCGGATAAGCATCGATATCACTTGTCACAAGGGTATCGCCAGTGATTGCTTCTCCCTCTCCATTGGGCTCCGTAAACCAGCCGCCAAAATTGAAATATTTCGCATCCTGACGTCCGGAAAGCTGGCCCGCCGTAGGAATACCGGTAACCGTCGTACCATGTCTCACATTGTTCTGCTGGCTGAACGGTTCCCGAAGTCCCGGCGCGCTTCCGCTATGGAAAGTCACTGTATACGCATTACGAGCGTAATATACTTCAATATGTTTGTTATCCTGCGCCGGTATCGACAAAGTAGATCGGGACGTGTCTACCGTAAAGCCCTCCCGTTCCGCAGGCGTGTAGACAATGGGATTCGCTCCGGAAGCCTCGATCTGCATGACGGAACCGACCTTTGTATATGTGCCGGTGGTATCCATCTCATAGGTATCCACATAGTACATGATCTGGTTGCCAGGAATCCACTTTGCCGTCAATGTAACATCCTTTTCATCCACGGTAAATTGGTTCTCCGCAGGATAAATGATACCCTTGTACTCCCAACCTACAAACTTGTAGCCGTTTGTAGCCGTCATCGTCGACCTGGGCAGAGTAATCGGTTCCAGCTTGTGGGCGGCAATATTGGCGGGCGGAGCCCCATTGACGGAATAACCGCTTCCCGTACCCTTGTCAAACCGAACGGTAGCATCTTCGGCAAAGACAAGGATTTCATTCCCCTCTTCATCCTTCTCAACAACCAGTGCGATCGTCTTTTGGGACGAAGGCATACCGCCTTCATTAAATGCCTGTATGGTAACCGTGTGATACTCGCCTTCAATCCAGTTTAGAGGCTTCTCCACCGCGCCCGCGATCGGTACATAATTGCTTCTTCCCGTGGCGGTAACCGGCGTACTGTTCAGACGCAGCTCATTGCTCTCCCCTTCCATACCCTTATCAAAGGTATAGTATAACGTAAGCTTTCTGCCGCTGTCATCCGCCACACGGCCGTCGATATTCACGGTAGTTCCGTTCGCGCTGATCGTGGCCTTTGAGGTACTCTGGTTTAATATTGGCTCATTGGCCGGCGTACCGACTCCGAACCACGCGGAAAACACGATGGAATCGCCGGGCTTCAGCTGGCGGTTCTGCCAGGAAAAACATAACGCAGAGTCCACGTTCGATACGCTTGAAGCGCTGCTGTCCGCCCAATAATATCCCGTCCAGCTGCTTGTGCCAGGATTGCCACTGTACCGGCCGACCCATTTGGCGTCAGCGCTGGTCTCGCCGGTGACGCTCGAGTTTACGATACAGTTGAACACCTCTGAACCATTGGACATCTGGAATCCAAGTGCCGTTTTGTTACAAGCCGCGCTGTCATTGGTATTAATCTGCACGTCGGTACCGCAGGCAATACCAACGTTGTGATTGGCGCTGTCCCTGTTTGTTACGGTAACCTTCATGTTCACATAGTTGTTACCGCCGGCCGGAGGCAGTTCAATCTTGTAGTAAACATTGCTGCCCAAATTAAATTCTTTCCCCACCTGTCCAGCAAAGTTAAAAGCAGCTTTGGTACTGTCAAGCTGATACTGGACATGCCAGCCCTGATTGCTATAGGCTGTTTTAATCTCCGACCCAAATTTGCTGGCGCTTCCAACCACATTGAATGTGTCATCGGAGTTTCCTTTTGGATAGGATTTTACAACGCCGGTATCTCCGGCGCTCGTCGCCTTCGGCACCTTCCACTTTAAGGTCGCAAAAGGCTGTCTGCCGTTCAAGTCCTTCAGCAGCTGCTCGTCCATATAGTAACCGCTGCCAAGAGCAAAGGTCGGCAGATATTCCCCGGTTTCCGCTGTTTCATCATATTTCGCCGGCTTCGTCCACGCGATCGGAACATTATTGACATCCTGATCGGTCACATTCGGCTTATTGATCACGGAACCACTTAAGGTCGTGGGCAGCGTTCCATTCGTGGTAACAGTCGCCCACTTGATCGAATTATCCACCTTCGCGGGCGTCAGGCTTATGGTTTTAATCGGCGTCTTTGCCGCGGAGAAAGGATCAAAAGGCTGACCATCCGGGCGCTTCAGCGCCGTAACAATTTTCCCCCACTGATACCAGACCTTCGCCTGTTCGGGATCCGCATTGCTGGTATACGTGTAGCCGGTAAGGGCCGGCGTCACGCAGAGAACACCCGCAGGTGAAGTCGTCCCCACCTCCGTAACAGGGTCCGCGTCCTCCGTCAGATGACGCCAACTCCACTCCTGGGTTTCATCATACACACGTCCCTCGCTTACCAGCCATGAAGCCGCGTCAATATCAATCGACATCTGATCGTTGGTCTCTCCAAGGAACGGGCTCTTAATCTCAACCAGAAGCTTTGCCGGCAGACGGCTGCCAAGCTGGCTGGCATTATTTAGATCCACTCTCGTCAACTGCGCTCCCGCAGCATTCTGCGCATAAAGAATTCTGTCGATGATACGGCTCCAACTGAAGGTTGCCTGAATCGGCTCTACCAGCTGGCCGGTAAGAACATACCGTTCATCCGGAACCGCCTGCCAAACCCATCTGGCAGCCGCGGCTCTGGTTCCCTGAACCGTGCCGTTTTCTCTGCCGCTCAGCCAGCGGTTGACCATGGTTTCCGATCCTGCGTCATACTCGTCCACGCGGAACTTCACCCAGGTAACAGGAACGCTGACTCGGATCGGCGCCGCATTATCCTCATCGGATACCACGTCTTTCATCAGAGCTTCCACTACCGGATAGTGCTCTTCCAACCACAGGCGCTGCTCCAACTCGGTTCTTGTATTGGTATCCCGGACAAACGTATTGCCCAACGCATCGGTGCCATTCTGCCCCACACTGAGGCTGTTCGGCGTCTTTAAAATATATTTTGTATTATCGACAAGATCGTAAAGCTCGGTATTCCAACAAACTTTGTTAAAAGGCAGCTTACCATTGAGTTCTCCGGAAAGCATCCACCGCGGCGCATTGAGAATATTGAAGTTCTCGTCATTGCCGTGTTCTTCCTGATACTTTTCCTGCTCCTTCCGGTTCATCTCATTGATCGCATCCTGAAGCTCTACATCGTAAAAATACTGCGCTCTGGAAGCGTTAAAATCGTAGGCCGGATGTTCAGAAGTTACCCGGTATTCCCACTGAACCGGAACCTCCACGGTCTTCAGGGTAGTTGCGCCCGTATTATCTTCATAAACCACCCATATCGTTTGCGGCATGGCGTCTTTTACCCGACGTTCGGAAACGCCTTCCTCAAACGCCTGCTTTTGATAAGGCTTTTCATAGTCATAGTAGGTCTGATTGGGATTGCTGGTATCTGCTGCACCTATAGGCAAAATACCCACAATAATTTTGGTATTCGCATATTGGGGCGCCAACAGAGACTGATTGATAAGCAGCGTAGAAGTCGGCGCCTCCGCTGCCAATATCCCCATCGGGGTTTCCGTCGTCCCTTCTGCCGTCGTCTCAAGCGCAGTGGCGTTGACTGTGCCAACGCAGCGGAAATCCAGACCATTTAGTATAACGCGCTTAGAATAATCGTCGTTGGGACCGACCGGCGGCAATGTCACTGTCAGCGTGCTCAAGTTCGCATTTTCACTGACACCCTGTTCCACAGAAAAATACTCTTTAAACTCATCGGGCACCGTGTCAATGCTGCGCCAAAATCCTTCTTTGCGGTCCCGATACTCCCAGTTGTGCCGGTAATTTTCCGCTTTTCCGCTCTGGGTATTCGGGTCTTCCACAGTAAACACAGGGTTTGTCCGCGCAATATAGACAAACTTCTCCCCCTCAGTATTGATCTGGTTGATGCTTCCTACCAGCTGTTCTACCTCCAAAGCCGGCGTAATCCAGCTTGGCGTCGTAAAACCATCCTGCAGCAGCGCCGAATCTACCGTGATCGTCTTCTCCGGCGTTGTCTCGGTCAAAGTCACAGATCCATCTTTTAACGTGACGATACAACGTACCTTCACTCCGTTAAGAGCCGCCCTCCTGGCCACTTCACTGGGCAAAATCAAAGACAGCGTTGAGCTGCTATGATCTTCCGCCTCCACAGTAGCCGCTCCCTGAAACGGGCTGCCAGCACCGGTAGTAAGATTCACCCAGCTCCCATTCTTTTCATACTGCCATTGGTAGTTCATCACCGGATCCGCGCCGCTCTCCGACGCACCGGTTACACTGGCGACAGCCGAAATACGCAGTTCCTCTTCCGGATACTTCGCATCGGCATTATCGCCCGCTTTACTCGTAACAGATAATTGGAATCCAGTCAACAGTTCGTCGCTAATGGATATTCTCGCATCGCTGACGACCGTCATAGGCGCATGTCCCGTTTCCGGTACTGCCGTCACCGTACAACGCAAAATGGCACCGTTCATCTCAATACGTTCCGCTTTGCTGCTGGGCAGGTGCATGACGATTACAGACTTAGCCGCCGCACCGGTTGTCGTATCGGAGATATTGGCAGAAGCAGGAACCGGCCCCCAGGTAGTACCTCCGTCGGTAGAATATTCCCACTGGTATGTATAGGTTCTGTTCCCTGGGGCAACGCCGGAAAGCGTCGGGGTTACCGTAACGGAGATATCCCTCTCCTCCGTCACTGACAACGTACCGTCATGATCTGCGGCGGCAGTTAAAGAATAATCTAAAAGGCTGGACGCGACGCTGACCGGCTGGGTCTCCACAGTCTCCGTGAGCGTTTCATCCCCGGCAGTCGCTGTTACCACGCACTGCAGCTTCTTTCCATCTATCGCTTGCCGTGCGGCAACCGTATCCGGAAGAGGAAAACGAAATACGGACTGCGCGCCAGCTCCGCTGCTGCTCGATACGACCGCGCCGCTAAAAACACCGTCCTCCGTATAAGGCTTCCACGTGCCGTCGTCCGCCAGATAATTCCACCCGTAGCTGTAACTTCTATCTTCCGGCGCAACGCCGGAAAGCACAGGAACCACCGTGACAGACAGTTCATCATTCTCAGCTTGAAAGCTGACGTTTCCGCTTTTCAAGGTTACGTCAAGAGAATAATCCAAAAGCTGGGGATCCACCGTGATATCAACACAGTCTCCGACCGCACTAAGTGTCTTATCTTCCCCATCCATGGTAAACTGCGCCGTAACCTTACAGCGCACCGTGCTGTTCGCCAGCGTCTGCCGCACAGCAACTGCGTCTGGAAGATTCAGTTCCAGACAATTTTCTGTTATTCTTGCCCCATAGAAAGGGTTCTCCGCATGCTCCGGTTTCACTTCCTGCCATGCGCTCTCTTCTATAACCTCCCCCGTATCCGGAGCAGGAATCGGAGCATACTCCCATCGATAGGTATAAACCACCGTTCCGTCAAAGCCGGATACGCTTGGATCTACCTGAAATCTCAGCGTGTCGCCCGGAGCGTTTACACTGGCGTTTTCCCCAGCGTTCTCCGATACTGCAACGCTTAACGCAGGTTCCTGCGTCACGTCACCGTCGGATGCAGGCATGGCTTCGCCTGCCGCTCCATTCGAATAGACGCCATTTCCATCCAGATTCATTGCCATCGCCGACGACAGATTGCTCGTCAACGTGACAACGCACAGAAACAGCGCAACCATCTTTTTTGCCCGTATACGCCACCTCTTTTTCATGAACATATCTCCTTACTAAAATTTTTGATAAGGCAACCCTAGACCTTTCCCAGCTTGCCAAATTTGGAAAATTTTGTATAATCACCCAATTTAAATATACTTTATAAATACCAATATTTTGTCGAATTGTCAAGATCTATTTCCTTAATATTTGCTGTTTTATGCTAAAATCCCCCATTCTTTCCTCTAATTCTTTATACCCCCCCCCCATATATTTTTTAAATATAACATTTTCCTTATTTTTCCAAAACAATTCTGCTATTACAACGTGATATTGCTTCTTCCAGAAATTCTTATCTGAAATTTTATTATATCGCATAAACCGTCAAAGAAAGCGTCAAGGCACAAACAAAAAAGCGCATATCCCTCAAATCCAACGACTTTTTTCCTTCATTTTCCATATTCTGACCTTTAACACGTTTTTCTGCTGCTCATATGTTAATGTCAAGAAAATTGCTGATGTTTATCACTAAAGGAGATTTAAGAAATGAAAATTTATACCTACCAAGGAAGGAAAAATATTTGTGGAGAAAGGATACGAGAAATGCGGGTGAAAAATCGTCTTTCGCAATCCGATTTGGCCGCTAAAGTTCAAACAGAGGGCATTACCTTGGAACGGGACAGCATCAGTCGAATTGAAAACGGCTCTCGCTTTATCGCTGATTATGAACTGATGGTTTTCGCAAAAGTGCTAAATGTAGACATTCAACGATTGATGAACTAAAACAAAAAAAGAATCGCTCTCTGATCCCTATCGACCATGAAGCGATTCCTTTTTTCGATTCTTTAAACTTCTATGCAGCTATCCCAGCGCCACATCTAAAACCATCATTAAAACAAAACCAGCTGCAAAGCCAATGGTTCCAATATTGCTGTGCTTTCCCTCGCTGGCTTCTGGAATCAATTCCTCCACCACCACATAAATCATAGCTCCTGCTGCAAAGGATAATAAATACGGAAGAACGGGCGTAATAAAGGAGGCCAGTAAGATCGTAACCACCGCCGCAATGGGTTCCACAATCCCAGAACACGCGCCATAGAGAAACGCGCGTGCCTTTCCTACCCCCTCGCTTTTTAAAGGAAGAGAGATAATCGCGCCTTCCGGAAAATTCTGTATGGCAATACCGATCGAAAGTGCAAAAGCGCTTGCCATCGTAATATCTGAGTTCTGCGACATCATCCCTGCAAAAACCACGCCCACCGCCATTCCCTCCGGAATGTTGTGCAGCGTCACGGCAAAGAACAGCATGGTCGTCTTTCTCCAGGCACATGCCGCTCCTTCCCTCTCTCCTCCCATATGCAGATGGGGAATCCATCGATCCATCAGCAGCAAAAAGCCGATGCCAAGAAGAAATCCTATCGCCGCAGGGAGAAAGGCAAACTTCCCCATAAAATCCGCCATATCCATCGAAGGAATGAGCAGAGACCACACAGAGGCCGCCACCATCACGCCGGAAGCAAATCCAAGCAACGCCTTTTGCACCAGCGGATGGATCTCCCGTTTTAACAAAAATGCGCACGCCGCGCCGGCAGCAGTTCCCCCAAAAGGAAGCAATAATCCGAGAACGGTTTCCATAGAACTCCTTTCCATCTTCCTAAATTAGAATCAATCCAAGAACAGCCGCTATCACAATCAACACGGGAACTCCCGCCTTTTTCTTCCAGGAAACCACGCCCACAATACCGGCAATCAACACTGGTTTTAAAGAAAAACTTTCCAGCGTGCTTTCCGGGAAAAAGTTGCTTCCACATAACGTAAAAAGCACGTAAAGTACCATCCCGATACAAACCGGCCGGACCCCATACATCACGTGTTCCATGAGCGGACTGCCTTTTACTTTTTGAATAAAGACTGCGGCCAGCAGACAAAGTGTCAGGGAGGGCACTAACACCCCAAAGGTCGCACACAAAGCCCCCAAAATTCCAGCGGTCCGCATCCCGGCAAAGGTTGCGCAGTTTACTCCGAGCGGCCCTGGCGTCATCTCTGCAATGGCTACAATATCCGCCACCTCTTCCAAAGTCATCCACCCATTTTGCAGCATTTCCTGGTTGATGACCGGGATCATCGAAAGTCCCCCAAAACTGCAAAAGCCAATCCGGACGAATGCGAAAAACAGGTTAAGATATACCATTCCGCTTCCCCCCTTTTAGAATCAACCCTGCCGCTACGCCAGCCAGAACGATAAAAATATTGTGAAGCGGCGTCAGCAAACAAAGCAAAAAAGCGGCGGCTGTAATGAGATACCCGATTTTATCCACCCAGGCTGTCTTTCGCATCTTAAGGGCGGCTCCACCGATAATGGGAATCACCGCTGCCCGAACGCCTACCAGCGCTTTTGCGACGTATATGTTATCTTTCAACTGCGTATAGCATCCTGTCACAAGAATCAGCACCAAAATTGACGGTGAGGCAATGCCAAGTACGGAGCAGATCACTCCCGGAATTCCCCCGATTTGGTAGCCAAATAGGACGCTGACGTTCATAATCATAATCCCAGGCATCGAACGGCCGACGGAAATAATATCGACCAAATCTTCCTGACTCATCCAGTTTCTTTTTTCAATAAATTCCTTTTGCAGCTGGGCAATGATCGCCCAACCGCCTCCCCACGTAAAGAAGCCCACCTTGAACATGACCCGAAAGACTGTTAAGGCGCGCTTCCAACTGACTTTTCTCTCCTTCTCCATAACTTCCTCTGTTGGTATCGTATCCATTCTCTTATCGACCCGGAAAAGCTTTTTCTTACAATCTCTTTTTTAGCTCTTCCCGCTCTTTTTCGTAACCCGGCTTTCCCAAAAGGGCAAACATATTTTTCTTATAGCTCTCTACCCCCGGCTGATTGAACGGATTGACCCCTAAAAGGTAACCGCTGACACCGCAGGCAAATTCAAAGAAATAGAATAGTTCCCCTAAAGAACGCTCATCCTGAGCCGGAATATGAATCACCAAATTGGGAACCTGACCGTCGGTGTGGGCCAAAATGGTCCCGTTCATCGCATTTTTGTTGACAAAATCCATGGTCTGTCCGGCCAGATAATTCAGACCGTCCAAATCCATCTCCTCTTCCGGGAGAACAAGAAAGGCACGGGGAGTTTCCACTTCCAGTACAGTCTCAAACATCAACCGGCTGCCATCTTGCAGGAACTGGCCCATGGAGTGCAGATCCGTCGTCAAATCCACGGACGCCGGGAAAATTCCTTTTTGTTCCTTTCCCTCACTCTCCCCATAAAGCTGTTTCCACCATTCTGAAAAATAGTGAAGGCCCGGCTCATAATTTGCCATCACCTCAATGGCTTTTCCTTTCCGATAAAGGAAATTCCGCGCCGCCGCATAGAGCAGCGCATCGTTCTCTTCATAGGGCAGCGTCAAAGCCCGTTCCCTGGCTTTTGCCGCTCCTTCCATCAGCGCCTTTATATCTGCTCCACTTACTGCAATTGGCAAAAGGCCAACCGCTGTCAGGACAGAAAACCTCCCGCCCACGTCGTCCGGTACCACAAAGGTCTGATAACCTTCCTCATCCGCCAGCTTCTTTAATGCGCCACGTTTTTGATCTGTAGTAGCATAGATTCTTCTGGCTGCGCCTTCTCTTCCATATCTTTGTTCCAAAAGCTTTCGGAATACTCGAAACGCGATAGCCGGCTCCGTGGTCGTCCCTGACTTTGAAATCACGTTAATGGAAAAATCCCTTCCTTCCAGCACATCCATCAATTCCCTTAGATATGTACTGCTGATATTGTGACCGGCAAAATAAATTTCCGGAGTTTTCCTGACTTCGGGCGAAACCATATTATAAAAGCTATGACGCAAAAATTCAATGGCGGCGCGGGCGCCCAAATAGGATCCGCCAATCCCAATTACCAGCAGCACATCGGAATGTTCCTGAATCTCTTTCGCCGCTTTTTCGATCCGTCCAAATTCGTCTCTGTCATAATGAACCGGCAAATCCAACCATCCAAGGTACTCCTTACCTGCTCCGGTACGAGACACCAAGGTCTCTTCGGCGGATAAAACCTCCGGTTTCATCCTTTGCAGTTCCTCTTTGGTCAGATAATCTTTAACTTTTGTATCATCAAAATATACACTGGACATACTTCTCCTCCTCGATCTCTCCTTGGTATTTTCCCGGCCTTCTTCGATAGGCGTTACGGCTTGTCTCACGTTAAATATTCACGAAAAATTTCTTCCAACACTTTTTCTTCTTCCGGTCCCAAAGTAATGGGGGGCTGAACAGGTTTCGGAGTAAGCGATCCGCGGCGAAAATGACGATTTCGCTCAATTTTTGGAAGCAGTTGCTTTTCAAAGCTCTCCGTGACTGCCTCCAACGCCAAAGCTTCTTTTCCACGGTTGTCCAACAAAAGCTGAAATAAAATTCCAGCGCCTCCCAAAACAATACCAGCCGATCCGTGCAATATCACGATACGATAATCTAAGTTCAGCAAATATGAAGCCACCGCAAGGCCCAGTCCGCCTAAGATAGACAATACCGTAGTAAATCCCGCCAGACGTCTCCAGGCTCTAAGCGGCAATCCCAGCGCCCGGCAGCGGCGGATCCGTTTTTCCAGGTATCCAGCTGGACTACTGATTCCATTTCCGATCTCTGACAATTCTTCAAACTGTGTCTTCCAGCGCTTTAGCTGCTTATCTTTTGTAGTGTTCAAATCCTTTGACTGACGGATCAGTTTCCGGCAGCGGCGATTTACCACCAGCCGGCAGCAGACGCCAAGGACAGCGATGCCCGTCAAGATAAAAATCCCCAGGTTTCGCTCAAGAAACACTACAGCCATGAGTCTTCCCCCTATCTATGATTTTCCGCAATCATGCCGCGGTACCTCTAGTATAGAATGAAAGATACACTTTTGGAAGATATTTTTTCAAAAATCGTTCGTCATTTCCCGACGCCGTTCGCAAAAAGCTCCAGCAAAATATCCGTACCAATCCGGATCGCTTTGCCTTTAAAAGTTTCAAAATCCACCGAAGAATCGTCGTCCGCTCCATCCGAGATCGAACGAATAATGAGAAACGGCACCTGATTGCAATAGGCCACATGGGCAATGGCAGCGCCCTCCATCTCCGTGCAGCTGGCATGAAAGGTTTCATAGAGCCATCTTTGCTTTTCCTTTCCCTGGATAAACTGATCGCCGCTGACAATCCGCCCCTCATGACAGGCCCCCTCCGGAAGCAAACGGCGGCAAACATCGGCCGCCAATGCTCGAAGCCTTGCGTCCGCAGGAAAAATAGAAGTCTCCATATAGGTAACTTGTCCCAAAGGCGTGCCAAGGGCGGTGGTATCAAAGTCATGATACATGGCATCGGTGGAAATCACGATATCGCCCATATGAACATCCGGAGCAACGCCCCCTGCGACGCCCGTATTGATGAGAGCCGCTATTTTATACTCGCTGATCAAAATCTGCGCGCACATAGCGGCGTTCACCTTTCCCACTCCGGCGCAGGTCACTGCTGCCGGGACGCCTTTCAGCATGCCTTGATAAATGTTCAGCCCGGCCCGGCTAAACCCTTTTTTATCTTCCATCGCATCATAAAGAAGCTCCACTTCCTCCGGCATGGCCCCTATGATTCCAATCATAATGTCCTCCTTTTTTCTAAACCAGTTCTTTCCTTATTTAGTATACTGTCACCAGGAAAAGAATGCAAGCCGGCAGAAAAAACCTTCCCACACTCCCTCATTTATGGTATCATATATCCAAAAGCATAAAGCATCCCCGCGGATTACAAAAGGGATATGCACGAGAGAGTATTTCCTCTCCGTGCCGGAAAGGAGACCCTATGCGATACAGACCGAACGGCGTATGTTCTCAGGAAATTGAATTTGAAGTAGAAGACGGAAACTTAACCCAAGTCAGCTTTACCGGCGGCTGTCACGGAAACCTCCAGGGAATCAGCCAATTAGTGGAGGGAATGCCGGTGGAAGAAGTCATCCACCGTCTTGAGGGCATTCACTGCGGACGGAAGTCCACATCCTGCCCGGATCAGCTGGTTCAGGCGCTCCGTGCCTATCAAGCAACACAATCCTGAGGAGGACCCCCTATGAAACGCATCATTTTGACCGGCGGAGGTACTGCAGGTCACGTCACACCAAATCTTGCCCTGCTCCCACTCCTAAAGGAGCGCGGATACGACGTCCGCTATGTGGGCTCGAAAGAAGGTATCGAAAAGAGTCTGGCGGAATCTGCCGGAATTCCCTACGATGGAATTTCTTCCGGCAAGCTGCGGCGATACTTTGACTGGAAAAACTTCACGGACCCGTTCCGCGTCATCAAAGGATTTAGCGAAGCAAAAAAACTGTTAAAAAAATACCGCCCCGACGTAGTCTTTTCAAAGGGAGGATTTGTCTCGGTCCCCGTGGTACTGGCGGCAAAAAAGCTAAAAATTCCAGCCGTCATCCACGAATCCGATATGACCCCAGGCCTTGCCAATAAGCTAAGCATTCCTTCCGCAGCGAAGGTCTGCTGCAACTTCCCGGAAACCCTGGAAAATCTTCCGAAGGAAAAAGCCATCGTTACCGGCTGTCCGATTCGAAAGGAACTTTTAAGCGGTTCCCGCATTCAGGGACTTACCATCACTGGGTTTTCTCCGGAGCGTCCCACCCTCCTTATCATCGGAGGCAGCCTTGGTTCCGTTAAGGTAAACACTGCGATCCGCCAAATCCTTCCAAAACTTTTGGAAAAGTTTCAGATCATTCATATATGCGGGAAAAAGAACCTGGATGAAAGTTTAAAAGGAACGCCTGGATATCTGCAATATGAATATGTCAGCGACCAACTGAAAGATCTGTTTGCCTTAGCCGATGTGGTAGTCTCCCGGGCGGGAGCCAATGCCATCTGCGAGCTTTTAGCTCTCCGGAAACCAAATATTCTGATCCCGCTTTCCGCAGCCGCCAGCCGCGGCGATCAAATTCTCAACGCGGCCAGTTTCCAAAAACAAGGATTCAGCGCTGTGATCCAAGAAGAAGAGTTGTCGGATGAACGGTTGGTGAAGACGATCGAAGAGGTATACCAAAATCGCAGCCAGTACATAGAGTCCATGGAGAAAAGTCCCTTGGGGAACGCAGTAGAAACCATCGTTCAATTGCTGGATACTCTGGCGGATGATTCCAAACCGGTCAAAAAGCAAAACGCAGCGACAAAAAAATAGCCGAATTGCCCAATAAAAAAACGTTCCTTAGCGGAGCGTTTTTTATTTCTGTCTTTCACTTACCGCTCTTCCACCCACATCGCGCGAAGAATGTTGGGCGCGTCGTAATCCCTTTTTCCCGCTCCAATTCCAATCCGGCGAATCAGGAAATGTTCTGGCAAACAGTCCCTCGTGCGGGACGCCGCAGCGATTGCCGCGCCTGTAGGAGTTACCAGCTCGCCCTGCACATCTGTCACTTGCATGGCAAGATGGTGAGAGGACGCAATCTGCGCCGCTGCAGGGGCAGGAACCGGAATCCTCCCATGCTGACAGCGAATCATCCCTTGTCCTTCAAAAAGAGTGGATACCACTACATCCTGGGCGCCCAAATCCTCCAGACAGAAAGCGGCCGCTAAAAAATCCACAATCGAGTCCACCGCGCCTACTTCATGAAAATGCACCTGTTCCAAAGGCAATCCGTGAACGGCCGCCTCCGCTTCCGCCACCAGACGGAACATTTCCTTTGCCCGCGCCTTTACTGCATCGCTGGTATCTGCCCGTTCCAAAATCGCGTACACATCCTCCAGATTCCGGTGAACATGGACATGTTCCCCCTCTTCATGAGCATGGGTGTGTTTTCCATGCCTTTTCTCCGGAGAATCCAGGATCACCTGGAAATCCGTGGCCAAAATCCCGTTCTTTTTTACTTTTCCAATCTGGATTTGAAATTCCGGCAGTTCCAGGCTGTCTAAAACTCTCCTAAGTTCTTTCTCATCGGCTCCCAAATCCAAAAGCGCCGCTACCGTCATATCCCCACTGATCCCGGAATAGCATTCCAGGTACAAAATTGCATCTTTCATTTTTTCTCCTATCGATCGACGAATGATATCGTCAATATTGCTCGGTTTATTTTCTTGTTATTTCTGCCGATATTATATCCATTCCATGCAGCAAAGTCAACCACGCCCCTTGTAGACTTTTACCACAAACTGACGGAGAGCCTAGGCTCTCCGCTTTTTACTGTCCATTATCTTGCAAAAAATAATCGCAGCGCCCGTACTGATCGCCGTAGCGGCAATCGCTGGCCCCACAATCACGGTTGGGTTCATGGAGTGATACTGCTGCCGGTAGGCAATCATCGTCATCGGGAGCAGCTGCAAAGAAGAAATATTCAGAATAAGAAACGTACACATTTCACGGGAGGCAATACCTTCTTTTTCCGGATTGATTTCTGCTAAAGATTTCATGGCCTCAAGCCCAGCAGGCGTGGCCGCCCAGCCAAGGCCTAAAATATTGGCTACAAAATTCGTGGAGATATACTTTAGAGAAGCATGATTTTCTGGAATCCGTGGAAATAAAAAGCGCATCAAAGGCTTCATTTTTCTAGCGATCCCACGGATCAGCCCAGCCTGCTCTCCGATTTCCATAATCCCGGTCCAGAGAGCCATCACCCCCAGCATGGTAATGCAAAGCTCAATCCCCTCCTTCGCTCCGCTTAAAACCGCTTCCGTAACCGCCGCAGTTCTTCCGGTGACTAGTCCATATCCGATGCCCAACAAAAGCATAAATGCCCATAGAAGATTCATGTTTCCCGCCTTTTGCGTTTTTCTCTAATCTATGCGGCTCCCCCTATTAAAAATGCTTTCCCCCGGATACAAACGCCCGCCACATAGGATATAGCGCGCCTCACCAAAATATTCGCTATCACCCGTTCCTGCTGTACGAATGCTCGTAATCCCCTTCCGAAGCTCCGCTTTTCGAAGAGCCTCCTCCATTTCTATCCGTTCCGCCCCCATCAAGCCCTCCAAGAAGTCATCCACCAAAAGAAATTTGGGAGACAACAGCAGCGCCCGTGCTGCGCCGGCCAAACGCCGTTCTTTGTCAGAAAGCGCTTCTGGATATTTCTCCAACAGATGCTCGATTCCCAACGCGTTCGCTTCCTCCCGTACACGCCGCTTCCTAGCCGCACGTCCGCCTCCTCTAAATTCCAATGGCAGCAGCAAATTTTCTTCCAGCGTTAACGCACGAATAAAATTGGGATTCTGTCCGACGATGCCAAAGAGCTTCCGGCAAAGCCGTCCCCTCCTCAGCTCCGACATAAAACGCCAGTCCTCTCCATCTACCGTTACACGCCCTTCGCTTGGAAACTGTTTTCCGCAAAGCATCTGAAGCAGCATGGTTTTTCCGCTTCCATTTTCGCCCTGGATCAACACCGAACGGCCTTCCGCTGCCGATAGATTAATTTTATTAAAGACCAGACGTCCGGATGGCGCTCGCTGCGTCACTTTTTCCATGCGTATTTCCATCTTTATCCTCCATGCGCGTTCCCTTCGCGTACTTGTCACTGGAAAGTAAAAGCAGTATAACAAAAAAATGTCAACAAAGTGTCAACAAAAAGGAAATTGTTGCTCTTATATATGATTTTTTATTCATATAAACATGATTATAATTGCTCTTATCAACATGTATAAAATATTTTATAATATTACTAGATAAACTATTTTTATCTTTTTGGGAGGTAAAATGATGAGCGAATATGCAAGAAGAATTTCTACGATGGATGGTGAAGTCCACAAATTAAAGGTCCTCACGGATACGCTCGCCGCGCCCGGCATTATTTCCTTTGCCAGCGGGGCTCCCGGCCGGGAGGCTTATCCCTTTGACGCTCTGAGAGAAATCTGCCAGGATGTTTTTCATCCGGATGCCAGAGGCTTTGAAGCGGTAAAATACGGCTCCGCCAATGGATATGAGCCTTTCCGGAAAGCGATCTGCGATCATCTGTTGGCTCCGCGAGGCTTAAAAGCGGATCCTTCTGAGATCCTGGTTACTGCCGGCGGAATTCAGACCATGAACCTTTTAGCGCAGCTTTATATCAATCCAGGCGACGTCATTTTAGTGGAGACGCCGTCCTTTGTTCATGCCGCTATGATCTTCAAAATGTTTGAGGCGAAGCTGGTCCCCTGCGACATGGATGAAAACGGTCTGATTATCAGCGATGTGGAAGAAAAAATTAAGAAGTATTCTCCAAAAATTGTCTATACCGTACCTACCTTCCAGAATCCGACCGGCGTCACGCTTCCTCTGGAAAGAAGAAAGCAGCTGGCTGAACTTGGAAGCAAGTACAATGTGATCATCCTGGAGGATGATCCGTATCGGGAAATCCGTTATAGCGGGGAAGAGCTGCCATATATCAAGAGCTTTGATACCACAGGAAATACCATTCTCTGCAACAGCCTTTCGAAAATTTTCTCTCCTGGCAGCCGCCTGGGATACCTGGTTGCTGATCCGGAAACGATTGATACGCTTTGCAATGTCCGTCTGGGAACCGATACCTGCCCGAATACATTCACGCAGGTGGTCTGCGCAGAATTTTTCCAAAGAGGATACTATCCTGCCCATCTGGAGCTGCTCTGCAATCTCTACCGGAGCCGCCGGGACACCATGCTCCGCGCCATCGACGAGTATTTCCCGGAAGGCACCACGCATACCATGCCGGACGGCGGTTTCTACGTATGGGCTGAATTACCGGAAGGCCTCAACGCCTCTGCTTTGCGTAAAGAGGTGTCAGACAAGCTCAATATCTGCTACGGCGACGGTTCCATCTTCTTTACGGAAGGAAATCCGGAGAACGCTGGTTCCCGTTGTATGCGCTTGAACTTTAGCGGACTTGATGAAGAAACCATTCAGGTGAACCTGAAAAAACTGGGAGACTTTTTCAAGTCAAAAATGTAAGAACTTTAGTCCCGCTCCTTCTTTAATCTAAAAATTTCTTATAGAACAAAAGAAAGCCCGGAAGGATTTTCCCTCCGGGCTTTCTTTATTTTACATTTTTATATTGAAAACTTAACGTCCCAGTTTTCTTGCCATCTCTACAAATTCCGGCGTCGGGCCAACTACCGTGCCTTCATCCAAAATCTGTACGCCGTCTACCCACAGGCTGCAGTTCAGGCAGATTCCATCGGTATGGCTGGCAGCAGGAATGCCATGGGTGCCAGGAATATCATTTAACAGCTGAGGACCTACGTTACCGATACCCCACTCGGTGCAGCCCCAAACACGCTCGTCTTCCACGATATCGCCGCAAAGCTTCGCGTTCGGGCCAAAGCCTAATCCGCCGTGAGCTACCAGATACATCATATCGTCGTTGAAGGACTCGATCCATTCTTTAAAAGCAGCGGCATCCGCTCCACCCTCGATGGTCTTCACAAAACCGTTCTCGATTTTCATCTTGATCGGGCTCTTCAGGATTCCAAGAGGCGGAGACATAACGCCGTCTACTACCATGGTTCCGTTGATGGTGGAGAATACCGGAGCCCAGCCGATCTGACCGGACATCATCTTGATCTCACCTTTACGAACAAATCCATCCGCAGTGGTATACTTACGGCCGCGAGCATTGTCGCACTCCAGATCCATGCCGGCCGGAGTCGTAATGCGGATGTGAGTACCTGCCTCCATGTAATCGGAGATTCCCTGAACAAACTCGCCCAACAGACGGTTATCAACCTTACCGATATTGCGAACCGCAGTATCCGGGTGAACGCCGTTCTGATTCAGATAACGAGGACGGTTGTTGGGGTCTTCTACTACTTTATCGTAAACTGTGGAGTAGAAGATCAGTTTGGTGTTGTATTCTACCCAAACATCACAAGCTTTAATTCCATCGATCAAAGCTTTCATCGGCATATCATCATCGCCTGCTTTTCCGCCTTCCGGAGCCGCAATGATCATAACCAGCGGCTTTCCACCAAGAATCACGCAAGCCTGTGCCGCCGCATCCACAATATCCTGATTGGATACCGTATCGGTGGTAATGGCCACGGTTTCTCCCGGCTGAAGCTGAATCATATCGCGGAACATTTTAATGCAGGCGTCTAAAGTTTCATATTCGTAGTACATAAACAGCCTCCTAATTAGTGACCCAGTCTACGGGCAAGCTCCACCAGTTCCGGCGTCGGTCCTACTACTTTACCTTCATCCAACAGCTGCACGCCGTCCAACCAAACGCTGCAGTTCAGGCAGATGCCATCGGAATGAGTGGACGCAGGAATTCCACCAGGGATATCAGATACCAGCTGAGGACCAACATTACCAAAGCCCCACTCGGTACAGCCCCAAACACGCTCATCCTCTACGATATCGCCGGAAAGTTTCGCGTTCGGGCCAAAGCCGAAGGAACCATGGGCAACCAGATACATCTGCTTGTCATCAAAGGACTTCATCCATGCCGCATATTCCGTCGCATCGTTGCCGCCCTCAATCTTGGTGATATAACCCTTCTCTACCGTAAATTTGATAGGGCTGCTTACTGCACCCAAAGGCGGGGAGATGGTTCCATCTACGACGATGGTTCCGTTCATGCTCTCGAAGTTCGGAGACCAGCTGATCTGGCCAGGGAACATCTTGATTTCACCTTTACGTACAAAGCCATCGGCAGTTACATACTCACGGCCAGGCTCGTTGTCGCACTCAAAGTCCATGCCGTTCGGAGAAGTGATGCGGAAGTGTTTTCCAGCCTCACAGTAGTCCGAAAATGCCTGAATGAACTCGTTCAGCAGGTTGTTGTCTACTTTGCCGATATTGCGAACCATCAGCTCCGGATTTACGCCGCACAGATTCATGTAACGCGGGCGGGTCTCCGGATCTTCGATAATTTTGTCATAAGTTGCAGAATAGAAAATCCACTTATTGTTGTACTCTACCCAAGCATCGCAGCCCTTAACAGCAAGAGCCAGAGCCTCCGAAGGCATATCGATATCGCCAGCTTTACCACAATCTCTAGGAGCCGGAATCTTCAAAACCAGGGGCTTCGCGCCCAGAGCCACTGCTGCTTTCGCGGTAGCGCTTACTACTTCCATACTGGACTCCGTATCGCAGGTAATTGCGATCGACTCGCCAGGCTGCAGCATGAACATGTCACGAAGCAGTTTAAAGCATGCATTAGTCAGTTCGTACTCATACATAAGTTAATTCCTCCTTATTTTTTTGGTCATCCGCCATTGGGATGCCAAGATTTATCCTCATCTTTTCCGACTCATCGGAAAATGCTTATGGATTGCATTGCACAAAATTTTGCTCTTTTCGATCTTGTCAATTATCTTCCAAGCTTTCTTGCGTATTCTACCAGCTCCGGCGTCGGGCCAACCACTACGCCCTCGTCCAGTACCTGAACGCCGTCTAACCAAACGCTGCAGTTCAGGCAGATTCCATCGGAATGGCTGGCTCCAGGAATTCCTTCCGGAATATCCGAAGTCAAGATCGCGCCAACATTACCAAAGCCCCATTCCGTACAACCCCAAACACGCTCATCTTCCACCACATCGCCCGTCAGCTTTGCCTCCGGTCCAAAACCATAAGCCAAGTGAGCAACCCGGAACATCTGCGGATCATTAAAGCTCTTCAGCCATTCCTCAAAATTCTTCGCTTCCATACCGCCTTCAATCTTGGTGATCTCACCTTTTTCTACCGTAAACCGGATCGGCGTGTCCACTAAACCGATAGGAGGATTCTGAGAACCGTCCACTACCAAAACACCGTTGATCGAATCAAAACGGGGCGCCCAGCTGATCTGTCCAGGGAACATCTTGACTTCACCCTTACGCACAAAGCCATCGGCGGTCACAAACTCACGACCAGGCTCGTTGTCAAATTCAATATCTGTTCCTCCCGGGCTGGTTACGCGGATATGTTTTGCATTTTTCGTGGCCTCGTCCATACCCATGATAAATTTGCCTAACAAAACGTTATCCACCTTGCCGATATTCCGAACCAACAAATCTGGATGTACGCCATTCTGATTCATATAACGAGGACGGTTTTCCGGATCTTCTACGATCTTGTCATAAACCGTAGAATAGAAGATCAACTTGGTATTGAACTCAATCCAGGCGTCGCATGCTTTGATTCCATCAATTAAAGCTTTCATCGGCATGTCGTTATCGCCGGCTTTTCCGCCTGCCGGAGCCGCGATTTTAAAGATCAGCGGTTTTGCCCCCAGTATCACAGCTGCCTGGGCAGTGGCTTCCACAATCTCATCATTGGAAACTGTGTCCGTGGTGATTGCGATGCTCTCGCCGGGCTGCAGCATAAACATATCACGAAGCAGCTTCAGGCACGCATCCATCAGTTCATAATCGTACATAATATCCTCCTTGTCTATCTTATTATAGGAGTAGTTCCCTCCTTGTTTGGAGGGAACACGCTCTCTTCTTACTCATCAAAGAGATGACACCGTACAAAGTGCCCCGGCTCCACTTCCCTCATCACCGGATCTTCCTTCATACAGATCTCCTTCTTGCACGAACACCTCGTATGGAAGCTGCATCCGCTCGGCAGATTCACCGGCGACGGGATCTCTCCCTCACACTTGATCTTCTTCGGCTTCATCGCCTCTTCCTCCGGCGTGATCACTGGGATCGCCGATAACAGCATCTGCGTGTACGGGTGCAGCGGCTTCTCATAAAATACCTTCGTCGGCGCGATCTCGCATATCTTCCCTAAGTACATGATCGCTATCTTCGTCGATACGTTCCTCATCACTCCCATGTCATGCGTGATGAACATATATGTCAGCTTCCTCTCATCATGAAGCTTCATCAGCATGTTCAGGATCTTCGCCTGGATCGATACGTCCAGCGACGACGTCGGTTCATCCAGGATGATAAACTTCGGGTCGCTGCACAGCGCTCTCGCGATCGATACCAGCTGCCTCTCTCCTCCTCCGATTGAGTTCGGCGACTTATACATAAACTCCGGCGGCAGCTCTACCATCTCCAGGATCTCTAAGATCTTGTCTTCTATCTCATTCTTCGGCACGATGTTGTGCACCTTCAACGGCAGGCTTAAGATCTGCTTTACATCCTGATAGGGGTTTAACGATGAGCCCGGGTCCTGGAATACGATCTGCGCGTTCCTGCGGAACTCCTTGCTTCTTCCTTTCGTCTTCTTCGTGATCGTCTCTCCGTTGAAGATCAGCTCTCCGTCCGTCTGCTGGTACATTCCCATTACCGTGTATGCAATCGTGCTCTTCCCGGATCCGGACTCTCCCACAAGGCCCATCACTTCTCCTTCTGAGATCGTAAAGTTCACTCCGTCTACCGCTCTTACATACCGGTCTTTTCCTACTGCAAAGTACTGCTTCAGGTCTTTTGCCACCAGGATCTCTTTACTCATCCCCTTCACCCCCTTCCTTTCTCTCTTCCTCTGCCTTTCCGGCTTCTTCTGTACTCACCTCCGGGCTCTTACCGCTTCCTTCCGACACCTTCTCTCCATATCGGAAGCACGCTACCTCATGCTCCGGCGACACCTCTACCATTCCCGGTCTCTCCTCTCGGCAGATATCCATCGCATGCGGGCATCTCGGACAGAATCGGCATCCTTTCGGCGGGTTCACATAGTCCGGCACATATCCGTAGATTCCTGCCGACAGCCCTCCTCCCGATAACCTCGGCGCGCAGCTTAACAATCCCTGCGTATACGGATGGCACGCGTTCTCAAACAGATCCTGTGTCCGGCATGTCTCGATGATGTTTCCTCCGTACATGATATAGATTCGGTCTACCAGCTGTCTCGCTACTCCTAACGAGTGCGTGATCATGATCAGCGATCTCTTCTTTTCTTCTACCAGCTCGTGCAGCATCGATAGGATCTGGTCCTGGATCGTTACGTCCAGCGCTGTCGTCGGTTCATCTGCGATTAAAAGGTCCTTCGTCGTCACCATCGCCGATGCGATACAGATTCTCTGTCTCATTCCACCTGACAGCTGGTGCGGATAGCTTCCTAGGATTCTCTCCGGGTCCGACAGCATTACGTTTGTGATCGCTTCTTTCGCTACTTCTTCCAGTTTCTTTTTGTCTGCGCCTGGATACTGCCCCGAATACTTGATGATATCCGTCAGCTGCTTTCCTACCGTAAACACCGGGTTTAACGCCGACATCGGCGACTGCGAGATCATCGATACTCCTTTTCTACGCAGCTCCAGGATCTCATCTTTACTCATCTTCAGCGTGTCTTTTCCGTGGAACAGGATCTTTCCGTTTGGCACATGGATCAGGTCTTTCGCCAGTACTCCCATGATCGTTTTCATCGTGGTCGTCTTCCCGCATCCCGATTCTCCTACCAGTCCCACTTTTTCCGCCTGGTTTACGTGCAGGTTGATGTGGTCCACTACCTGCGAATACCCTCGGTATGTCTTATACCAGATGGAGAGATCTTCGATGCTCAGTACTCTTTCCGCCATCTTAGTGCCCTCCTTTATCAAACATGTCACGGATTCCGTCTCCTAAGAAGTTGAATCCCAGGATTACAAACGCTACTCCCGCTGCCGGGAAGATCGTCATCCACCATACGTCCGGCATCAGCGACGCTCCGTCTGAGATCATCTGCCCAAACGCCGGCGTCGGCGGCTGCTCTCCTAATCCTACGAAGCTTAACGACGCTCCCATCAGGATTACCCACCCTACGTCTAACGCCATCTTCGTGAAGATCGGCGACAGGCAGTTCGGCAGGATCTCTTTAAACAGGATGTGCGCTTTCGACGCTCCTATCATCTCCGCGTTCTTCACAAAGTATTCCTCTGAGATCGACGACGCGTTTCCATACACCAGTCTCGTGTACCACGGCCACCACATGATCGTTACCGCAAGCATCGAGTTCATCATGTTCGGCTTTAGGATCGATGCGATACAAAGCGCCAGGATCAGCGACGGCACCGATAAGAAGATATCCGATATCCGCATGATCACCGCGTCGATCTTCGTTCCATGGTAATATCCTGCGATCAGTCCCAAAATCGTTCCCACCGGCACCGAGATCGCTAACACCACCACGCTCATGATCAGCGCTCCACGGAATCCGTACAGCACACGGGAGAATACGTCTCTTCCCATCTGGTCCGTTCCGAAGAAATGCTCCATACTCGGCGCCAGGCTTGCGTTCGCATAGTCCACAAAGCTTCCGATGCTTTCCGGGTACGGCGCTATCACCTCCGCAAATACCGCGAAGAAGATCGATACCAGCACCAGGATCAATCCGAATACCGACAGCTTGTTTCTTGTGAATTTATATCGATAGATCTTTAAGTTCTCTTTCGTCGAGGGAGACAGCAGGCCCTTCTTCTTTTTCGTTTCTGAAGTCTTTTCCACTATTTGCCTCCTATTCTCATGCGGGGATCCAGGGCCGCTATGATCAGGTCTACCGCCAGGTTTACCATAAAGAAGAGCACCCCTATGATCAACACTACCGCACAGATTGCGTTTAAGTCTTTGTTTAACATCGCGTTGATTCCGTATCTCGAAATCCCCGGCCAGTTAAAGATCTTTTCTACCAGAAACGCATTTCCAAGCAGCGACGCAAAGTCCATTCCGATTACCGTTACTGCCGACGTCGCCGACGGACGCAGCAGATATTTCTTCGTCAATACTCCTCCCGGCAGTCCATGGCCTGTGGATACCGCCATGTATTCTCTCGTCGAGTTGTCTACCATCGACGAACGCAGCACACGCGCATCCTGTACGATCGGCCCGATCGCAAGCGACAGCGCCGGCAGCAGCAGATGCAAAAAGGCATCCCATGCCACGGAAAACTGGCCTGTCAGCAGACCGTCCAACACAAAGAGTCCTGTGATATGCGTCGGCGGCGCCATACTGCTGCTTAAGCGCCCTAACACCGGGATCACCGGCACCACATATCCGAACAAGAGCAGCAGCAGCACTCCCACTACGAATGCGGGAAGCGCCACGCCTATGTAGGAAAATATCCGGATGATTCCATCGATCCAGGTATTCTTGTGCTTTGCCGCAAGGATTCCCAATATAAAAGAGCCTCCCACGATAAGAACACCAGTCAATAAGATCAATTCCAACGTAGCGGGGAAAAACTGAACGACATCATCTACTACGGCGCGCTTGGTGATAAAGGAGTTTCCAAAGTCCCCCTGGACTACACGGCCCAGCCACTTCACGTACTGTACCGGCAGCGGGTCATAAAGGTTCATCTCCTGGCGCAGCGTTTCTTTCGCTGCCTCCGACGCACGGCTTCCCAGGGCAATGGTCGCTACGTCTCCGGGAACGACCCGGGCGATCGTAAAGATCAGGATCGACGTTCCCAGCAGCACGAAGATTCCCATGAATATCCGCTTTAATAAGAATTTTGCCATTGCGTTTTATCCCTCCTTTCCTTTTCAGTCACAACCTTACAGAAGGCTCCTATTTTTCGTTGTCGCAAATTTTTTAAATTCATTTCTGTGATTTCTTCTTATTTAAAATCACTATGGATAATTCTGTTTTCTTTCTTTTAATCGTGGTATTTTCTTTCCACATCAAATATTTTAAAGGATCATACCGTCTTCTTTCAATGTACGGCAGGAACAAATCTAAAAACTATTTTTGTTGCTAAAATCTCATTCCAATATGGATTTGTATCACGTCACCTTCCGGTAAAGATGCAAAGGGGCCGAGCGAAAAGCCTGAATGCCTGCACGGCCCCTTTACCCATCATCTTTTGTACATGTTTCCTTACTTTTATCTTATGTGCTATCGAAAAATACAGTAGGTTGTCTTATTTCTTATCCAGATGATATTCCATATCCGAGAAGATTACCGTGTAACCATTGGCAGCAGTCGCTACTTCACCGGCCGGTGTATCTTCGATAAAGCTCCAGGTAAGATATCCGCTCTGGTAAGCGCAGCGCTCAGCCAGGCTGCAAAGGAAGCAGCTCGGGCACAGCTCGTCTACGATATAGTTCTGAAGAGCCGCATATTTCTGATTACGCTCTGCATCGTCTACCGTCAAAAGCGCATCCTTCAGATCAGCTTCCATCTTCTCATCATCCAGCCACTCGCCGTTGTTCCAGGTTCCCTGGGTGGTCTTCGAGTAACGGCTCTGAATCAGAGTTCCCACATCACCTACCGGAGAACCAAAGTTGATCATCGTAATCTGAGGAGAAGTCTCTACGCTTCCCATCTTATCGATCAGAGAAACCCAAGGTGCCTTAGAAATTTCAATCTTGATACCAACCTGCTGTGCAGAAGCCTGCAGCAACAGAGCAATCTTCTCCAGATCGGCTACGTCGGAGTTTACCACGATCTCGATCGGGTAATCCTGATAGTTATCGGCATACTTAGAAGCAGCCAGATACTCTTTTGCTTTCTCTACATCATAGGTAAAAGTAGAGGTTTTCGCATAACCAGCCATCGAAGCGGGAGCCAATCCTTCCAAAGGAGTGGAATCCAGCAGAATGTTGTTGCAGATCGTTTCATAATCTACCAAGCAGTTCAGCGCACGGCGGACATTGATGTCGTCCAAAGGCGCAGCCTGGTTGTTGTAATACATGTGATAAGACAGGGTATTGCTGTAGGTAGCAATGGAAACGCCGTCGATCTTGCTCAGAGCGTCCAGGGTTTCCGTACTCTGCCAGGTATCGGTGATATCCAGCTCTCTGCTGTTCATCATCGTACGGATGGTGGTTGCCTCGCTGACTGCCAGCAGCTTGAAGGCTTCCGGAGCAATGTCGCTCTTCCAGCCTACAAACCAATCGTCAAACTTCTCGGCGTATAAATAATCCTGCTGTACCAGAGTCTTCACCATGTAAGCGCCGGATCCAGCGTCATTGGAGATCAGCCAAGCTTTTCCGTAGTCACCATGATCGCCATAGGTGGTAACGGACTTATCCTCATTCGCTTCTACCTGTTTGCTGTTCAGAATATACAGACGTACCAGGGCGTTTGCAAACGGTCCGAAAGGCTGGCTCAGATGGAATACTACTGTGTAATCATCCGTAGCTTCCGTATTGCCGGGCTCAATATAACCCTCAAATACATAGGAATTGCCTTCGCCGATAGTCAGGAAACGATCCATCGAATACACGACATCCGCTGCTGTCAGCTCATCGCCATTGTGGAATTTGATTCCCTGTTTCAGCTTAAAGGTATAAGTCAAGCCGTCTGCGCTTGCTTCCCAGCTGTCGGCGATTCTGCCAACTACGCCGCTTTCCACGGAGCTGTCAGGGTACACCAGACTATCGTAGATGTTTACCATCGCGATATTTTCGGAGTTACTAGTAGCTACTGCGGGGTCCAGATTGGGGGTTTCCGATACGCTTACTTTGACACAGCTCTCTTTTTCTGCTCCGGAAGGCTGCTGCTGCGCTTCTGTTGCCGCATTACCAGGCTCTCCGCCTCCATTGGCAGCTGCTGTCGTGTCAGCCGTCTGTCCACCTCCACAGGCAGTCAACATGGTTACTGCCATCGCTGTGCTCATCATGAAACATAAGCACTTTTTGAACTTCTTCATTCCCAATTTCCTCCTTCTTTTTCTTATAAATGCACATTGTGCGTTTACGCGTTCCAAATCATTTCCCCAGGATGAAATCCTTCCTCTGGTCGATACAGGCTGCAATGGCCGCCTGTTCCTCTAAGGAGCACGGTAATACCGGTTTTCTCGGAACACCGCCATGAAAGCCCATCAGATTCATGGTTGCTTTCACTCCGGCAATTCCTGCTCTGCCGCCCGTTTCCTTTATCAGGCCCTTTAGTTGTGTAAAGAAGTCTGTTGCCGCCGAAAGGCCTTCTTCACGGAAAATCTGATAAAGTCTAGCGCAAACTTCAGGGAAATAATTGGCGGAAGAGAGTACGCCTCCCTGCCCGCCGCCAGCTAAACAGGTCATCGTCATCCCTAAGGTTCCAGAGAATACGGCAAAGTCCTCCCTGCCGCCAACGGCCTGTAAATACTGCGTCATCATGTCCGGCGACGTATCTTTAATTCCAACAATATTCGGATGGTCCGCCAGAACTTTCACCGCTTCCACTGAGATACATACCCCGTTGGCAAAACCGGGGGCACAGTAGAGCACTACTGGATAAGGGCTTTCATTGGCAACCGTGGTAAAATAATCGATCAAAGCCTCATCCGTCATCGCGTTTTTAAAATAACAAGGCGTCAAAACGCTGGCATAATCAATCCGTACTTTTTCCTGCTGCAAACGCCGAAGGAAACAAAGGGTTTGGTACAAAGATTCTCTGGCAATGCCAGCCATAAAAATCTTTTCCTCCGAAAGAGTTTCCCCTGCCGCTTTGATCACCGCCAAGGATTCCTCATCATCAAGGGCCCGATACTCGCCATTGCTGCCAAGAGCCATACAGCCATTTACATCCGTGCGATTCCATCTTTCATAATTTTCCCTCAGCCAGTCCAAGCGCAAAGCGCCGCTGTCATCAAAGGGGGTTACCGCCGGTATCAGAACTCCTTCTAACTTTTTCATCTGCCAGCACCTCTTATCTCAGATAATATTTTGCCAGTTCCACATTGCCCAAAATCGGGCATTCCTCTGTCATCTGAAGCTGGTAATTAGGATACAGCTTCTTCTTTAAATTGAGGTAAGACTCCGTAGCCATGCCGCCGGATACCTTTACCACGGATTTCAGGGGAATCTGTTTGGCCGCTTTCTCCACGGTTCCATAGATGACATCCTGAATCGCTGCCAAATAGGCCACCAGCATCTGTCCCTTTGTGGTTCCCAAAGTCAATCCATGAAAAGCGCCCGTCTTCTTTTCCAAGCTCTGGCGGTCTCCAGACAGATACGGTTCAAACCATACGCCTTCCGAACCCACTTCCAGATAACGGTTAATTTGCTCTTCTTCAAATTTGTAAAATTCTTCTCTGGTCATTTCCTGACAGAACTGACGCCAAAACCAATCGACACCAAAGCCACCGCAGGTAATCGCAAAAATCTGCCACAGTCCAGGAAGAGCGGCATTCCGCAAATAATACCCTGGATCTGTCCGTGGCTGGTCGGTCAGAACCGATATAATTTCCGATGAGCCAGTCGTATTCATCATGCAGCCACTGCTCTGATTTCCAGCTCCCATCTGAGCCGCCGCCACATCATTGGTACCCACGCACACAGAAATTCCTTCTCTTACCCCCAGCTTAAAAGCGATATCTTTTTTCAAGCTTCCGCCTAATGTTCCAGGGGCCAGAATTTCCGGAAAAATCGCTTCCGGAAGTTCAAAGGCATTCAGCAATTCCTTGGACCATCCGCCTTGAGTGGTGGTTTCGTAAACGCCCAGCATAGAAGCGTTCACAAAGTCAACCATGATGTTTCCTGTAAGCAGATAGTGGATCAATGTGGTCAAATGGCCGACTGCATAGGATTTTTCAAGCACTTCCGGCATATTTTCCCGGAACCAAAGCAGTGTCATCGCGGAACATCCGCCAGGAAACGGATAGATTCCGCTGATATTCATATAGGCAGTATTTCCAAACGTCTTACTAATATACTCCGTCTGCGCCCGGCTGCGCCGGTCCAGATGAGTAATAATATTCGGATATAAGAGATTCCCGGAGCGATCTAAAAAAATCAAAGAAGGGGAGAATGTATCGTAACATACCGTCTCCACCTTTTTTTTAAGCTCCGAAGGGAGCCCTGCGGCGGCTTGATAAAAAGCCCCCATCAGATCTTCCACACGCAGCTCGTTTTTCTCCCCCGGCAATATCAGATAAGAATAATCCGCCTTACTATGGCAAAGGATCTTTCCTTCTTCATTGACAATCGCCGCTTTTACAGCCGAAGTTCCAAAATCGACGGATAAAAACATCTGGGCTCTCTCCTCTTCAAATCAATCCTGCTAAAATAGGATTTCGATAAAATTCACTTTCTGTCAATCCGCATTCTCCGATATCCCGCGGATCCGATACGCCTTTTTTTCCATCTGCATGGTAGTCTGAGCCTCCGGAAATGATCGGGATTCGTCCCCCATACTGGGAAACTACCTCCGTATAAATCTCGAATTTGCTCATCCGCCCATTGTAACTGGTTTTATCGTAGGTATATCTGCCTTCGATTCCATCCAGCCCCTCAAAAATCAACTGATCGATGAAATCTTTGCGGCGAATCGTCTGTCCATGATAATCTACTTCTTCTCCCACCAGATAAGGATGCGCCAGAATGACAATCCCTCCCTGGCGATGGATCTCATGGATCACATCGGCCGCCGCCGGCTTTTTTCGATAAATGGTTAAATTGGGATTTCGCTTTACCAAAAGCTTTGCTTCTCTCCAATCGCTGACATAGCCCTTGTCTGCCATCAGATTAAAAATCATTTTTTTCTGAACTTCTGTCTCTGGAACCGGACTGCCGCCTACGCGAAGAACTTCCTCCCATGTCATCGGCATTCCCATCTCGTCCAGGCGTTCCAGCAATTTTTTATAGCTGTTCACCTTACTGCGGACGGTAAAATCATCCAGTTCCCGAAAAAACGGTGCTTGCCAGTTACAGTGAAAGCAAACCAAATGTACTTCTTCAATTTCTGTCTCGCAGGAAACCTCCGTTCCCAAAATCAGTTTCAGTCCCAGAGAATCCGCGTATTCCAGAATATCGATCTCACGGCCGTCCACCATGACCGATTTTGGAGGAATCTTATCATGATCGGTAATGGCTACGATCTTCATTTTCCTTGCCGCTGCATGCTGTAGGAATTCCGCCGGCGTATCATTGCCATCCGAACGATTGGTATGCCCATGCAGATCACAGACAAAATTTGCTTCGCTCATCGCTTTCTTCCTTTCAGTTGGCAAACACAGCGATCAACCGCTTCGCCATATCCCGCACTTCCTGCCATTGCCGCTCAATCAGTTTCATCGGTGCATAAGACTCTCCATCCTCTTCCAAATACGCTTTCGCGGCGTCCATATAAGCATGCTTTAAAGCAGTGGAAACATTTACTTTTGCAATTCCCAAGGTAATCAATCTGCGAAATGTCTCATCGGAAAGTCCGGTTCCGCCGTGACACACAATCGGCTGATCCATCTCTTTCCCCAAGGCTTCTACCAAATCGAACTTCAATTTCGGCGCTTTCTTATACACGCCGTGGGCCGTACCGATGGCCGGAGCGAAGAAATCAATATGGCTTTCTTCTACGAATTTGAAGCAGTCCTCGTAATCCGCCAGCTTTCCTGTCTCAGCGCTGATCTCTTCTTCTACGCCCTCGATCACGCCCAGCTCACCTTCGGCAAAGACGCCGCGGGAATGGGCGTAATCCGCCGCTTCCCGTGTCATCTGAATATTTTCCTCTAACGGAGAGGCAGACGCGTCAATCATAATGCTGTCCCAACCTGCGTCCACACATTCCTTGGCAAATTCCACAGAACGGCAGTGATCCAGATGTAGAAAAACCGGAACCTTTGCGTCACATTTCAGGGTATTAATCATCGAACCCAAACGCTTCGCGCCATAATATTTTACCGTACCGACCGACGTCTGAAGAATCACGGGTTTTTTATGTATCTCCGCAGCGGCGATCACTGCGCTGGCTGTGGTATAATCCAGGATATTAAAAGCTCCTACGCCGTAAGCGTTTTCCCGTGCCTCTTTTAGAGCGTCTACCACGGTGATTTTCTTCATCATTGCTCTCCACCCTTCTCTTTTTCAAGTTACGACTGACCGTTGGCTGCGTTCAGGAATCTTCTCTGATAGCTGATTACCTGATTGGTAGAGCTAAATCTGGCAAGATATTCCGGTTCTGCCGTAATGACTACTTTCTGATTCATATCCATGAACTCCGGCTCTGTCAGCAGCTTATCGATATCCGGATACATCTGCGGACCTTCCATGGAGCAAACAATAAGACGAGTGTCTTTCATATTGCAATTTTTCATCACACGCAGATTGTGTCTCATGCCATCCAGTCCATCGGAACCTTCTTCATCGCCGATGTGGCGGTAAGCCACGAGGTTGGAAGCAATCTTATAAATGCTGCTCAGGTCTTTTCCCATATCTGCCTTGGTCAGATAGTCGTTCTTCATCATATATTCTTTCAGCTCTTCCAATGCGGAAACGTCGCCGCTTCTCTGATAGATATCCACGTATTTCTTCAGCACCTGAGACTGAATCAGGCGATGACGGATAAAGGAATTGATAAAGTAAGGACGCGCCTGCAGAGCCAACTGTGTCTGGTACGGCTCGAACATCAAGGTAAAGTTCACACGATAACCGTGCTCATGGAACTTCAGCGCCAGATTATGTCCCAAGAAAGCGTCCTTTACATTTACATCATCATAGCGGACATCCAGTTTCTTATCACCTTCCAAAAGCTGTCCCATGTTCTGACGATTCACTACGCCGGTGTGAGGAATCTTGATTACCACACGGTATTTGGAGAACATCTCCTTAAACTTCTCTGCTTCTTCCAGAAGTTTTCCGAAGTCTTCCTCAAACGGATTGTTCAGTTCTACGCTGATGTCGCAGCCAGGGCCAAGAATTCTGGCGATCTCCGCCATAACTTCGTCTCTATTTTTGAATTTATTCCCGACATTTGCTTTAGGATTATTGATAAAAAGATCATACACAATTCCTGGGTTGCAGGTAAGATTTGCAATCAGATTGCTGATAGAGGCCACCTGATAAGGATCTGCGCTGTCCGCAGAGAAAAGCACGTTGGTCGGACGCAGCTGGCTGTTCTTATCATAAGAAATATTTCTCTTAAGATCCACACGAAGAACTCTCTCTTCATCCATCTGGTAGGTTGCTTGAAAACCTGCCGGCGTCTCTCCCGCCGGTGTCTGGAAGGTATCAATCACATCGCGGAACTGCTCCGTCACGCCAATCGCCTGGGCCGTTTTGTCGAGAAGATCAAAATCTTCTCTCTCGATAGGAAGATCCATCACACGTTTTACATAAGCTTCTTCACCGCTGACTAAATTTTTCGCCAGATTTTTCAGATACAACTGCATTTCATAACCCTCCGCCTAAAATATACTTCAATTTTATATTGTCATATCTTGTATATACGTGTATAATATCATATAGGCATATAGGTGTCAAGCAAAACCTTTTTTACTTTTCGAATCTGCAATATTTTCATTTACAAAAGAAAAAAAGAAAAACGTGAGGTATAGTATGATAAGTAAAGATCATCGCGCATTATTTGACAAAAAAAGTCATTTTGTTTATACTTATCCTGAAATATTTTCAACGCGAAACGTCGGAGCTTTCCTTGATCCGAAAGGAAAGAGACACGTATTTTTTCGGAGGGAGGGAACAATATGTTAGACAAAAATAGCTCGACGCCATTATACATACAACTGGATGACATCCTTCGCCTCCACATTTTAAACGGAGACTGGAAACCCCAACAGCTGATTCCGTCTGAAAATCAGTTGAGCAGACTGTATGGAATTAGCCGTATGACCGTCCGGTCAGTTATTACGTCTCTTGTAAACGAAGGACTCCTATACCGAGTTCAGGGGAAGGGGACATTTGTCGCCACTCCAAAAATTTCCGCCAAATCGCCTGCCTATGTAGGTATTCGAGAACAGCTGGAAAAGCAAGGATATTTGATCGAGACAAAAATTATTGAGTGGAGTATCATGCAGGCAGGAAAACATGTCGCCGCCATACTTGGTATACCGGATGCTGTGGAGGTCTATCATATTCGGCGTCTCCGTTACGCCAATGGCGAACCAGTCAGCATTCACGAATCCTATATTCCCCGAAGTCTTTGCGAATCGCTTTGCGAGCAGGATATCGAGCAGGAACAATTGTGTCATGTTTTAAGTCAAAAGTATGATCTGACGGCAAATGAAGTTCACGAAACTCTGGAATCCGTTTCAGCCTCCGCCAGCGAGGCTGAACTTTTTCACATTCCGGAGGGCTATCCGCTGCTTCTCTTAAAGGAAACCAACCGCACCACCGCCAACCAGGCTTTTGAGTACACGAAGATTGTATTCCGGGGCGATAAGATCAAAATTGAATTCGACTATCAGCTTTAACGGAGTTCCTGAGCAAGATTAGGTACCAAAAAGTTTCTCGTAAAAAGTATCGGGATATTTTTTACGAGAAGCCCTTTCGTGCCTAAATCTTGATAAAATAAAGAACGCATCCCGAAACCAAGCGTGGTCCGAGGATGCGTTTTTTCTATGTTTCTCTGATACTGGCAGAGGAGCCTAACTCTCCTCTACGTTGATCAATCCATTCTCCTTCATATAAGATAGAATTTCCTTTTTTAACAATTCCGTAGCCGGCGAAATATAATCCGGGTACACCGTCACCAGGCCGATCGTACGATTGTGCCTTGGCAAAAGAGGCCAAATATTAACGTCGCGGGGATTGCAGCGGGCTGTCATCAGCGACGCGATACAGCATCCCAGCCCCTGCTCCACAAACGCATGGCAGGTATCGTCCACTTCAATTCGATAGTTGGACTGTACGGAAAGCTTATTCTCTTCAATATACTGCTTCATCTCCGTGTCATATCCCTCAGACTGTAAGATCAGCGGCACATCTTTCAGATCTTCCGGCGTTACGCTCTCTCCGTTTTTTGGATGAAAATCCTTCGGAGCCAGACACACCATCGGCGTATTATGAAGAGGGATAAACTGTTCCTTCTCCGCAATATCCTTCGGAAGAAAAGCCAGATCCGCTTCTCCCGCCTCCACCATCCTTCGAATTCGCCAGTCTCCGCTTTGAATGACAGAAACCCGGATATCTGCATATTTCTCACGGAATCGCTTTAAAATCGGCGGAATCCAGAGAACCGTCGCACTATTGAAGGCAGCGATTTTCACTTCGCCCCGGCTAACGTTCTTTAATCCAGCCGCCGTCTGTTCCAGGGAGTCGCTGCATGCCAGAAGATTTCTCACATACGGCATCATGATTCTTCCGCTGGAAGTCAGCTCCACATTATTTTTATTGCGGACAAAAAAAGGATATCCATACTCTTCCTCCATTTTCGAGATAATATGACTGACCGCCGACTGAGTCACATTTAACGCCTGGGCGGCCCGGACAAAACTTTTTTGTTCCGCTACCGCCAAAAATACCGTCCACTGATAAATTGTCATTGACCGCTCCTTGCCGCTTCTTTTCCTGCCTCATCTGCCTTTTGTTGACAAATGCAGGCTGTTACTGTTCCTCCCCATGGGAATGTCCGCCCTTTCCGGGACCTCCGATGTACTCGTCAATCCAGGGAAGCTGGTAACGCACCATATAATCATAGGCTTTCTGCACTTTCCGGCCGCTGCCATTATAGCGCGTCACTCCGGCGTCTGCCAACAACTCAAAAGGTTCCTTCTCCATGGGACCGCAGATAATCGCCTCGCAGTCATGTTCCAGTACCTTTTTGGCAAATACCATATTATCCGGATCCTGTTTGCCGTAAATCTTAAAAATCTGATTCTTGTCCGCGTCGATAATCATCAAAAATTCACTGTCCCGAAAGGTTTTTGGCACCAAGCCATTGATCTCCATATTCTCACAGGTCACCGCGATTTTCATTGTTCTTATCTCCCATCTATTCTTTGTATATTCCGCTTCCCATTTCCGAGGAAAGGCAGTTCCGCCGCCCGTTCCAACTGAAAAGAAAGCTCTGGAAATTGCTTTGCAAGAACCCCTCTTATCTCATCCAAATCCGCTGTTTCTCCCGCCACACGGAAGAAAAACTCCTTTTCCGGCGTCATCCGAACCGAAAAATCCCGAACACCAGCGCAGGCAAATACAGCCTCATCCAACAGATGAATGGAAACGACTCCGCCATCCGGGAGAAAAATCAAATTTTCTTTCCGGCCCATCACTTTGTCCAATCGCAAAAGCGGATCCCCACAGCCGCACGGCTCGGCCAACAGCCTTCCGATATCGCCGGTTCGATACCGAATCAAAGGCATTCCTCTCCGGGCAAAAGTCGTCAGTACAATCTCCCCATAGACGCCGGCATCCACCGGTTCTTCGCTCTCTGGATCTATGATCTCCAAAAACAAGTCTCCGTGCCGCAGATGGCTTCCGGTGTGCGCGCCGCATTCCACGCCGCCGCCATAGCCGGTCTCCGTCATCCCCCAATGATGAAAGACCTCCGTCCCCCAGGCCGACCGCAACTTGCGGCATACGCTCTCCGGCACATAATCTCCGGAAAGCAGGACGGTCTTTGGATGAAGATCCGGCCTTAATCGGGCCAGATGAAGCAATTGCCCTGGGATTCCCACCAGACAATCAGCGCCTTCCGCCGCTTTTCCCGCGGCGTCAAAATCCCGAATCAGCCCGTGGACCAAACACCCCACGTCGTTCCTTTTCAGCGCTTTTTTCAGCAAACCGCCGATGGTAAATTCCCCAGCTCCCTCCATAAAAACCACGACATTTTGGCCTGGCTTTGTCAAAAGCATCATACCCGGCGTAAAAAAGTCCGCCGTCGCTTCCAAATCCTCGGCCGTGAAAAATATCCTCTTGGCAATTCCCTGACTTCCGGAAGTGCGAAGCGTAATAATCCTTGCAATCTCCTTGGGAGGCACGCAGAGGAGGGCCTCCGGCTCCCTTCGTACCTCCTCCGGGGTGGTAAAGGTTCTTTCTTTTTCGTAGAAGCGGCAATGGCTTCCGGCATACTCCCGGATGTTCTTTACCTGCTCCCTCTGCCACGCGAGAAGGCTATCCGGATTCAGTTTCTCTCCCAGTCCCGTTTGCCTGCGCAGCCAAGAAGTGACCGGATTTTCTCCCGCGTTCATTCCCATTCTGCCTCTCCTATGCTCTCCCGGCATAAATTCAGATGTCTTTTCGCAAAATCCACAAACCATAGCCGCAGCGAGCCCGCTTTAACATGGCCCGGTCCGCGCCCAAAAGGGCTGGAAGCTCGCAGGCCCTGCCATCAAACAAAAGCTGTCCCCAAAATTCCCGCAGTTCCCGAGACGCATCCCAGAAATTCTCTATCTGAAATCCAGCCGCCAGAAACCGCTCTTCCTGGGATTCCCGGCGTTCCAGCCGTCCCAGCACCCCAGTCAGTTTCTGCTCTTCCCCATTGCTGATCATATCGCTGATGCAGACAGCTCCCCGATTTTTTAAAACGCGAAAGCATTCCGCCAACACTTCTTCTGGGGCTTCCATCCGCGAAAGGCTGCATTCCAACAGCACGCCATCCAACGTTTCCGCCTCAAAGGGAAGGCGGGCCGCATCCGCCCGCAGGATTCTCTGCCCGTCGCAAAATGATTCCTCTTGTTCCACGCCAACAGCTTCAAAGGACGTATGTTCCGCCAAATATGCCAATGTCGCGCCCTGGCCGCATCCCAGATCCGCCAGCTTTGCGCCTTCCGGAAATCCGGCAAAAGTCAACATCTTTTCCGTCAAAGAAAATCCTCCGGGCCGGCAAACCGGCCCGAGACAGGTATCCCTTTTCATTCTTTTCCTCCAAACGGAGTTAAATAATACGCGCAGAAGGGAACATGCTTCCCATCTTTATATACATGGAGACTGCACTGGCGCAGCCGCTCAACATCCAAATTCCCAGCATCCTGAAATGCCATGGCCGTGATCGTAAAGCCGTGGCTCTTGGCTCTTGCCAGAAAGCCTTCCATACTGAGACTTCCGGTATCGCAGCAGCAGCAACAGCTCCCAGCCGCTTCTTCCTCTGGCTCGTCCCGCCGCTCCCAGCGCCGTCCAACGAATTCCCGGTTTTTCTCCGCGGGGTCCACGGTATTTACGCCGCAGCAGCATTCCCCCTGGGCCACGCCCCGCTTAGTCAAAGGCATCAGCGTCCGATCTGGCATCACCACAAAATCCCCATGGAAACCACAGAGCGGGTGATCGCAGGCCGAAGGGGCAAGGCTCTCCGTAGAAAGAAGTTTCCCCGCTTGCTTTCCGATCTCTGCAATCAGCTGATCCAGCGTAAACCGATCTTCATCCCTCGGCAGCTCCGGCATCTTCCCCATATAGCTGACCGGCTGAAAATGGACGCCACGGACGGCCGGAGACTGCTTCACCGCAAATTTTAAAATATCCCCAATTTCCTGAATATTCACTCCCGGCACCAGGGTCGGCACCAAGGTCACGCCCACATGGTATTTGCTGCAATTGGCAATCGCCTGTTCTTTTAGCTCCATCAGCGGCCGCCCGCGAAGCTTCTGCCATACCTTATCTCCGGTCCCGTCAAACTGCAGGAACACAAAGGAAAGCCCAGCCTCCGCCAGACGTCTCGTAAAATCCTCATCCTCAGCAAGACGCAATCCATTGCTGTTTAACTGCACGTATTTGCAGCCTGCTTCCTTGGCGTATGCGACGATTTCCGGCAGATCGTCCCGTACTGTCGGCTCGCCCCCGGAAAGCTGCACCAGTGTCTTTCCCGGCACGGTCAAATCCCGAAGCCAGGCTTTTACCTGTTCCAAAGAAGGGTCCGTTCCTTGATGGTTATCCGCAAAACAATGGCGGCAGTTCAGATTACAGCGATCCGTAATCTCCAGCAGCACGCAGCAGGTATCTCTCTTGTGATCCGGACAAAGTCCACAGCCGGACGGGCAGTTCGGATTCTCACCTTCTTTGATTTCCGGCACATCGCCAATCCATTCCGCAAGATCTTCCTGATCCCGCCAAACCACCGAAGAAAACTTGCCATGCTCCGGGCATTCCCGCTCCAAGTAAACCGCACCGCCCCTGCGCACCTTCTGCGCCGGAAGCTGCCGTAAGCAAACCGGACACACGCTTCTAGTTCTTCTCACAATATCCATCATTTATCTTCCAACTCCTGCTCCACTTCGGCCATGCGGCCCTTTACCAATTCCTCCGGAATATAAACTTCACCGCACTCCGGACAGCGCAGGATATCCGTATGAAACGTGTGCCCCAGATAGCGAAAGAAAGTTTGGGCCGGTTCTAATTCCCGGTTACACCGGCAGCAGATTATTTTTCGTTCTGACATTTTACATCATCCTCCAGGCACATCCGGTGGGCATAGCCCCCGAATAACTCATAGCCGTCCTCCACCGGCAGATATTCTGCCCAGAAGGTCATATTCTGTATTTTCTTATGGCCGACAAAGTGACCTGTCTCCGGATCTTTCATCTTCCGGCCCGTCTCCTCACACCAGGAAATCACCTCGGCCATATCGCCTTCCAGAATCATATCCTTGGAAAGCTTCCTCTTCAGCTCTTCGCCGATCACTAAGTTCATCTCTTCCCTCTTTTCCGTCTCTTCCTGCCAGTATTCCTGAAGCAGCTCACGTTTCAACGCCCTTCGGTTTTCCCACCGCTTGGTCAAAGTCGGAGGAACCCGCCCCGCATCGTTCAATCCAAACAACAAGTCCAGCAGATGGTAGACCGGCTTTCTCTGGGACGCAAAGGTATCCCGGCAATTGACGCAATAGGCAATATATGGATTTTCCTTTTCCGAAAGGCGGTCTCTCGCCACTTCTCTGGAATAAAGAGACGCCGCCACCGAAGTATTCCCGCCATAGCTGCAGCACTGAGCCAGCTCGCCTTCATGGGACAAAGGTTCCAGCGGAATCTCCATCTGCTCTGTCAGCTTCCGCACGCTTTCCTGCAGCTTTGGGAAATCCCGGCTCGCGCAGGGGTCAAAAACAGAACAGGTTCCAGCCGCAGGCCTCGGCGCATCGATTCCCCATTCCGCCATCCGTTCATACAGAAAGCTTCCAGGAATTTCCGGCAAATACTGGGAAAACATCTGACGGCAGGTCGGACAGCCAAAAATCACTTCCGGTTTCCCCATGGTTTCCCACTGCCTCTTGATCTCCGCGATTTCCGCCTGATGGCGCTCCTCCTGCCCGCCCCAGTCGGCAGGCGCGCCGCAGCACCGGAGCCACAGAGCCATATCCGGTTTCTTGGATAGGAGATATCGGTAGCTTTCCTTTACATAAGCCGGGTCCGACGCCCCCATCTGACAGCCAGGGAAAAATACATAGGACGGATTTCCTTCCCATCCGGGGGCTCTTTTTAACAAAGAAGCTTCCCCATTGGAAAATTCCATATCCCGCAGGAAATAATCGTGGAACGCCCAGGGCATCGCGCCTTTTTTCACCATCGCCTGGTGGCTTTGCTGGAAAAATTTCCCGATGTCAATCTTCTGCGGGCAGGCCGCCTTGCAAAGACCGCACTGATTGCAGGTGGAAATCAATCGGGTCGCCCATGTCCCGTCACGGGATAAGGTTCCCGGATGGATGGTAATATAAACTTCTTCGTAAATTCTACGGGGCGTTTTTTCAAACAGCCGCATCAAATCGCATTCCCGCATGCAAGCGTCGCAAGAGCACAAAGCGCACCGCGCCGCCTCTTTTGCTGCCTCTTCCTCCGTATAACCTTCACCATCCGCGGGAATCACTTCCGGCATCTCGGAAAGCCGCGAAGAATCCAGACGAAGGCCCGTCCCCTTGGGAGCTTCCGGAGAATTCATTCCTCCGGTTTTGATATACCATTCGATGGCATGGGACGCTTCCAGGCCATCCGCAATCGCCTGCATCGTATCCGCCCCGATCAAGGAGCCGCCCAAAAAGACGCCCTTTTGATTCGAAGCATAGGCGCCGCTTCCACTGAGGCCGAGGCCGAAGTCCTCCCCACCCTTTCCAGTGGCCACATAGACGGCGTCAAAATCTGAAACTTCTTCCAGCGACTGAATTTCCCTTTCGCTTTCCAAAGTATAATTTTCAAATTGAAATTGCTCTTTTATATCGGCAAGAAAAATCTCCGAATCCAGGACATCCCAGAGATGTCCCCCTATCCTGCCGCTTTTTTCAAACACAGTCACTTCATATTTTTTATGGCAGAGAGACAGCGTACAAGCTAAACCGCTGATTCCTCCGCCGATCACCGCGATCCTCTTTCCCTTGCTTGGCATATTATAAGCATTTGGCTTTTTCCGGGTCGCGTAGCAAAGCATCGCCTGTTCCAGCTGATGCAGATGAAGGCTTCCATCCTTTTGGGCGCGTAAACAAGCTCCCTCGCACGGGTGCGGACAAGCTGCGGCCACAATCCCCGGAAAACCAACGGTATTCTGGAAAGTACGGAAAGCCGCATTGAACCGCCCCTTTTGAATCTTTTTCATCAAATCCTTTACATCAAGGCGAAACGGACATTCCGCCGTACAAAACGGCGGCTCATTCTGCCGGCATTCCACCGACAGAATTTGCTCAAAGTCGTTTAAAAAGCTCATACATCCTCCATCCTTAGCGGAGCGCTTTTGATTCTATTGAAAATTCCTCCGGAATTTCCGATAGAATCAAAATGTGGGAAAAGCTCCCGTGAAACCGGGTCACCGGCTCCACGGAAGCTTTTCGGTTACTATTCAAACCACCTCTACCGGGCGGCCGATTGCTTCGCAATCCGAACAAACTTTAGAAGAAACGCTCTGCATCCGCATCGCCCAGAGGCGTGAAGAAATCGTTTCCACCAAACTGTACCGGATTCTCCTTGATATTTTCCAGTTCCTCATAGAGATCGGAACCAAGGAAGTATTTCTTCGGAACTTCCGGCTCCTTGCCCGCTGCAATCGCTTCCAGACCAGCTTTGATCTTAGCCGGAAGCGCCGGAATCTCATGAATCCGCACGCCGCAAGCATGGTAAATACCATTCAGAACCGCACAGTGACCGGAGGCCTGGAACGCCTCAGATGCGCCCGAAGAACCGAACGGGCCGTCCTCGATGGTAATCGGCATATGGATCACGTTGATCTCATCCGGAGTATCCATAATGGTCGGAACGCCAGCGCCCGCCATATTGTTGTGCTTCTTCACATCCTGGTAATCCTCTGTCAGAGCAAAACCGATGCTGTGGGAGATTCCACCGTAAGCCTGGCCGTTTACCGCATCGATATTGCCGACCTTGCCGACCATATCCACACAGGTGAAACGCAGAACCGTAGCCTTGCCAGTCTTCGTATCCACTTCTACTTCCGCCAGATTCAGGCAGTAGGTATAAGCCGGAGTCGGATCACCGATACCGGTATTCGGATCCAGACGGCTCAGACCAGGAGTCGTGGTGGTCTCGTATCTTCCCAGATACTTGGTCTCGATACCCTCGGCCTTCATTTCCTCATAGGTACGGAAGGTTCCGTCAGACTTTCTCATCGCATCCAGCAGCTTCTTTGCCGCGATCTTGGTTGCGTTTCCATCCATGTAGAGGGAACGGCTGGCGCCTGCCATACCGGTATCCGGGCATTTTCCAGTATCGTTCTGGATCAGCTGAACGTCTTCCGGTGTGATCTTCAGCTCTTTCAAAGCTTCCAGCGTTACCATCAGGGAACCAACGTCGCCGCCCTGTCCCAGCTCATGCCAGGTATCGTATTTGATGATCTTTCCGTTAGGAGCCAGCTCCAGAGCAACTTCCGCACTGTCCGTAGCGCCCTCGGTTACGTTAAATCCACCCCATGCAATACCAACGCCTCTTCTCTTCTCCGGCGTATCCTCAGCCTTCGCGCGTTTTACCGCCTCCTCATAAATCGGACGCATGGTATCCATCATCTTCTCCATCGGATACTGACGGAACGGATAGCTGTTGATGTTGGTGTCGCCCGGACGGGCAATATTCTTATAACGGAACTCGAACGGATCCATGCCAAGCTTCTCTGCCATCATGTCCATCAAAGGCTCAGACAGCGTATAGGCCTGCGGAGAACCGTAGGAACGATAAGCCGTACCAAAGGCATGGTTCGTATTCGCAATACGGACCAGACCAGCTACGTTCGGCACATTGTAAGGCCAGAATGCGAAACGGGCAGGTTTCGTCATAACATCGTCGCCGCCCCAAGAGTAGGCGCCGTGGTCCATACCGTAATCAAACTCAGCGGCAATAATCTTGCCATCCTTGGTGCAAGCCAGACGGCCATTGCTGTAAGCCGGGCAGCGCTTGCCGCTAAAGTGCTGATGCTCCTCATAGGTCATGGACAGGGAAACCGGACGTCCGGTGCAAACTACGCCGGCAGCAGCCAGACAAAGGTCGCCCGCGTTGGTGGACCAACCGAAGCTAGCGCCGGTCGGGTTCATAATAATACGGAATTTATCCTTCGGAACGCCTACGGAATTACCGATACGGCCGATGGAAGAATAGGTACCCTGGGACTTACACTGGATGTTCATCACACCGTCCTCATCCCAGTACGCCTGAAGTACGCAGCCTTCGATGGACAGATGCGGCTCACGGCTGGAGAAGAAGCTGCCTTCCACTACCACCGGCGCATCGTCGATCATTTCCTGTACTTTTCCGGCATCTTCTAAGCCAACGCCCTTTAATACCGGCTGCTGGCAGAAGATGTTCGGAGTATCTTCATGGACACGGATCGAATCCGGCAGAACCGCATCCAGATAAGTCAAATATTCCGGCAGCGGCTCGATATCTACCGTCACCTTCTTAGCGGCCTCTCTCGCATCCAGCTGATTGTCCGCCAAAACCAGAGCGACCACATCGCCATAACGGTGCAGTTTCTCATCCTGGAAGATCTTACGGGAAGGAGTCATAACCGTGCTTCTCTCGTGGAACTGACCTTCCGCCATGATATTGGTACCGCCTGCAGCGATCAGCTCTTTCGCCGTGATTACCTTATAGACGCCAGGCATCTTCTCGGCTTCTTCCGTATGGATTGCTAAAATCTTTGCATGATGAGCCACACGGGGCTGTACAATCGCGCCGTAAAGAGTGCCGTCGGGCATCTTCATCGCCTGATCATCGCCGTAGTCCGCAAGACCGGTAACCTTCGCCAATGCGGTAGGACGTACCACCGGCTTGCCGTAGAACTCTCCATCCGCCGGATTTTTAAACTGGATATCCTCGATGGAACACTCGCCGCGGATTACCTTGGCAGCCGCCATCACCGCATCCACGATCTGCTTGTAACCAGTACAACGGCAGATATTGCGGGTCTTCTGGAACCACGCCCGCACTTCCTCACGGGTCGGATCCGGATTTTCTTTCAGAAGTTGAGAGGCGGAAACAATAAAGCCGGGAACACAGAATCCGCACTGTACAGCGCCGCAGTTCATCCAAGCGACCTGCAGCGGATGCAGATGCTGCGGGTTACCGATTCCTTCAATCGTGGTGATTTCACTATACTCTTCTACAGCCGAAATCTTCTTTGTGCAGGAACGGATGACCTTTCCATTTAAGATCACCGAACAGGAACCGCACACACCAGTGCCACAACCGACCTTAACGCCGGTCAGTCCTAAACGGCGGAGTACGTCCGACAGCTTATCACGCTGCGGATCACACATAAAAATCCGTTCGACGCCGTTTATGACGAGCACCATCTTTTTCAGTTTTACGTCCATATGTAACCTCCTTAAAAGTAAATACTACCCCTCTCCCCCTGGTATGACTTGTTCACGATACAATGTCTCGAGGGACTTACCTAAGATTTTACTAGACTAAGGTTCAATCGTCAATGGATTTACGCAATTTATGTCTTCTTTTCACTTTCAAATCCTTTGCATTTTTTCAATGAAACTTACATCGCAAGTTTTTTGTCCATTTTTTAAGAATTTCCTTTTGTTTTTTATTATCTTAAATATAAAATAACGAAATTGTCACTATATTGTGTCTAAATTGTTACAAATCTCCGCTCTATTCTTTAAAACCGTCAAATATGCTTGTTCTGCCAGTTTTGCCTCCTGCCAGCGGGTCCGAATAGCTTCTTCCGCCGCCGCATCCCCCGAAAACTGAGCCAGCCGGCTCTGATACCGCTCGTCAATGGTGCAATTTTGATCTCCTTGTACCAGTTTATCCGCCAGATAAACGATCAAGCGCTCGTCCACCGCCCCCTTCCAAGAGGCAGGAAGGCACTCATGCCCTTCCACCAGCTCCGCGACTTGAATATAACCAAGGTCCCGCAGCCAGGAAGCCGCAACGCTGCCATGGGCCTTTCGCCCCTTTGCCACATCGTGCAGCCGGGCAGCCGCTTCGACCAATTCTACATCCAAATGGCCTCCCGCCTCATTGACCGCTTCCGCCATGCGCTTCGCCGTCTGCGCTGTTTGAAAGAGATGCGCCCGCAAATGTTCTGGAAGGCACAATTCTTCCATCCATTCCCGGCACCACGCTTCATCCGGCGCTTTTAAAGACTTGGCATAGGTCAAAAGTTCCTGATACTCTCTTGGCTCGTCCGCATCCAGCAAAATTCCTGGGTCTGGAACAGAAATCTTTCGTTGTTTCTCCCCCAGGCCCTCGCAGGCCCCCCGCAGTCCCATCCTGCCGTCATGGGCCAAAACCCGTGGAAGAACCCGCCCCCGAAGCAGCAATGGGTGTCCCGGCTTTCCCCGATAAAAAGGACAAAACGTTTCCCCTTCGCCATCCTGTTCAAGGGCCTCCCACAGCCGTTTTACCGTATAGACGGAAAACATTGGTGAATCACCGGGCAAAAAGAAAATGCCCTTCCAGGCCGAATCAAACCGCCGGAATCCGAGACAGGCCGAATCAAACATCTTGGTTTCCGCATACCGCTCATTTTTTACGCATTCGATTCCAGGTCCCTCATAGGCCCTCTCGATCTCGTCGCCTCGTTTTCCAGTCACGATGACCGTCCGGCTGACGCCAGCCCGCAGCAGACAGTCCAGCTCCCATTCCAAAAAAGAACGCTCTCCAATCTTTAAGGCAGGTTTCCAGGCTCCCATCCGGGAAGAGAGACCAGCCGCCACAATCACCGCCCCCAGCCCTTTTGGCACGGGGATTTCGCAAATTTCCCCATACTCCTGGGGAATTTCCAGCAAATGATTGAGATCCCTCCCGGTAAGAAAACTGAGCAGCGCCCGGTTCCATCCCGCGTGGGCCACGATGGCCACATCGCCCTCGCTTTCCGCCAAAATCTTCCGGTAGGCGGCTGCCGCCCGCCGCTGGCATGCCCGGAAGCTCTCCCCGCCCGGCGGAACAAATTCCGCCAAATGTTCGCCCCTTTCCCGGTATTCCTCCGGATATTCCTGACGAATCTCGTCAAACGTCTTGTTCTCCCAAAGGCCCATGGAAATTTCCGCGCAGTCAGGAAGCGTTTGAATTGGAATGCGGCCATCCGAAAAAAGCGCTGCACTTTCCTGGCAACGCTTCATCGGACTGGAATAGATCTTTGTTACTCCGGCCAAATCTTTTCTTTCTCTCCAACCCGCAGCTTGCTGCCGCCCTTCCTTTGAAAGCGGTAAATCCGTCCGTCCGATACACCGCTTCTTTCCACCCGGAAACTCCGGCTTTCCATGGCGAAGCAGAAAGATTTTTCTCATATTCGATTTCCTCCACGGAACGTTTTTTAATTTTATAGGATGATGCTAGGGTCAAAAGATCTTTTGACACCCGAATCCTTATAGGAAATTAAAAAGCGTCTTCCACCATCGCCTCGATGTCGTATCCAAATTCCTCTAAAATCTGGCGGGCCTCCAAATAAGTGGCTTCAATCAACTTCGGGCAGCGCATCGGTTTATTTTCCGGACACCCCTCCAAAATCGCGTTGCAGTCGACGCTTCCATACTTTTCTCCGTATTCATCCTGAAACCACTGAACCAGCTCCGGAATCATCTCCTCCGCAGCCACCTTTTCATCAAACAATGCTAACATCATCGCGGCCCCGGTCAAAGCCCCACAGACCAGGCCGGAACGCATTCCCCCGCAAAGGCCAGACACGGCGCGGACCATCTCGTCATTGTTCTCTCCCTTTAAGGCCAAGCCCATACAGACCAAAACTTGGGTGCAACATTTCCCTTCCGCTCTCAGTTCGTATACTCTTTGTACGTCCTTTTCCATCTTTTCTTCCCTTATCCTTCAAAATATTGTGAAAACAGCCGTTTTGCTTCCTGCCATACCGCTCCGACAAATTCCTCGTATCGCTGAAGAAAGTCCCTTCCTTCTTCCGACAAAAAGGAATTGCCTCCACGAGAACCGCCTGCCTGACGCTCTACCAGACAAAAACCAAGGCGTTCCTCTGCTTTTTTTATCATCGTCCAGCCTTTGCTGTAGGCCATCCCCATCTCCTGGCAAGCCTTTAGCATCGAGCCTTCTTTTTCAATTCTACGCAAAAACTCGCTGGTCCCCTGACCAAAAAAGCTATCGCCCTTAAATAATTCCAGACGTAAACGAAATTCCAGCGGGATCTCCATCCGGGCCTGTTCTTCAAACTGAAGCAATTTTTGGTATTCTTCCTTTGTATTTGCTTCCAGCAGCACCCCCTGGTCTTCCACGGATACCTCTTTTAACGGAAGGGCTCCACTATGAATCATACCGCGCAGACCGCCTTCTCCATCAAAGGCCAATGCCTGCTCCATCGCTTTTTGATGGAGGCAGATCGGATGTCCCGAAATCCCCCCGCAGACCGGTATGGCAATCTCTGCGTCCGTCCTCATCACTGCATCCAGGGTTTCCGCGGAAAAAAGCGGTGTATCCGACGGCAAAAGCAACACCCGGTCGCATTCTTTTATCACGGCCTCGATACCCAGTTTTACCGAATCCAACATCTCGGAGGTTTCATAGGTCTCATTCCGCACGAATATCACGCCTCGGTGGGCCAGATGCTTCTCCAATTCTTCTGCTCGGTATCCGGTCACGACCACAATGGGAGAGACTCCCGCCTGCCGCAAGGTATCCATCTGCCGTTGAATCATGCTGGTTCCCGCCAATTTCATCATTGGCTTGAATTCTTCCATCTTCTCGCAGGTTCCCGCTGCCAGAATAATCGCTCCTGTCGTCACAGGCGATTCCTCCTTATCTCCATTCTTCTTTTCACAGAATAATGATGTTTTCAGTATACGAAGACTGTCCGGAAAAGTCAAGCGCTTAAAGAAGGCCCTGATAGATCTCTCGTTTCGTACATCCCCGGTCTTTTGCCATCTGCTTCATAGCATCCTTTTTATCCATCCCCTGCTTCAAATAATAATCCAGATGCTCCGGTAAGCTTAGTTTCTCCCATTCCTGCGTCCGTTCTTTTTCTAGATCCTGGTAATCCCGTCCCTGAATCACCAGCACGAACTCTCCCCGGGGCTCCTCCTCTTTATAATAGGAAATAGCCTCGCTTAAGGAAGTCCGCCAGCCTTCCTCATACTTCTTCGTCAATTCTCGGCAAATCGTAAGACGCCGGTCTCCCAACGCCTCTGAAAGTTCCTCCAAAGTCTTTTTTAAGCGATGCGGCGCCTCGTAGAGAATGATCGTGCGCGTCTCCCGCTTCAATTCCTCCAAAATTTGCCGGCGTTCCTTTTTATCCGCAGGCAAAAAAGCCTCAAAACAAAACCGTCTTGTAGGCAAACCGGAGATCGTCAAAGCCGTAATGCAGGCGCTGGGCCCTGGCAGAGAAGTAACCGGTATCCCTGCTTCCAGACATTGACGCACCAGTTCTTCGCCAGGATCCGAGATCGCCGGAGTTCCCGCGTCCGTAATCAGAGCAACATTCACTCCGTCTTGGAGCTTTTCCACTAAGACCTCCGCCTTCTCATATTTATTATGCTCATGATAACTGGTCATGGGCGTAGAAATCTGAAAATGTTCCAGTAAAATCCGGCTATGGCGGGTATCCTCCGCAGCGATCAAATCCACCGCCTTTAGCGCATCCAGCGTCCGCAGCGTAATATCTCCCAGATTTCCAATGGGCGTTGCGCATAGATACAAAGTACCTTTCATCTCCGCTTTCCCCCTTCCTGCTGGCTCAATATCCATAAATGTCATAGATTTCCTGACAGTACACGCCAGGCTCGCGATATACAATCAGCGGTTTTTCCACCTTCAACCATGGATTCCCGCCGCGGGAAGCTTCCAACAGCACCATATTGGCATCCGCCTCCCGGTTCGGATGCACCATCTTCATCCGCTTTGGCTCCAACTGATACGCCTTCATCAGCGAAAAAATCTCTCCCAGGCGATGGGGGCGGTGCACCATGGCAAAACGTCCTCCCGGCTTTAAACACCTGGCAGCCTCCCGAATCACGTCCTCCAAGGTACATAAAATTTCATGCCGCGCAATAGCCTTGGGTTCCGAGGGATTTTTCAGCCCATGATTTTGATTCATGTATGGCGGATTGCAAGTTACCACATCAAAAGAAGCCCCTCCGAATCGACGGGAGGCCTCTTTCATATCTCCAACCACAATCTCCACTTTTTCCGAAAGACCGTTGAGCCGGACGCTCCGCTCCGCCATCTGCGCCATCTCTTCCTGGATCTCCAGGCCGGTAAAATGGCGGCCCTCAGTCTTTGCTGTTAAAAGGATTGGTATAATGCCGGTTCCAGTGCCAAAGTCCAGCACCCGCTCCCCAGGCTTTACCGTCACAAAGCCAGAGAGCAGCACAGCGTCCATACCAAAGCAGAACTTCGATGGATTCTGAATAATCTGGTAGTGATTTCTCTGAAGGTCATCCAGGCGCTCCCCCTCCCGCAGGAATTCACTCGCCAGGCCTAGATTCTCTTTCTCCATTGTTCTTCTCCTGGTTTTTTCTTTCTGAACGTTCCTTTTCCCGGCCCCCACGCTCCCAGTTTTTGCGCTCTCGGCCTCCGCGGTCCGACCTTGCGTGATCTCTGTTTCCACGGTCTCCCTTTTCTGCAAACTCCTTCTCCGAATTTCTTCCCTCGCGATTTCTGCGCTCCGGATGCTCTCGGTTCCTCCGCCCCCGATCTTGTCCCAAAGGTTCCGCGCCTTTACGGCTTTTCTCTGGATCTTCTTTCCCCGAAGCAGTATCCTCCCGCTCTTTTTTTTCTTGTACGGATCTTTCTAAAACCGCTTCTTCCTTCCATTCCTGTGTTTCCAAATCCTGAACCTCTTGTTCAAAATCCTGCTCGTCCTTCTCCGCTGCACCCTTTCCTTTCTTCTTCCTTGGCCGGAACCGCAGCTCGTCAATCGGATACTCCCTGACTTCTACATCGTCCCCATCCAGGCTGACAATCACTTTGACCAGCTGACGCAACACATTGACGCTCTGAACCGTACCACGAACGCCGTCGCCCTCATGTACCACCGAGTCGCCGATGCCAGGCAGACGGCTGTTTAAATACTCATAGGTATCTTCCTCATTTTTCAGGCAGCACATCAGGCGGCCGCAAACCCCAGAAATTTTCGTGGGATTCAAGGACAAATTCTGTTCCTTTGCCATCTTAATCGAAACCGGCGCAAACTCCGAAAGATACGAATGACAGCATAAGCAGCGACCGCAGATTCCAATCCCCCCTAAAATTTTCGTCTCATCGCGAACTCCGATCTGGCGAAGCTCAATCCTCGTCTTAAACACCGAAGCCAAATCCTTTACCAGTTCCCGGAAATCAATTCTTCCATCGGCAGTAAAATAAAATAAAATTTTATTGTTATCAAATGTGTATTCCACATCTACCAGCTTCATCTCCAGCTCATGCTTTGTGATCTTTTCCTGGCAAATCTGAAATGCGGCTTTCTCTTTTTCTTTATTTTTTTCAATGGTGGCAAAGTCCTCTTCCGTGGCAATACGAATGACCGGCTTCAACGGCTGGACTACGGTTTCTTCCTCTACCATCTTATTTCCCAGCGTAACCGTGCCCATCTCCAAACCTCTGGCGGTCTCTACAATCACTTTTGAGCCTTTCTTGATTTCTTTGTCTCCCGGATCAAAATAGTATACTTTTCCCGCACAGCGGAATCTTACGCCAATAATCTGTACCATATATCAAAAATCCTCCTGAACAACTCCGCTATGCTCGCCGAGTTTTTTGGTCGTTTTCATCGTCAGCAGCAATAGTTCTACTGCTAATTCATAGTTTACATTGGAAAGAATGCGGCTCTCCATTGCGTCGATCTCTTCCAAAATCTGATGAAGTGCGTGGGAAGATACTTCCCCCGCCCATTCCTGGTATCCGTCAAGTTCTTCCGGCATCCGCAAAAGTTCCCGTTTTCCGGTAGACTGCAGAACTAACACATCCCGAAGATACACCCGCGCCAAAGCCGCAGCAGCTCCAGCCGGAATCTTCCGTTCTTTTAATGTTTTCACGCTGTCGGCCATCTGCGCTACCGTCAACTGTCCCGCCTGACGAAGCAGGGACAAAAACAAATTCCGGTCTTCCTCTGGTAAAAGCAGCTCCTCCCGCTCCTCTTCCGTCAATTTCAACAGCACGCTTCTCGATAAGATCGTAGGGAGAAGCTTACCCGCATTTGACGTTAACAAAAAAATCATCCCATAATAAGGAGGTTCCTCCAATGTTTTCAAAAGCGCATTCTGGGCCTGAACGGTCAGTTTCTCCGCCTCCGGAACCAAATACACCTTATAAGGGCTGCTGTAAGGGCGAATCGTAATATCATCCACCAACTGCCTGCGGATTTCCTCCACGCCGATGCTGTCCGGTTTCTCATGAGACACCCGGATAATATCCGGATGATTCCCGCTGGCATACGCTAGACACGAATGGCAAGTCCCACAGCCCGTCCCCTTCTCACATTCCAAAAGAGCGGCAAAATCTCCCGCCAGAGCGTCTGCCTCCTGCCCGCTCTCTTCTTCAATGATATAAGCATGGGAAATCTTTTCTAATTCTTTTACACGAAAAAAGTATTCCCGCATCTCTTCTTTTCGCATTCACACCGCCGTCACTTTCCGGAAAGAATTTCCTGCCTGATTTCAGTCAAACACACTGCAAGATTTTCATTCTGATACCGCTTTTCTACTCCGGCCATATGGAGACGTTCCTCTGCAAAATCTGTTTCATCCGCCAGAAAACGACGGCACAGTTCTGAGTATCTGGGACACGCCTGCTTCCGCTCCCGTTCGAGAGCACGGCGAAGCCGCTCCCCATCTTCCACCTCGATATAGAGAGGAACCACCCAGTCCGCGCCAAAATACCGCTTCGTGCTGAGATAAGACTCCAAAACGCCGGTCATGAGATAGTCTCCCGTCCGAAGATCGATCTGACCATCGTCAATGGTTGCATAAGTCCACGGGCCGTGCATAGTCTGATAGGTCCGCTCCTCTATGATCCGTCCCTGTTCCCGGAACTCCGACAGGTGCTGCTCCGAAATGAAATGATATTCCACACCTTCCTGCTCGTGTAGACGCATCGGCCGGGTGGTATACATCGTTACGCCCCGAAGGCCTAAAGAAAGATCCTCCAGCAGCCGTTGGAAAATGCTGTCCTTTCCGGATGCGCTCTTTCCAAAAATATAAAAAACTTTTCCCATGGCCGCCCCTTTCCCATTCATCTGTTTCGTTCACCCCTGCCTATTGAAGGTGGCTTTTCTTATTATAATCAAAATAGCAGGGAAATGGAAGCATAAAATAATTATTTCCCACTGCATCCAATGCTCTTTCCTATAAAAAGTACCTTTTAGAAAATACTACCATCTCTAAATCGAAAGAGATGGTAGTATTTTCTATGGATACCGGAAATTTTTTCCACTATTAAACCAATTTTGTAAGAGATTCCAACTTTCTCTTGATTTTATCCCTCTTTTTGTCTGTTTTTGTCTAAGTTTGACGAAACATTTCCTTTTTGTACTATTCTCTGTCATGATATCCTTTGTGCCAAATCATCACAGAGGGGATTGTTGCCATGACTTCAAAAAGTATTGAATCCGTTATCTTGTCCATCGCCGGGCATCCAACCTCTACCGGTTACCTTTATCTGGGCTGCGCCGTCCAAGCTGTTATCGATCAAGGACAATTTCTTCCGCGCTCCCTGATGAAAACCATCTATCAGCCGATTGCCGCCCGTTTCGGTACTTCCACAGGAAATGTAGCCCGGAACATTGCACGGGCTGTGGACGATTGCTGGGACTACGGAGACAGAACAAAGCTAAATGCAATCGCCAAGCGGAACCTGACAGAAAAGCCCACGCCTGGCGAATTGATTCTCTTTTTGACTCACTATTGTTCCAATTTAAAAGAATAGTCCTTTTCTTTTTACAGAAAATTATTCTGCCAGCCGATAAATCTCACGGATATCCGCGCTCGTCAGCGGCTTTCCAAAGGATGGCAAGGGTTTCGCATCTCCATTTGTAGTCATTTTAGAAATCTTCTCATACTCTTCCGGTGTCACGCCCAACTCTTTCATGGTCACCGGCATATCCAAAGACCGGAAAAACGCCACCATATGGTCAACACCCTCTAAGATCGCTTTCTCCTTATCCTCGCTAGGCTCCGCATCCCAGATATTTACCGCCCATTGATAAAAACGATCGATGCCGTTTTTATATTCATAGCGAACCCATGCAGGGAAAACGACCGCCAAACCCGCGCCATGAGTGATCCCATCATGAACGCCGCTTAAGTCATGTTCAATCTTATGGGCGGTAAAGGTTTTATTTCTGCCGCACCCTGTAATGTCATTATGTCCAAGGGTAGAGGCCCACATTATCTGTGCTCTGGCTTCCAGGTCCTGCGGATCCTGCATCAACCTGGTTCCGTATTCTTTCACCAGTTTTAACAGGCTCTCCGCAATCCTGTCCGTTAGAGGGGTCTCCGGATCGCTGGTCAGATAACGTTCCATGGTGTGCATCATAATGTCTACGATCCCGGCGGCCGTCTGGAATTTGGATACAGACAACGTATTAACCGGGTTTAAAAAGGCAAACGTGGGGCGGTTTGCGTCATGATTGCAGCCGCGCTTCAGATTTGTCTCTTCGTTGGTAATCACACAAGAATTGCTCATCTCACTGCCAGCCGCCGCAATGGTTAATACCAGCCCCATCGGAAAGGGTTTCTCCGGCACAATATTTTTAGACACGACTTCCCAGGGATCCAAGCCAGTTGTAAGTCCCATGCCAATGGCCTTACAGGAATCGCAGACACTGCCGCCCCCTACGCCCAGAAGAAAATCTACCTGCTCCGCCCGGCAAAGTTCCACTCCTTTTCGGATTAAACCAATCTTTGGATTCGGTTCTACACCGCCCAACTCCACAAATGGAATCTCTGCTTTCGTAAGCTGGGAAACCACCTTATCATAAAGGCCGATCCGCTTAATACTGCCCCCGCCATAGTGCAGAAGTACTTTTTTTACTCCATACTCTTTCAGTGCTTTTCCAATATGAGATTCCGCATCTTCCCCAAAAAACACTTTTGTGGGGGTATAGTACGTAAATGATTCCATAATGATAAACCTCCTATCCTCTATATTTGAAAACATTGGTATTTTTTTCAGTTTAGCATATTTCGCGGAATTGTGCATAGTTTTTTTCGTTTTTTTTTTTAATCTATGGAAAACCTGTGAAGAACCTGGTATAATGCGAACAATTAACAAAGTAGTTTATTGTAGCAATTATATAGGAGGACCTACCATATGGAATTGGAAGTCATTCAGGTATCTCAAACATCCTGCGGACATCATTATACCTTTTCCGCTTCCTTTTCCGAAGGAATTCACTTACTCTCCGGTTCCGATACCGGCATAAAGACTCAATTTCTAAAGATTTTAACGGGAACGAAAAAACCGGAATGTGGAAACATTTATTTTCTCGGATACGATATCTTCACCTTAGGGCGAGCCTATCAAAATCATCTGGCATATTTTTCACGTTTTCCGCTTTTTCCCGGCAGTTTTTCTCTCTCTCACTATCTAATTTACACGGGGCTCCTGCAGAGATTAGAACCAGACCAAGCGCGCGGAAAGGCGTCCGTCCTGCTCCAAACCTTTGAACTTTCTTCCTATGCAGACAAAACTTTAGATAAACTTTCTGAGTCCGTAAGAAAACGGGTTCTTCTTATCAACACGCTTCACTCAGAAGCGCCGATTCTCCTGCTTGATCAACTCTTTTGCTATATGGATGACTCCGATTTGCCCTGGGTACTGCCGCACCTCGTGAGCCTTCAAAAAAAGAAGATTATCTTAATATCGGTAGAAGATACGCAAATATTTGACGGCATATCCCACCAAACCTACCTTTTTGAAAACGGCAGCGTCAAGACATTGCATTCCCCCCTTTCTCCGTGATACAATATACGCGAAAGCAATGAGCAGCGCCGCTTCGTAAAATGACAAATCGGCTGCTTGCAGACGAATTTGGCATCTTACGAAGCGATAGGGCGAATGCCCGTGAGCGAGGAAAATCGAAGATTTTTCGAGCGTGCGCTGCGGCTGTGATGCAATAAAACGAAAAAATCAGAAAGCAATGAAAAGCAGCAAAGGAGGTTTACCAATGAATATAGGCGATTTGTTTACCGAAAAGGATTATGAAGAAATCAGAAAAATGGAAAGCCATATGGAGACCGAGACCTACCGTGGACCCGTCCTGGAAGATTTCGTCGTGGACGTTACTCACCGTCCCCACCGAATGAAACCTGGCCAGATGGTTTATATCGTAGCGCTCAATCATGCGTTGGTTGAAAACCTGGCCAATGACGATTTGTACTGGCGCGCAGAACCAGCCAAATTTTTCCACGGACTCCCCTCTCTGGCCGAAATCCATGAGAAGATTCAAAAAATGTACGATTATCTGACCGATAATTACGAATGGACCCCGCCAGAGTGCCCTCCGCCAGACCCAAACGCTTACCCGGAATTTGATTCCTGATTTGATGATGATGTCCAAAAAAGATGCTGCCCGGCTAAGGCAGCATCCCTTTTCATGAAAGTGTATATAAGGAGAAAGAAACCATAATTTTTACATAACGCTATAGAGAAGGTCCGTATAATCCGGGAACGGCCAATACGCCTTTGCCGTCAGCACCTCTGCGCGATCTGCAGCCTCCCGAACTTTTTCCATGTCGGAAAGGATGACGTCTTTATAGTAATTTGCCTGCTCCGTCACATCGTCAATCCCCTCTGCTTTCTCCAAGTCGCTCTCCATCTCTACCAACGCTCGTCTCAGCTGGCCGGCATCCGTAGAAAGCTCGGTTACCGTATCCAGTTCAAACTCACAGGAAATCGCTCCGGAAAGCTGCTGTTTTTCTAACGCCGTTTTGGTTAGATCACAGGAATATCTGGCGATAGCCGGCAAGATCTGACGGTGAGCCATGTCGATCATCGTCGCCGCCTCGATATGCAGCTTCTTGCAATAAACCTCCATCAAAATTTCATAGCGGGAGTGAAGCTCTGCCGTAGTAAAAATCTTGTGCTTCGTAAACAGCTCAATATTTTTGTCGGCAATAAAGGATGGCAGAGCATCCGCGGTCGTCGCCAGATTCATCAGGCCACGCACTTTCGCCTCTTCTACCCACTCTTTGGCATAGTTGTTTCCATTGAATACAATTCTCTTATGCTCTGCAAAGGTTTTGCGGATCAGTTCCTGCAAAGCCTCGTCGAAATCATCTGCCTGTTCCAGCTTATCCGCGAACTGGGACAACTCTTCCGCCACAATCGTATTAAGAACCACGTTCGGACCTGCGATGGAAAGATCGGAGCCCAGCATCCGGAACTCAAACTTATTTCCAGTAAAAGCAAAAGGCGAGGTCCGGTTCCGGTCTGTTGTATCCTTCGGGAAACGAGGAAGGATATGGACGCCTACCTTCATCACCTCCGCATCTTTTTTGTCATAAGAGGTGCCCGCTTCAATCGCTTCCAAAATCTCCGTCAAATCGTCGCCAAGGAACATCGAGACAATGGCGGGAGGCGCTTCATTGGCCCCCAGACGGTGGTCATTTCCCGCGCTGGCAACCGACACACGAAGCAGATCTTGATATTCATCCACCGCTTTGATTACCGCGGTTAAAAACAATAAAAACTGTGCGTTTTCTTTCGGAGAATCCCCAGGTTCCAATAAGTTGACGCCCGTGTTAGTAGAAATCGACCAGTTGTTATGTTTGCCGCTTCCATTGATTCCCTCAAAAGGCTTCTCATGGAGCAGGCAGGCCATCCCATGACGGGAAGCGACCCGCTTCATGACTTCCATAGTCAACTGGTTGTGATCCGACGCCAGATTCGTATCCGTAAAAATCGGCGCCATCTCATGCTGGGCAGGGGCTACTTCATTGTGCTCAGTCTTGACAAAGATTCCCAGCTTCCACAACTCCTGATCCAACTCCTCCATAAATTCAGCCACACGGGGCTTGATGGTGCCAAAGTAATGGTCCTCCAACTCCTGCCCCTTCGGAGCCTTTGCCCCGAACAGCGTGCGTCCGCAGAGTTTTAGGTCCTCTCTCTTTTTATATTGCTCCGTATCAATCAGAAAATATTCCTGTTCCGGCCCCACCGTCGTTGTGACGCGTGTGGTCGTGGTATCACCAAAGAGACGAAGAATACGAAGTGCCTGCTTATTAATCACCTCCATGGAACGAAGCAGCGGCGTCTTTTTATCCAGAGCCTCCCCGCCATAAGAGTAAAACACCGTAGGAATGCAGAGAGTCTTTTCCTTAATAAAGGCATAGGAAGATGGATCCCAGGCCGTGTACCCTCTTGCCTCAAAGGTGGCTCGCAGACCGCCCGACGGAAAACTGGAAGCGTCCGGCTCGCCTTTTACCAACTCCTTGCCGCTAAACTCCATGATTACGGCGCTGTCTCCATCCGGATAAATAAAGCTATCGTGTTTTTCTGCCGTAATTCCAGTCATCGGCTGGAACCAGTGGGTAAAATGGGTCGCTCCCTTTTCCACCGCCCAGTCCTTCATCGCGTTGGCCACCACATTGGCTACGCTAGGATCTAACTTTTTACCCAATTCCATGGTCCTGCGCAAAGCCTTGTAAGTCTCCTTCGGGAGACGCTCCTTCATCACGTGATCATTAAATACCATGCTGCCAAATAACTCCGGGACGGAAGTTGGCGCTTCTGCTTTTCTGCTGTTTTCCATCATACATGCTCCTTTCCAACGGAATTGCCTATGAAATAAAAAAAGGCGCTACGGGTTTTCCCGCAGCGCCTTTGCTACTTGCTGGTGACTATAGCATCTTTTTTTCTTCCTGTCAATACTTTCTTATCATTTTTATTTTGTGTTTTCTTATTTTTATTTTGTTATTTTAATATTTTATTTTTAAAAAGTAACTTTTTTTCTTCTTTTCCATTGACTTCTACGCTGCTTTATGCTATATTCCTGAGAAGAACAAAGGCGTTCAAACCAGAATAGATCTATCCTCTCCCCGATGGATATTCTGGTTTGGACGCCTTTTCTTCTATGGCAAGAAAATTCCGGCGAATTTTCTCATGGCAATAAAAAAAGAAATGAGGGATACTATGAAAAAAGAAGGCCAAATTCGAATTCCGTCCGGCTGCGCGCTTTCCGGAATCTTTTCCAAAAATGGGACGCGAATTGCTGGCGACAAAATTGTAAAGTCAATTGCCGTTATGCACGATCGAAGCAATGGCCTTGGCGGTGGTTTTGCCGGATATGGAATTTATCCGGAATATCAGGATTGCTACGCGTTCCATGTATTCTACGAAAACCCTTCCGACCGCCAGTCCTGCGAAGAATTTTTAGAGCGTCATTTTGATATTGCAAATTTATCGAAGATTCCTACCAAAAAAGTGCCAGGCGTCATCGACGAGCCGCAAATCTGGCGGTACTTTGTCGTACCGCTCCCCCATAAGCTGGCGTCAAGCCAATTGGATGAAAGGGAATACGTGGTCCGCTGCGTCATCAAAGTAAATTCGGAGCTTTCCGGTTCCTATATCTTTTCCAGCGGAAAAAACATGGGTGTTTTTAAAGCGGTCGGATATCCCGAAGATGTCGGAGATTTTTACCGCCTGGAAGAATATGAGGGATACTGCTGGACCGCCCACGGCCGCTATCCGACTAATACGCCGGGCTGGTGGGGCGGCGCACATCCGTTTGCCTTGTTGGATTATTCCATTGTACATAATGGAGAAATTTCTTCCTACGACGCCAACCGGCGTTGGATTGAAATGTTCGGTTATCGCTGCAACCTTTTGACGGATACAGAGGTCATTACTTATATTTTTGATTACCTGCTCCGCAAACAAGGGCTGACTCTGGAAGAAGCCGCCCACGTGGTCGCCGCGCCTTTCTGGAGTACGATTCAACGGCTGTCTCCTGAGGAGAAGGAAACGTATACCTATCTGCGCAATGTTTTTTCCAGTCTCCTCATCACCGGACCCTTCTCGATCTTGCTTGGCTTTGAAGGGGGCTTGATGGCGCTGAATGACCGGCTAAAACTCCGCTCCATGGTGGCGGCTGAAAAGGACGACATTTTTTATGTGGCCAGCGAAGAATGCGCCATTCGGACGATCGCCCCAACCCTTGACCGCATCTGGGCCCCGAAAGGCGGCGAACCGATCATCGTACGTCTTGCCAGTCAGACGGAAGGAGGAAAAAGCGTATGACAGGAACCATGATCTACCCAGAATTTGAAATTGTGCGGAACGAGACTCGCTGCATCAACTGCCGCCTCTGTGAACGGCAGTGCGCCAACGAGGTCCACCGCTTTGATAAAGAACACAAAAAGATGTTGGCAGACGAGGCCAACTGCGTAGACTGCCACCGCTGCGTCGCCCTCTGCCCGACCCGCGCGCTGAAAATCCGGAAAACGGATCACACCTTCCGCCCCAACGCCAACTGGGGGGAAGAGACCATCCACGATATCTATCGCCAGGCAGAAAGCGGCGGCGTTTTACTAGCCGCCATGGGAACGCCGAAGCCCTATCCGGTTTACTGGGATAAAATCCTGGTAAATGCTTCCCAGGTCACCAACCCGCCCATCGATCCTTTGCGGGAGCCCATGGAAACACGGACGTTTTTGGGTAAAAAACCGCATCAAGTCCACCGCGGCTCGGACGGTTTTCTGACAAACGAGCTGACCCCCGGACTTTCTCTCGATACGCCGATCCTCTTTTCGGCCATGAGTTACGGCTCTATCAGCTTAAACGCCCACAAAGCGCTGGCAAATGCTGCAAAGGAGCTTGGAATCTGTTATAATACCGGGGAAGGGGGCCTCCACGAAGATCTGTATGAGTACGGCCCGCACACGATCGTCCAAGTTGCCTCCGGCCGTTTCGGCGTCCACAAAGAATACCTGAACGCAGGCGCCGCCATTGAAATCAAGATGGGCCAAGGAGCAAAACCCGGTATCGGCGGCCATCTTCCCGGCGCAAAAATCGTAGGGGATATCTCCAAGACACGAATGATTCCCCAAGGGGCCGATTCGATCTCTCCGGCGCCCCACCATGATATTTATTCCATCGAAGACCTCCGTCAGCTGGTCTATTCTCTGAAGGAAGCCACCGATTATAAAAAACCGATTCTGGTCAAAGTTGCCGCTGTCCATAACATCGCGGCGATTGCCAGCGGCATTGCCCGCAGCGGCGCGGACATCATCGCTATCGACGGTTTTCGCGGTGGCACCGGAGCTGCTCCCGCCCGAATTCGCGACAATATCGGAATCCCCATCGAATTAGCGCTGGCCGCTGTAGATCAACGGCTGCGGGAAGAAGGAATTCGAGGGGATGTCTCCATCATTGCCGGCGGCAGCATCCGGGAAAGTTCCGACGTGGTAAAAGCCATCGCTCTGGGAGCCGACGCGGTCTATATCGGAACCGCCGCCCTGCTGGCGTTAGGCTGCCACCTGTGCCGCTCCTGCCATGCAGGCAAGTGTAACTGGGGGATTGCGACGCAGCGCCCGGATTTGGTGGAACGCTTAGATCCGGAAGAAGGAGCCGCACGGCTCGTCAATCTGGTTACCTCATGGACCAGGGAAATCAAAGAAATGATGGGCGGTATGGGAATCAATTCCATTGAAGCCCTGCGCGGAAACCGGATGATGCTCCGCGGTATCGGACTCTCTGACCGGGAGCTTTCGATTCTGGGCATTTCTCATGCCGGGGAATAAGGAGGCAGATATGGTCATTCAGGCAGAAAACTTGGATTTTTCAACCTTAAATCAATTTATCCGAACGGCGGATGAAAGCACCATAGAAATTCACGGCTGCTGCGGTCACCGGTATATTGGCGACGGCCTGGCGGAAAAACATCTGGAAATCTTCGGTACTCCTGGAAACGCCCTAGGCGCTTATCTGAACGGAGGCAGCATCTTTGTCCATGGCAATGCCCAGGACGCCGTCGGAGATACGATGAACAAAGGCTCCATCTGTATCGATGGGCTATCCGGCGACGCCACCGGCTACTCCATGCGGGGAGGCAGCATCTTTGTCCATGGCAACGTCGGCTACCGGGCCGGCATCCATATGAAGGAATACGGCGAACACCGGCCTCTCCTAGTCGTCGGCGGCACAGCCGGCAGCTTTCTTGGTGAATATCAGTCCGGCGGAACCATCATCGTCCTTGGCCTTCACTCAGACGCGCCTGTTCCCGTCAATAATTTTTGTGGGATGGGAATGTACGGCGGACGCATCTACCTAAGAGCGAGACAGCTTCCGGCAGATTTTTCTTCCCGGCTGACCAGCCGCCTTGCCGACGAAGCTGATTTGGACGAAATTCGTCCAGCCCTAGAACAGTTTTGCCATATATTCGACGAATCTATGGAGGAAATTCTCTCCAAGAATTTTTATGTCATTACACCAAACGCAAAGAGTCCTTACCAGCAGCTTTATGCCAGCAAATAAAGGAGGCTTCTCAAATGAAGATCAATGAAAACTACCGGTCCCTGGAAACCAGTTACCTTTTCTCTCAGGTTGCCGCGAAAAAGGCTGCCTATCAGGCCGCACATCCGGACCAACGCATCCTAAGTCTTGGCATCGGCGATGTCACGCGTCCGCTTCCTACACCGGTGGTTCAGGCTTTTACCGAGGCGGTTCTTGACCAGGGAGATCCTTCCCGCTTCCACGGTTACGGCCCCGAACAAGGTTATGATTTTCTAAAAGAATCCATTCAACAGTATTATCGGCGGTTTGGGGTCGAACTGCCCATCGACGATCTGTTTATCAGCGACGGCGCCAAGTGCGATCTAGGCAATATTTTAGATCTATTCGACACGGATAACACCGTGCTGATCCCGGACCCGGTTTATCCGGTCTACCGGGACACCAATCAGATGGCGGGCCGGCGCATCGCCTACCTTCCCGCGGGGCCGGAAAATGGTTTTCTCCCCATGCCGGATCCTGACCAGAAAGCAGACATCATTTATCTTTGCTCTCCCAATAACCCGACCGGCGCGGTCTATACAAAAGCCCAGCTGGCCGAGTGGGTAGACTACGCGAACAAACAAGGGGCTGTCATCCTCTTTGACGCTGCTTATGAGGCGTTCGTCACTTCGCCGGAACTGCCCCACAGCATCTATGAGATCGAGGGAGCGCGGGAATGCGCCATCGAAGTGTGCTCCCTTTCCAAGACCGCTGGTTTCACCGGAACTCGCTGTGGATACACGGTAGTCCCTCAAGAACTGATTCGGGGCGGTCTTTCTCTGCGCGCCATGTGGCTCCGCCGTCAGACCACCAAATTCAACGGTGTTTCCTATCCGGTTCAGAGAGCGGCGGCGGCGGCTTTTTCCGACGAAGGAATGGCCGCTTGCCAGGAAGTTCTTTCCATCTACCGCTCCAATGCACGGCTGATGCACGAAGCTCTGGAACAGGCTGGCATCTGGCATACCGGCGGAATTCACTCCCCCTACCTGTGGATGAAGTGTCCTCATGGATTAAGCTCTTGGGAATTCTTTGATCAGTTGTTGGAAAAAGCGCAGGTCATCGGCACTCCCGGCTGCGGCTTTGGAACAAACGGAGAAGGATTCTTCCGTTTGACTGCCTTTGGAACGCCGGAGGATACGGCGGAGGCCATGGAGCGAATCCGGAAATTTTTGTAAACTCAGAAGTATTTGTGATCCTGGCAAGAAATGCAGATAAGGAGCGCCCTTCCAGATGGAAAAGTGCTCCTTATTTGCGTTTAAAAAATCGGTTCGTTTTTATTTTACTGCTTCAAAGGCAGCGTCCAAAGCGGCGATCAAATCATTTACATTTTCAATGCCGATAGACAGACGAATGGTATTCGGCTTGATCCCCTGATCCAGCAATTCCGCTTCCGTCAGCTGAGAATGGGTGGTGCTGGCCGGATGGATTACCAGAGACTTTACATCCGCCACATTGGCAAGAAGCGAGAAAATTGCCAGATTGTCAATAAACTTCTGCGCCGTCGCCGCATCGCCCTTGATCTCAAAGGTGAAAATGGAACCTGCGCCGCCTGGGAAATACTTTTGGTACAGGCTATGGCTGGACTCGCTTTCCAGGGAAGGATGATGTACCGCTTCTACTTGAGGATGGCGATCCAAATACTCCACAATCTTCAAAGCATTTTCCACATGCTGTTTTACCCGCAGAGAAAGAGTCTCCAATCCCTGTAAGAAAAGGAAAGCATGGAACGGGGAAATCGTAGCTCCCGTATCTCGAAGCAGGACCGCACGGATATAGGTAACAAAGGCGGCAGGGCCTACCGCGTCGGCAAAGGAAATGCCATGGTAGCTGGGATTTGCCTCCGAAATCCAGGGATACTTGCCGGAAGCCTTCCAGTCAAAGGTTCCTCCGTCCACGATCACGCCGCCGATGGCCGTTCCATGACCGCCGATGAATTTGGTGGCAGAGTGAACCACGATATCTGCCCCATGTTCGATAGGACGGATCAGATACGGCGTAGCAAAGGTAGAATCGATCACCAACGGAATCCCATGATTGTGAGCGACAGCGGCAACCGCCTCGATATCGATCAGGTTGGAGTTGGGATTGCCCAGGGTTTCAATAAAGATCGCTTTCGTATTATCCTGAATTGCCGCCTCAAAGGAACCTTCCACATCCGGGTCCACAAAGGTCGCGGTGATCCCGGAAGAAAGCGGTAAGGTATGGGCCAGCAGATTGTACGTGCCGCCATAGATCGTTTTGGAGGCTACGATATGCTCTCCGCTGCGGGCCAACGCGCTGATGGCGTAATGGATAGCCGCCGCCCCGGAAGCTGTCGCCAGCGCAGCAACGCCGCCTTCCAGGGAAGCGATTCTCTGCTCAAAAATTTCCTGCGTAGGATTGGTCAGTCTTCCATAAATATTTCCCGCGTCCCGCAGGCCAAAGCGATCCGCTGCATGTTTCGAATCATGAAATACATAAGATGTGGTCGCATAGATCGGAACCGCTCTCGCATCGGTCGTCGGATCGGCCTGTTCCTGCCCAATATGCAGCTGCCTTGTCTCAAAACTCCAATTTTTTGAATCATTTATATTCGCCATCATATGCTCCTTCCGCGGCTGTACCGCTTTTTTATTTTTTATCTGGTTTTATTATAACGACCCCCTCTCTTCCCGTCCAATACGGGATATAAATACGGAGATATAGATCAAATCTATACCTCCGCGTTACATACAAAAAGCAGCCCTGATTCCATTTATTTTTCTATCCCAAGATATCGTTTCATTTCTTCCACATACAGCGTTCCAATATTGCTCAACACGGTATTTTGTTTGGTGATATAGCCGATTTCCATGACACTGCCGGCTTCCACAGAATCCGCCTGAAAAGGAACGGCCAGATAATCATCGCCATTTAACTCCTCGCAGATAATCCCGGAACAAAGGGTATATCCATTGAGGCCAATCATCAGGTTCAGCATGGTCGCTCTGTCGTTTGCTTTAATGGTCCGGGTATACTCATGGGTACTTAATATCTCCTCCGCAAAATAGAAGGAACTGGCATCCCCTTGCTCAAAGGAGAGGCAAGGATAATCCTTTAACTCGTCAAAACAAATGGACTTATTTTGGGCCAATGGATGTCCGGACCAAAGATAAACATAGGCCTGACAATCGATCAGATGATGAAATTCCAAATTGCCGGTCCGCAGCAGCTTATTGATGGCGGCGCGGTTGAAATCACTGAGATAAAGAATCCCAATCTCGCTTCTCAGCGTTCCCACGTCCAGGATCACGTCTCTCGTCTTTGTCTCCCGAATCGCAAACTCATATTGGGAAGTATCAAAACGTTTCACCAGCTCCACAAATGCTTTGACCGCAAAGGAATAATGCTGCGTGGATACGCCGAACTTCCTTTTCAGGTTTTGCGACTTTCCATACTTGTCCATCAGAGACTCGTACTGATTGTATACCTGTCTCGCATACAGCAAAAATTCCGCTCCGTCCTGGGTCAAGGAGACCCCTCGGCCGCTCCGATAAAAGATCGTGATCCCCAATTCCCGTTCCAGCTCCTGCATGGAACTGGTCAGTGAGGGCTGCGCCATATATAATATCTCTGCCGCTTTATTTAAGGAGCCCACTTCGGCTATCGTAATCACGTAATGCAACTGTTGGAGCGTCATACTCCCTCCTCCTTGTTCAATTCTATCGTATTTTCATACTCCTGACAAAAAGACGTCCACGAAATCATAGGCGCAGCGTCTCTCTCGGCAAAGCGCCTCTGCATTTGCGTGTACATCTTCGTTGAAAGCCTATAAAATATATGGTATTATAGGAATATCCCTTCCATGAAAGGGAAGTTCTAAAAAAGGAGTCTCAAGCATGAAAATTTCTACAAAAGGCCGCTACGCGCTGCGTATGCTGCTTGATTTGGCGGAACATCAGGAAGACGGATATATTGCCCTCAAAGATATCGCCCAGCGCCAAAATATTTCCAAAAAGTATCTGGAACAAATCGTCCCGATCTTCAACCGCTTCGATATTTTAAAAACCAACCGGGGTTATCAAGGCGGTTATATGCTGGCAAAAAGCCCGGATAAATATACGGTCGGCATGATTCTTCGCCTGACGGAAGGCAGTCTCTCCCCCGTTCCATGCGTAGAGCAGGATCCGGTCGAATGCGATCGAAGCGGCGACTGCCCTACGCTTCCGGTATGGAAAGGTTTATACAAAGTAATCCGTGAATATCTGGATGGAATCACCCTGCAGGATATCCTAGATCAACAGCGGGAACGTTATGCCAACAACTATGTGATTTAAATCTACTCCGCAAACATCGGCGTGGAGAGATAACGCTCTCCCGTATCCGGCAAAAGCGCTACAATCACTTTGCCCTTGTTTTCCGGACGCTTCGCCAGCTCTGTGGCTGCAAATACCGCGGCGCCGGAGGAAATTCCCACCAGCATGCCGTCTTCCCTTGCCAGCGCTCTGCCTGTGGCAAAAGCGTCCTCATTGGTCACGGCGATGATCTCATCATAAACCTTCGTATTGAGAGTATCCGGCACAAATCCCGCGCCGATTCCCTGGATCTTATGAGCTCCGGGCGTTCCTTTGGAAAGGACAGGCGATGACGCCGGCTCTACCGCCACTACCTTCACATTCGGGTTCTGTGATTTCAGATACTCTCCCACACCGGTTACCGTACCGCCTGTGCCGACGCCGGCAACAAAGATATCTACTTTCCCATCTGTATCCTGCCATATCTCCGGGCCTGTGGTCGTGCGGTGAGCCGTCGGGTTCGCCCCATTGGTAAACTGACCGGGAATAAAGCTGTTGGGAGTTGTGGCCGCAAGTTCCTCCGCCTTTTCGATGGCGCCTTTCATTCCCTTCGCTCCATCTGTCAACACCAGCTTCGCTCCGTAAGCCTTCAGCAGATTGCGGCGCTCCACGCTCATGGTCTCCGGCATCGTAAGGATCACCTGGTATCCTCTGGCCGCCGCCACCGAGGCGAGGCCGATTCCTGTATTTCCGCTGGTCGGTTCAATGATCACAGCGCCCTTCTTCAAAACTCCTTTGGCTTCCGCGTCATCCAACATTGCTTTGGCAATCCGATCCTTCACACTTCCCGCCGGATTAAAAAATTCTACCTTTGCCAGAATTGTCGCATCCAATGCACGGGCCGCCGAATAATTTTTCAACTTCACCAGGGGGGTAGATCCGATCAAATCGGTGATCTCTTCATAAATCTTCATAACCATATCTCCTTCCATAAATCCATCTTCTTTTCTTTTTGCGGATTATCCTACTAATCCTACCTGTTTCATAGGTTTTATTGTAGCACGATCCTTTTATTCTGTCAATCCTTCTTTCATAAAATATTTCCTCTTTTCCATTTTACTCAACAGAACAAATGGTACCTCCGCCGACCACCATTTCACCATCGTACAATACGACGGCCTGTCCCTTTGTAATGGCGCGCTGGGGCTCGTCAAATTCAACGAAAAGCGCATCGGTATCCGTCTGCGTCACAACTGCCCATTGTTCCCTTTGCCGGTAACGCACCTTTGCTTTCAGCCGCCTGGGCCTATCGAGGGCGGGAACCGCGTATGCTTTAGTTGTTCCTGGGTCAATGCATACAGCACATAACTTTGCTCCTTCTCCCCGTCGATCGCTTTTTTCAATAAATACCGGCCGGAAGAGGGATCTTGGCTGATTCTGGCATAATGCCCCGTCGCCACATAAGGATAGCCCAGTTCTTTGGCCCGGCGATACAGCTGATCAAATTTCAAATACCGATTGCAGTCAATACAAGGGTTCGGTGTCATTCCGCGTTCGTAAGCAGCAATAAACCGGCGAATTACGTCTTCCTGAAAACGCTCTGAAAAATTGAATACATAATACGGGATTTCTAACTGATAGGCGACGCTTCGTGCGTCCTCCACATCCTCCAACGAGCAGCAGGCATGTTCCTTTGAAATCCCAATATCTTCATTGTGAAATAGTTTCATCGTAACTCCCATGCAGTCATACCCCTGTTCCTTCATGAGATAAGCCGCCACGCTGGAGTCTACGCCGCCGCTCATGGCGACAATTGCTTTTTTCTTCACGTTTTCACTCCTATTCACTCCTGTAGGCCAAATCCGCAATCCACAGGCTGCATGTGAAAGCCTTCTTTCATTTTACCAAAAGCCTATCTGTTTAATATGTTATATTATAGTTATGTTGGGAATACTTGTCAATGAAAGGCGGCAGCGTTCCATCTACCATGGATGCAAACCATCCGGCGCTCTTATTTACATGATAATCGCAAATCAACATCATGCCTAACAGATAAATCTATAAAGAATTGTCTAATCGTCACCTTCGCTTGCGCTTGATTTTGGACGAGAATACCGGCTCCCTGGACATTCTACAACGCCATCACTGTAATGCCGAGCTATTTCGTTCAAGAGCGTTGTTCTATTGCGTGAAATTTTCTGCAAAAGCTTTCGCAATAGCAGATGTCACTTTCCCTTTATCCCGCAAAAGGTCCGCATCATTAAACTGCAGAAATGCATCCAACTTTGACGCCCAATCTGCCATGGTCATCGGAATGTGACGCCGAGCCTGCCTCGTAGCATAGTCGAGATACATCGTCACAATCTCATTTAGCTCTTGCATCTCATTCACGGAGAGGTAGTTCTTGGCGATAGGTTTTTCCGTCATCCGCAGTTTGTGCAAAAAATGCACATACTGAATTTTCGTTTAATTCACCACTTTCCAATATCTTCTTCAGGTGCTTGGTGATAACGCTGCGATCCACATCAAAAAGTTGGCCAATGGCCTTTTGAGTCAGCCAAACATTATTATCCTGCACACGGACTTCGATCCCTTCCTCACGAGCGTCTTTCGTAAAAACGAGGAAATCGACTGTGCTATTACGAATTTGCAGCTTGCTTTCCAGCATCAGATGTCACCTTCTCTCTAGAAATATAGTATATCATGTTTGAACGGGTAATGAAATACTTATCTTCATTGACTGCTTATGGCAGCCAATCCGATTATAACATGGATCGTTTCAGATATGCTTGTTGACTCCCGTCACCGTGGGATGGCAGCTCTTTTCCGGTCATATCCCAAAAAGCGTACAAAAAATGCCGTAAAACCAGTTGATTTTACAGCATTCTCTAGTGGAGACGAAGGGATTCGAACCCTCGGCCTTCGCGTTGCGAACGCGACGCTCTCCCAGCTGAGCCACGCCCCCGAAAAGAATATAAATTAAAATGAAAGAAGGTTCCGCATAGGAACCGAGTGGAGACAGCGGGGCTCGAACCCGCGACCTCTCGCGTGTGAGGCGAACGCTCATCCCAGCTGAGCTATATCTCCATTCCACGCTCTTCATTATATCATATTCCAAAGAAATGGCAAGAACTTTTTTCATGAAATGTACATGCGCTTGACTGAAAATGTACATACCTTTTGATAGCCGCCAGGTTTTTACTTTCCCTGGCGGCCTGCAAATTTATCAATGACTGAGCTATCTGTTCACGCCCAGCTTAGCCATTAAAGCCTCTTGTAGCACTTTAGATACGTTGATATGCGCTTTTTCCGCTTCTCTATTTAACCAATTCGGTAATGTGACGTTTCTGCGAACCGTTTTTACATCAACTTTTCTTCGATAGATATCAAAATCAATATCAACTAGAAATACATGGCTTTCCCCTTCATTTGCAAATGTGCCTTCCTCTAATCTGACTTCACGGTAATCCGATGGCGCTGGGATATTTTCCCCGTGATCCTGCATTGAAATTCCTGTAAGTCCAATTGCATCACGGGCCATTTCAATCGCATCCTGTAAATCCTTTCCTTCTGTCAAAATTTCCAAATTCGGTACTTCTACTAAAACTACCGTATCCGTTTGCGTAAAAATCACTGGATAAACAGCTTTCATTGTGTTCCTCCTTTATGTCTCTATCTTCAAATAAACAAAATCTTGCGGAAGCTTAGAGCTCCCATTTTTTCAGAATCGCTTTTGCTAATCGTTCATCAATTTCCTTATGCCGCGGTACTTTCTCGATCTCTCCCTCACGTCTGTATATATCATGATTCCCGCCATGTCTCTCAAAAACGAATCCAACCTGTTCAAGTTTCTTTATCAAATCCCGTTGTTTCATGAAAATAGAGTATCTCCTTTCTAACAATATTATACACACTGCATACACATAAGTCAATATTTTTATACACATTATATGCACACTAAAACGCTCCCTCAAAGGAACTCACTTTTCCTTTGGGGGAGCGTTTTCACATCTTACTAAAATTAATACTGTATAAACGCGAGAAAGTAAATAACCACCGCTACTATTTTTACCGCTGACATTAAAAGTCCAAATTTAGTGAACTGAACCAAAGAATACTTTCCGACTTCTATGATTGGAGACGCGGTAGATGTACTGGTCGCCGTAATCATCGCGGCCGAAATGCCCAAAATTGCCGCCGAACCCAGCTCATGGGCGGGAACTCCTACGACATCCACAAAGGGAATCAATAGTAGTCCCAGGGTACCGGCGCGCTTATCTCCTCTGATATGAGGGTGCAAAGTGTTACGTTGGTGTTAGTGCAAATGCTGCGCCCTACTTATGATGCAGAATATTTAACGCAATACCATCCTCAAAACGGTGTGCATCGGAATCCGCCATGTCCGCGTAGAACAGAAAGATCCCTTCTATGGTGCTTGGCAGAGTTTTGGAAAATCCTGTATGAGTCAAAATATTAGTGACAATACTGTCTGGCAATCCATACTTTTGCGCCATATAGGCGCCAAAATAGCCATGTTGGAAGGTCTTTCCGATTTTTGTTTTCTCTATAGCCTCTTTGCCTGGCTCCATTTCAATCAGTTTACTCACATCGTGAAGCAACGCGGACACAATCAGCACATCAAAATCCACCTGTGTCTGGTAATTCTGAACAAAGACATTGGCTAACGCCACGCTGCCTTCAGTCACATTCTCTACATGCGCTACCAGAGACACTTCCGGGGTCAGTGGCATAAAGCGTGCATCCTGGAGTTTAGGCCAGTTCGACATCAGAAAGAGCTCCTCCCATATTTTAAAGACACACTCCTTCCATTCCGAATTTTGAATCCTGCTCCAGAACGGGAAGTACCGTTCAAACTCATCTCTAAATATATTTTTTTCCATGTAACCCATCCTCTCTTTACTGGTATATTTTCGGCTTTCTTGACGCCAAAAGAGGAAGTTGTTTGCGAATTTTTTCATTCTCCTCCCACTCCAGATCCGCATATAGGATTGTCTCCTCTTTTCCCGCCCGATTTACAATATTTCCCCAGGGGCCGCAGACAATAGAATTTCCATAAGAAATATACGGACCGGATTCATCTCGGGCCGGCGCGGCGCCCACGGTATATAATTGATTGTCCACTGCCCTCTGACAAAACATGGTTTTCCAGTGAGCCGGCCCGGTGGTCATATTGAACGCTGCTGGCACTAAAATCGCTTGAGCTCCATCCAGAGTCATACGCATAGCCAGTTCCGGAAAACGCATGTCAAAACAAATACAAAGTCCAAACCGCCCAAAAGGGGTATCAAATACCGTACTCTCGTTTCCACTGGAAAAAGTATCTGATTCAGCAAACGTCTGCCCCCCTTCCACATCAATATCAAACAGATGCACTTTCCGATGCCTGGCAATACGTTCACCTCGATTGTTATATACAAAAGAAGTATTGTAAATCCGTTCTCCCTCCCGCTCCGGCATACTGCCTGCCACCAAAAAAATCTGGTTTGATCTGGCGGATTCCGCCATTCTTCGGCAAATTTCACCATCTTCTACTTCAGCATACGCTGCAAAACTTTCATTTGTATAAAGACAACAGAACATTTCTGGCAGAATCAGCAGATCTGCATCATTCTTTGCTGCCCGAGCAATCATTTGCTCTGCATGGTACAAATTCTCCCGTACCGATTCCTTCACTGCCATCTGAATTACTGCAATTTTCATGGAACCCCTCCGTCCTTACCGTAGGTGGACAATATACATCATCTCCCTTTACTTAACATAGGTTCTATAATATTTTTTAAATTCTGACATAGGAGCATTTTCCTGAATCAGTCGACGATTGATATCCTCATCGTTTTTAATTTTATCCAACTCCGCCAATACCTCGTCAATACAATCAACCGGAATCACAGCAATGCCTGAATCGTCCGCTACTACCAGGTCTCCTGGCTCTACCCGGATATCATGGAGACAAATAGGTCCGTTGATTTCCACCGCTTCAATGTGATTTTTTCCAGAAATCACCGTCTGCCCGGAGGACCATACCGGAAAGTCAATTTCTTTGATCGTTTCTATATCCCGAACCGCCCCATTGACAATAAACCCCTGCAATCCCAGATGTTGAGCAATGGCTAATGTGATTCCGCCAGAGTTGGAGCAATCCCTATTTCCAGCTGTATCAGAAATTAAAATATCCCCCGGTTCCGTTAAAAAGTAAATGTCTCTAGTACAAAAATAAATAGGATCTTTATCCTGATAAGCCTTGTATGTAGTTTTCCGAATAGGCAGATTCCGAATGGTCATAGCATGCCCTACAATTTTCTTTCCCGGAATTACTGGCTTGATGTAAGTAGAAGGAATGCATCCGCGAATTCCCTTTTTGTCCAGAATATCGGACACAGCGCTGCCTAAATCTCCATAATTTTTTAGTTGTTCAATCCGTTCCCGGGCAAGCCGTGGAATCTTAATTTTAGAGATCCGCTCTTTCGGGATAGCTCCCCATATTCTTCCCTTTTCCATATATTCCTGATAATCTTTTTCTACTTCTGAATTCATGACTCCTTTTCCCTCCTCTTTTTGCTTTAAAAAGACCATACCATAGGAACAATAGCAATCGCTAATACCATATTGATCAAAAATAATCCTAGCCCCGGCCGTAGAAAATCGGAAAATTTGTAACCGCCCGGCTCATAAATCACAGTGTAGGCATTGGCTCCAATCGGGGTCATATACGAGGCATTGGCCGCTACCGCTACAATCATGGTCATTGCAAAGGGATTTATATTCAAGCCTTGCGCAATAAAAATGCCAATAGGAGCCATAAGGGATACTGCTCCCACATTGGATAGGAACTGTGTCATAATACCTACAATCAAGAAAATAATGGTACAGATCACATAAGGGTTAGGAGCTTCCCCTAAGACATCAACCACAAAGTTGGCAATTAGTTTCCCTCCTCCAGCAGACATAACTGCACCACTGATCACGCCCATTCCACCAGCCATAGAAATGGTCGTCCAATCCAAGCTGGCCCAGAACTGCTTTTCTGTCACACACTTGGTTAATACCATAATCAAGCCCCCAACGATGGCTGCTATATGCAGAGGCATCCAAGAAGGATTGATAGCCATCACTACTACCACCGCCGCCACTACTATGCCACAGATAATCATGCTGCGCTTGTTTTCCTGAAACGCCTCCCCTTCCTCTTCGGTTTGAATGTCAACAACAATATTAGGCAGCAGCTTACTCCCAAAGAAATAAAAATAAGCAAGGCCAACGATGCAGAGAGGTAACCCAATATACGCCGTATCAAAAAACTGAAAACCAGGTATACCCAAATCCGTCAAAAAATTACTGGCGATTGGATTGGTAGTAGTACCCACCAAACTCAGCATACCTCCCATCATAGAACCGCAGGCCAACGGATAGAGAACTCTGGAATAGTTCACTTTTGCAGCCCGGCACATTCCCATAATAATAGGCATTAACGTTACTACAACGCCTACATTATTCATAATAGCAGACATCAGTGTACTGATCAAAAGGGTAGCCAGCACAATCCCTCTCTCCGTAGTACCAGTAATCTTCAAAAACAAATGGCTGATCCGATAAGCCAATCCGGAATGAAACATCGCAGCGCCTACCACCATCATACCCATAACTAATGTAACACCATTGGACACAAAAGAGCTGAAAATAGCATTGGGTTCAATAAGGCCCGTCAATACACATAAAGCACAGCCTATCAGAGCCACAATACTAACCGGGATAATTCGTGTAATAAAGGCAATCAATACAAATAGCAAAATTAGCAGAGAAATTACATCCGGTGTCATTCGCTTTTCCTCACTTTCTCAAACAATTTCTATCTTTTAACACGCCCTGCATTCCATTCATCATACATTCCAGATCCCGGGCAACGGTCAAGACCCGACAGCCTTTCTGAACAAAATCTTGAGCAGATTTTTGGTTCCGTGGAGACATTTGAAGATTTAAACCAGCTTTTAACGCACTCTCAATAATTCGGTCTTCGGCCTCCAGTACCTTGGGATGAGTGGTCTGCCCCGGGACCCCTAAAGCCTCAGAAAGATCATTTCTGCCGGAACAGACCAAATCGATTCCCGGAACTGAAAAAATCTCATCCATATTGGCAAGTCCTTCTAAATCTTCAATCTGAATCTCAATAATAGTTTTCCTGTCTTCTACCTCCATGGACTCCACATCGTCTATCCTGCCATACTTTTTCATTCGGGTATACTTGCTCATATTTCGGCGCCCCAAAGGATAGTACCGGTAAGCGTCTACAACTTTCCTTGCCTGCTCCGCATTTTGCACTTTCTGTACCATGATACCGGTAAGCCCATAGTCCAAGAGTAATGCTCCTAGCTCCAGATCGTCAATTCTGGCTATTACTGGAATTTCCATACTGTCCGCTGCCAGTATAAAATGGGCAATCTTGTCGGACGGAATGGGATAGTGACAGGCATCCAGTCTGAGAAAGTCATATCCCTCAATGGCTGCCGCCTCCGCTACCACAGGGTCGCATATCTGAACATTCAGTCCATATAAAATTTCGCCCTTTTGAATCCTGTCTCTTAGGTTCCTCATATTCTCTCTCCTTTTTATAAAAATTTTTTTATATTTTATATTTTTTTATGAAATCTTTTTCATATTTGATTAAAAATATAAGCCTCCAAAATGGAAACTTATATTTTTCTTAGAAAGACTATACCATATCTTTTTGTCATTTGCAAGCAGATTTTGAAAATGTTTTCATTAAAATTTATTTCCAGAAAAAATATTTTTATCATTTTAGGTACTTCATCGATGTATATTGCAGCATTTCCTGGATTTTTTCTTTGCTATTTTCCGAATTCCCCATAACCAATCCGATTTGAAGACACTCAATCACGAACAACTGACAAATCATAGCCATAGAAAGTTGCATAAACTTCTCTTCTTTAATCGCCGTTTCTAAAAAAATATCCGCTACAGAAACTAGAGGGGAATCGGAAAAAGTTGCAATACTAATACAGATAATTCCCTTCTTCTTCGCCATAGCAAAAACATCATAAATATCTCGAGACTTGCCTTGGCTGTTCAATCCCACCACCACATCACCCTTTTTTAAATAGGCGAGCTTCCTCAGTTGCGTTAACGGATCAGAAGAGGAGAACGAATTAATCCCGGAACAAAGCATCATTCCAGCAGCAGTTTCCGCAATTCCAGAAGAAGCTCCCATCCCCAAAAAAAGCACTGTCTCCGCATTTTGGATCGCGGTAATAGCTTTTTCCAATTGATCGTTATCTATTTTCAATTCCGTCATAGAGATTGACTGTACAATCAGCTCCGCTACTTTTTGTTTCACTTCCGAGGCGGAGTCTCCTTTTTTTAACTTTTCTGTTTTAGAGTACCCGCTAAGGATTTCTTTATTGATATAAAACTTAAATTCTGAAAATCCTTCATACCCCAATATCCTACAAAAACGGGTAACGGTAGACGCACTGGTACCAGTAATCTTGGCTAATGAATTTACATTGATATCCTTTATCTGGTCTAAGTCTGATTCTAAGAGATAGTCTGCAATCCGTTGCGTAGCTCCACTTAGCATGGAATGTCGAGTACGGATTCGTTGGATAAATTCAAGGTCAGCATTTACAGATCCAGGCATTTCTGTCACCTCTTAATTTTTTAGAGTTTTTCGCTTTAGTTCAATAATTTCAAAGGGAGATGCGCGTAATCATTAGGAAAAATCCCTGCCGCCTAATTAAACGACACCACGTCGTCCTCAGGCTTCGCGGCGCCCTCGATTTTTTTCAGATGCAGCACCGGTCCTTCCTCACCGTAAAGGCGATGATACTCGACGCCAAATTCTACTTCCACATGAACCCAGTCCCTGGTCTTATAGGGAAGCACAGAATCATAATGACAGATAAATCCAAGGAACTGAATGTCGTTAGCGCAGCAGGTCATCACAAAACGACCCGGCACAAAGGCTTTTCTTCCCAGGTGCGGCGCCCGGTAAACCTGCGCTAAAAACCGAATCGTCTTTCCCTGATAGCGTTCCGGGTGCTCCATCGCGTCAATATACCAGATTCCGTAATCCATATCGTCGATCTCGACCTTATCCGCGTTCCAATCAAAGGGAAGGTCCTCCTCAGTCTCCTCCACCGGCGTCCCATCGGGCCGTTCAAAAACAATCTGCGCCCGGGAATTGACCGCTTTGATATTCCGCCGGAATTTTTTCCGGTCCAAATCGTCCTTGCAGCGGTTAAAGATGATCAGGCCCGCAGGAAACAGCGGTTCCATAAACATGGTTCTCATATTCTGCAGGTACAGCTCGGCCGTTTCCGCGTTTACCGTAGCATAGACGCCGTAAACCTGCCACCCCCGCGGCAGCGCCAGATCTAAAATTCGGTCAACGCCCCAGGTTCCGTTATACTCGATCATCACCTGGCGGGGCTGGTGCTCCATGTCAAATTCCATGAGCTGCTCTGTCGTCAGTTCGTTTTCCTCTTCCAGACGGACCACGGTCGCATCCATCTCATCCAAAAAATCCGCCGAATAGTCTTCTTCCCCATCTTCACAGGAGATGATCAGGGTCGGACCCCCGTATCGAAAATCCGGGCTCTGCAAAGCGTCTTTTAACATCGTGGTTTTTCCGCTTTCCAAAAGTCCGGTAAAAATATACACTTCTACCGCCATTGATTCCTCCTTACACATGGAAAACCTTCTTCAGCGCGTCCTCCGCCAAATCCGTGCCAATCACGCATAATTTTCCGGTATAATCCGGCTGGCAGCTCCGAATCTGGTATTCCATCGGAACCAAATCAAATTCCATCCAGTTCCCATCGTCTCCGGCTACGATTCCTTTCGCACGCAGGACCACGCCATAGGTCTTCGTCTCTGCCAGATCTTTGAGCACCGCTTCTAATTCCGAACGGCTGTAGGAATGAGCGGTCTCCACGCCCCAGCTGGTAAATACCTCGTCGGCATGATGATGGTGATGTCCACTATGATCGTGATGATGGTCATGTCCACAGTCATGTCCATGGTGATCATGATGATGCTCACAGCCAGATTCCTCGTGGTCATGGTGATGTCCACAACCGGATTCTTCGTGATCGTGATGATGTCCACAACCGGATTCTTCGTGGTCATGGTGATGTTCGCAGCCGTGCTCTTCATGCTCATGACCCTCGTGGCTATGATGCTCCTTGCAGCCTTCGTCCCCGTATTCATGGTGATACCGGCAGCCGTCCCCATGATCCTGCTCGCAGTCGTGCTCACCATGTTCATGCTCTTCATGGCCATGGTGATGTCCACAGTCGTGGTCTCCATGATGGTGGTCGTGCTCATGCTCCTCGTGATGGTGATCCGGACAGCCGCACTCTTCTTCATGATGATGATCGTGGCCGCAGCAGTCATGCTCTTCTTCCAAATGAATCAACTCTTCCGGCCGGGAGGAATGCTCCAGCGCATGGCGGATGGACTCCCCGCTTAGGCTTTCCCACGGCGTGGTGATCAGCGTCGCTTTTCCATTCTTTTCTTTCAGAAGATGTACGCACTCGTCCAGTTTATCGCCATTCATCATCTGCGTCCGGCTCAGCACAATGGTGGTCGCGTATTCTACCTGATTATTGAAAAACTCGCCAAAGTTTTTCATATACATCTTTGCTTTCTTTCCATCCACGACCGTAATCAGGCTGCCAAGAACGATCTCCGCTCCGTCCTGGATTTCTTCCACGGCTTTCGCCACATCCGACAGTTTCCCAACGCCGGAGGGCTCGATCAGCACACGATCCGGATGATACTCTGCCAGCACCTTTTTCAGGGCTTCGCTAAAATCACCGACCAGGGTACAGCAGATGCAGCCGGAGTTCATCTCCGTCACCTGAATCCCGGCCTCTCTCAGAAAACCTCCGTCAATGCCGATTTCCCCGAACTCATTCTCAATTAAGACTAGCTTTTCCCCGGCATACACCTCAGAAACCAGTTTTTTAATAAATGTCGTCTTTCCCGCGCCTAGAAAACCAGAAACGATATCTACTTTTGTCATCTCGCCATCCTTCTTTCCACTTTATATCAAACATTCTTGCCAACAAAACCCATTTTTCATACTTCCATCGGCTCGATTGGCTTTGTTCACCGAACTTTCTGGCAATGAATTCATTATAGCACTCTTTTTTGGGGAGGGCAACTCCCCGCGCCTAACGGGCCTGTTTTCTTTCTTTCGTTGTAAAAAATGTATGTATCTCTCTAATTATCGTTGTATATTTTGTTCCTTCGCGTTATACTATATCTGTATCATGCTATGGAGACTAACTATATGAAGTCAAGTAAAAATTGATAAGATTTTATAGTTTTTCTTAGCAGATAAAAAATTGTATGACAAATAAGGCAACTTCCGTTGCCTTCAGAAAGGATATTTTATTGTTACATTTGTGGAACAAATGCAGTATTGTTTTTTAATAGTGAATAGATTACTCGAACCAATTTTTTGCCTACATGGCTTTGGGCTACATGAAAATGTTTTCCTTCGGATCGCTTTTTTGCCATATAAGTAGCAAAAGTGGAATCTCTCATAGAAACCAATCTTGCAGCTTGCATTATAGCCCAACGCAAATAGGTAGATCCTCTCTTAACCATAGGTGTTTTAGATGCATTGTATTTTCCAGACTGGTAAGTAGAAGGTTCCATTCCTGCAAATGCTAGAAGTTTCGCTGGTGATGAGAAATTATTTATATCACCAATCTCAGCAAGAATGATAGCAGCAATTGTATATCCTATACCAGGAATGGTCATAAGTGGCGTGTTAAGTTCATCTACAACAAGTTTGATTTGTTGATCCAAAGTATTTATTTCAGCCTGGACGGATTGAATTAATCGAATTGTCTGTTGCAATTCAAAAGTTAAAGATCTGTTGGATGAGCCAATAGAATTAGCTGCAAGCTCCCGTAGCCGAATTGCTTTTTCACGGCCATATTTTCCACGGGAAGCCTTAGAAATAACATTTGTTAAATGAGTCAAATGACATTTGCGGATTTCGTCTGGGCATGGTAATTCAAGCAATAACTGATAACTGGAAGATTGGTGGATAGACCATACAAAATCAGGCAGTTCAGGAAAAATGATATCTATTAGCCGAGTAACAGAAAGCTTAAGTTTAGAACGGTAACCAATCATACGATAACGATGCCTTGTTAGTGACTTTAGCTCTTGGATTTGGTATGATGAAGGGGAATAGGATTTTGATTCATCAGAAAAGAGCATAGTTGCAATGACTTTGGCGTCACACTTATCTGTTTTGGTTTTCCTAAGGGTTCCGGCCTTACGAAAAGCATTTGTTACTAAAGGGTTCAGTACGGTAATACTAAAGCCTTTGGAATACAGATAGTTTGTAATGTTTGTGCTGTAATGACCTGTTGATTCAAGTCCTATTTTTACGTTTGAAAAATCACTTGACTTAAGGGCAGAGATGATGGAGGTGTAAAGTGTAACGAAACCTTCTTTGGTGTTTGGAATACGGAGGGAATCCGTAATGATAACACCATCAGAATCAATGATACAGCATTCATGTTTGGATTTGGCTACATCAATGCCAACAAATAACATAAAGAATCACTCCTTTGTAATAAATTTACGCTGTGTTTCCGCAAACTCTATGTTGAATGTATCCTTGCTATATATAAAACGTCATGCGTTATCTAACTAATTAACAAATAAACATAGAGCTGTGGTTAGAGCCTCCAAAGGAAACAGTCAGCTTATAGGGAAGCTGCCGTAGGTGTTGTAACTAATCCACAGCGTCTACAACTGATTATATAGAAAATAATCAAGAAAGGAAAATGTGTAGTGAATTTCCCTATGAGTTCATTATACAAGGTGTTCCTATGTACCGAACAGCAATAGAAAAACTTTATCAATGGAAAGAGAGTAAACGCCGCAAGCCACTGATCATCGAAGGTGCAAGACAAGTCGGAAAGACCTGGCTGATGAAAGAGTTTGGCCGCCTGGCTTATGCAGATACCGTATATATCAATTTTGATTCTAATTCCAGAATGGCAGAACTTTTTGCTTCCGATTTAAACACGGACCGCCTAATTATGGGAATCGAACTGTATGCTGGCAGGAAAATTGACCCAAACAATACGCTGCTTATCTTCGACGAGGTTCAGGAAGTACCAAGAGCACTTTCCTCTCTCAAATACTTCTGTGAAAATGCGCCGCAGTATCCGATTATCTGTGCCGGCTCGCTCTTAGGCATTGCTCTGCACGAAGGTACATCCTTTCCTGTGGGCAAGGTCGATTTTCTCAGTCTTTACCCGCTGTCCTTTCAGGAGTTTTTAATGGCGACCGTAGGGGAACGTTTCGTCAAGCTTCTGGAAAGCCAAGACTACTCGATGATTACCGCTTTTAAGCAAACCTATATCGATGCGCTCAAACAGTATTATTTCGTCGGAGGTATGCCCGAAGCAGTACAAAGCTTTGCAGAGGAAAAAGATTTTAACGAAGTCCGTGAAATTCAAAAGCGCATATTGGCGGCTTATGAACAAGATTTTTCCAAACACGCCCCCATTGAAATTGTGCCAAAAATCCGTATGATATGGAACAGTATACCCTCTCAGCTTGCCAAAGAGAATAAGAAATTTATCTACGGTCTTATGCGCGAGGGCGCACGGGCAAAGGAATATGAATCCGCGATTATGTGGCTTTGCGACTGCGGGCTTGTCCATAAGGTCAGCCGGGTAAACGCGGCAGGAATTCCTCTGAAAGCCTACGAAGATTTGAAAGCCTTTAAGCTGTTTGTCCTGGATGTGGGGCTTCTCGGCTGTATGACTGGTCTGCGTCAGCGCATACTGCTGGATGGCAACGATTTATTTATCGAGTTCAAAGGCGCGCTGACCGAACAATATGTGTGCCAGCAACTCCAAACCATTGACGATCTAGGCATTTATTACTATACCAATGATCGTGGATCCTGCGAAGTGGATTTTATTATCGACACCGGCGAACAGATCATACCCCTGGAAGTAAAGGCAGAGGTTAATCTGAAAGCAAAAAGCCTGAAAACCTACCACGAAAAATTTCATCCCGAAATTTCTATTCGCACCTCAATGGCAGATTATAAAAAAGAGAGCTGGCTCATCAATCTCCCACTCTATGCGGTAGAAGAAATCTATAAATAAGACAACAAATTTTCTCTTTTTCATATTGACTCCGGCGTCCCCGCATGCTATAATACGGCAGATGAACAAAGGCGTTCATGAAATAAGGCTTTCACACTCCCAAAAGGGAAGCTTTATTTCATGGACGCCTTTTCCAAAACAGTTCTGCCGCCTATTTCTTATGCGGGCCTGCCGCTTCAAAGGCAGAACAAAAACCCTCGTCTCCGGAAAGGAAACCTGCCATGAACGATACGATTTCAGAAGTATTACAATTTGCGAAGGAGAACGACGTAAAGTTTATTCATCTGGCTTTCTGCGATTTATTTGGTATCCAGAAAAGCATTTCCATTTTGCCCGGCGAACTTCCCCGCGCTTTCCAGCACGGAATTTCTTTTGACGCTTCGGCAATCCAAGGCTTCGGTACGGTGGAGTGTTCCGACCTGTTTTTGATTCCGGACAGTTCTTCGGTCTCCATCCTGCCTTGGCGTTCTCCCTACGAGCAAGTCATGAAAATTTATTGCGACATCAAGCGGCCGGACGGAAGCGACTTTACTGCCGACAGCCGGTACTTATTAAAACAAGCGGTAAAGCGTTGCGCCGACTTGGGATATATCTGCAAGATCGGAACGGAAGGCGAATTTTACCTGTTCCAGACCAATCCGGAAGGCGAGCCTACCACAGTTCCCTACGACCAGGCTGGTTACGGAGATACGGCGCCTCTGGACAAAGGTGAAAACCTCCGTCGGGAAATTTGTTTGACATTGGAAGATATGGATATCCGTCCGGAATCCTCCCATCATGAGCGGGGGCCGGGACAAAACGAGGTGGATTTCCGTTATTCGGACGCCCTGTCCGCCGCCGACAATTTTCTCTCCTTTAAATCCGTGGTAAAATCCGTAGCAGCGCAAAACGGCTTATACGCCTCTTTCCTGCCAAAGCCATTGTTAACAAGAAGCGGAAACGGACTGCATATCAATTTATCCTTAACGAAAGGCGGCCGAAACCTCTTCGAGATGGCGCCCGGCCATTCCCAGAGCGCGGAAAGCTTTATCGCCGGCATTCTGACCCATGCACGGGAAATTACCGCCTTCTTGAATCCGCTGACCAATTCCTATCAGCGCCTGGGCGCGTTTGAGGCCCCCGGTTATATTACTTGGTCCCACCAAAACCGTTCTCAGCTGATCCGGATTCCAGCTTCCTCCGGAGAATACAACCGAATGGAACTGCGATCCGCGGATTCTTCCTGCAATCCCTATTTGGCCTTTGCCCTTCTTATCCATGCAGGCTTAGACGGCATTGAAAACGGATTGACTTTGACAGAACCGTGCAACCAGAATCTATATGAAGCACAATCCTATATCAAGGAACACGATATTCAAACCCTCCCCCGCAGCCTGGCGGAGGCATTGGACGCGGCCGAACAAAGCGCGTTTGTAAAAAGGATTCTGCCGGAAGAAGTTCGTTCCATTTATTTTACAGAGAAGCGAAAAGAATGGGAAGCCTACCGCCAAGCGGAAGATTCCCACCAACATGAGATGAACGCGTATTTTCATCTGATCTGACAAGACAAATATTCTGGCCCGACGCGCCAAAGAAAGGTGGTGAACCGATGATTCCTGTACTCCTCATATCCGGCAACCGCAAGGCTGCCGATACGTATGCCAATCTGTTATCCTCGGTTCAGCCCCAAACAGCGGTCTGCCGGGCCGGAAGCTGCGGAGAAGCCCGCCGGCTGATGGCAAAAAATAACTTTGCCCTGATTCTCATTCTGACGCCGTTGCCGGACGGCTTTGGCACCGAATTGGCCAAGGACGCCATGCGCACGACGGCCGGAGTAATGCTGGCTGTCTCTTCCAATCTGGAAAAAGAGTTATCCTTAAAATTCCAGCAGGACGGTATCTTCGTTTTTTCCCCGGCTATGAGCCGGAAAACCTTTGACAGCGCCGTCCACCTGCTCCTGGCGGTACATAACCGGCTGGAGCGGATGCAGCCTGCGTCCGAAGCCACGCAGCAAAAATTAAAAGATATCCGTCTGGTTGACCGGGCGAAATGCTATTTGATTCAATATGAAAAGTTGACCGAACCGGAGGCCCATCGCTACATTGAAAAGCAGGCCATGGATCAGCGCGTCTCCAAACGGGAGGTGGCTGAGGAAATTTTAAGCCGGTATGATATTTAAATATAGAAAGGAGAACACCGTGAAAACCCCAACCTACTTATTACTGGAAAATGGAATGTATTTCAAGGGCGAAAGTTTCGGCGCCGAAGCCGAAGAAGTCATCGGCGAAGTCGTCTTTACCACCGGGATGACCGGTTATTTAGAGACACTAACGGACCCCAGCTACTGTGGACAAATCGTCGTCCAAACATTCCCCTTAATTGGAAATTACGGCGTCATTTCCCCTGATTTTGAAAGCGGGGATACTCACCCCTTTGCCTACATCGTAAAAGAATGGTGTCACAGACCTTCCAACTTTCGCAGCGAAGAAGATCTTGACACCTTTTTTAAAGGAAAAAATCTGCCAGGACTTGCGGGTATTGATACCAGGCAGCTAACCAAACTGCTCCGGGAAAACGGTACCATGAACGGAAAGCTGACCAAAAAGGCTCCTCCCTACTGCGAAGAGGAACTGGAACAGCTCCGCTCCTACTGCTTCCCGCGTCCAGTCCTTGCCATGACTAGGAAGAAGATGGAAACCTTTCCCGCGCCGCTATCTTGCTACCGTGTGGTTCTTTGGGATTTCGGCGCAAAGCAGAATATCATTCGGGAGTTGAATCAGCGAAACTGCGACGTGATTGCTGTTCCAGCGGATACTACGGCAGAAATGATTCAAAGCCTGAAACCGGACGGCGTTATGCTCTCCAACGGTCCCGGCAACCCGGAGGAAAATGTGGAGATCATCCAGGAACTTCAAAAAATCTGTGAAGCCCAGATTCCTCTATTTGGAATCTGTCTCGGTCATCAGCTTTTAGCCCTGGCAAGAGGCGGTCAGACGGAAAAACTGAAATACGGCCACCGGGGAGCCAACCAGCCGGTGAAAAACCTTTTGACCGGCCGAGTATCCATTACCAGTCAAAATCACGGGTATGCCGTCCGCGCCCAAAATTTACCGAAAGGCGCGATTCCCTGGTTTGAAAACGTCAACGATAAAACCTGCGAAGGCCTTCGCTACACCGATCTTCCGGCCTGTTCCGTACAGTTCCATCCGGAAGCCTGCGGCGGCCCGAAAGATACGGAAGCCCTGTTTGAAGAATTCCTCTCCTTGATGGAGCAGCAGATACAAAAGGAGGTGTCCCCATGCCGTTAAATCCTCATATCCACAAAGTGCTTGTCATTGGGTCCGGCCCCATCGTCATCGGGCAGGCCGCAGAATTTGACTACGCTGGCACCCAGGCCTGCCGAGCCTTAAAAGAAGAGGGCCTGGAAGTCGTCCTGGTCAACTCCAACCCGGCTACCATCATGACGGACAACGTGATGGCGGATCACGTCTATATGGAACCGCTGACCCTGGAAACCTTGCGGCGCATCATTCAAAAGGAAAAGCCCGACAGCCTCCTCTCCACACTGGGGGGACAGACTGGTCTGACCCTTTCCATGCAGCTGGCAAAGGAAGGCTTCCTAGCCGCCAACGGCGTCACCTTGCTTGGCGCAGGCCCGGAAACCATCGACAAAGCGGAAGACCGTCAGCAATTTAAGGACACCATGGAAGATATCGGCGAGCCCATCATCCCCTCTCTGGTCGTGGAGACCGTGGAGGACGCCCTCGCCTTTGCGGAGGAAATCTCCTATCCCGTCATCGTCCGCCCCGCCTTTACCCTGGGCGGTTCCGGCGGTGGGATTGCGGAGAATGCAGAAGAGTTAAAGGAAATTGCGGCCAGCGGCCTTCTCCAGTCCCCAATCACGCAGATCCTGGTGGAGAAATGTATCGCCGGCTGGAAGGAAATCGAGTTTGAAGTCATGAGGGACGGCGATGGCAACTGCATTACCGTCTGTTCCATGGAAAATCTTGATCCGGTGGGTATTCACACGGGCGATTCCATTGTGGTAGCGCCGGCCTTAACCTTGGCGGACAAAGAATACCAGATGCTCCGCTCCGCTGCCATCCATATCATCGAAGCCATGGGCATCGAGGGCGGCTGCAACTGCCAGTTTGCCCTGCATCCGGAAAGCTTCCGCTACGCGGTGATCGAAGTCAATCCCCGGGTATCCCGTTCCTCCGCTCTGGCCTCCAAGGCCACCGGTTACCCCATCGCCCGGATCGCGGCCAAGATTGCCATTGGCTACCGTCTGGATGAAATCCCCAATGAAATCACCGGGAAAACCACAGCCTGCTTTGAACCAACCCTAGATTATGTGGTAGTCAAATTCCCCAAATGGCCCTTTGACAAATTTGTCTATGCCAGAAGGAAACTGGGCACTCAGATGAAAGCCACCGGCGAAGTGATGTCCATCGGGCGGAACTTTGAACAGGCGTTGATGACGGCCGTCCGAGGCGCGGAGATTTCTCTGGACAGCATGAACCTACCCTCCATGAAAACCTTAGATAACCATGCTCTTATGGAGAAAATCCTTGCCTCCGACGACGAACGGATTTTTGCCGTCTACGAGAGCTTACAGCGGGGCATTTCCCCGGAAAAACTGCATCAACTGACGAAAATTGACCTCTGGTTCCTCTACAAGCTGCAGCATCTTATCGAGCTGGAAAGAAGAATGCAGCAGGAACCGCTTACGACGGCATTTTACCGTGAGCTGAAGCAGTACGGCTTTCCCGATACGGTTATCCGCCGCCTATCTGGCGTTGAACCGCCGGAGCATCTGCCGCCGGCCTTTAAAATGGTCGATACCTGCGGCGCGGAGTTTGCCGCGGAAACCCCTTATTTCTACGCTTCTCCCTGCGAAGAGGATGAAGTCGCTCCGTTTTTAGCCGAACACGCCACCGGGAAAGAGGTGGTGGTGGTTTTTGGCTCCGGCCCCATCCGTATCGGCCAGGGAATCGAATTTGACTATGCCTCCGTCCACTGCGTTTGGTCCTTAAAGAAAGCCGGCTATGAGGTGGTCATCGTCAACAACAACCCGGAAACGGTTTCCACCGACTTCAATACTGCCGACCGCCTGTACTTCTCCCCGCTGACGCCGGAGGACGTACTGAATATCATTGAAAAGGAACGCCCCATCGGCTGTGTGGTCGCCTTTGGCGGACAAACGGCCATCAAGCTAACTAAAACCCTGGTCGCCAATCAGATTCCGATCCTCGGTACGCCGGCGGACAGCATCGACCGGGCAGAGGATCGCGGACGCTTCGACGAGCTCCTCGAAAGCCTTGGCATCAAACGGCCGGACGGCACCACGGTCCACACGGAAGCGGAAGCCCTTCATGCCGCCAATACCCTTGGCTATCCGGTTTTAATGCGCCCCAGCTACGTTCTCGGCGGGCAAAATATGATTATCGCTTTCTCGGACAACGATATCATGGAATACATGAAAATCATCCTGGAACACGAGGGAGACAATGAAATCCTAATCGATAAATATCTGATGGGCACAGAACTGGAAATCGACGCGATCTGCGACGGGACCGACGTCCTGATTCCCGGCATCATGGAACATATCGAGCGGGCCGGCGTCCATTCCGGCGACTCCATCGCCGTGTATCCGGCCTGGAACGTATCCCCCAAGCAGACGGAACGGCTGATCCGCTATTCCACCCAGTTGGCTCTGGCGTTAGACACCCGCGGCCTTATCAATATCCAGTACGTGATCCATGAGGACAATATTTATGTGATCGAGGTGAACCCTAGATCTTCCCGGACGGTCCCTTATATCAGTAAAGTGACCGGCATTCCCATGGTGGATTTAGCCACCCGGATCATGCTGGGAGAAACCTTAGCCGATATGGGCTATACCAGCGGTCTCTATCCACCGTCGCCCTACTACGCCGTCAAGGTTCCTGTTTTCTCCTTTGCCAAACTGGCGGATGTGGATACCCAGCTGGGGCCGGAGATGAAATCCACCGGCGAGGTTCTGGGCGTGGCGCGCACCATGTCCGAAGCGCTCTACAAAGGTCTGGTGGCCGCCGGTTACCAGATGGAAAAATCCGGAGGCGTATTGCTGACGGTACGGGATTCCGACAAGGCGGAAATCGGCGCTGTCGCCCAGTTTTTCCACACCCTTGGCTTTTCCCTCTACGCCACCCACGGAACGGCCGAGATGCTGCGGGAAAATAACCTTCCCGTTGAGGAAGTGCAAAAAATCCACGAATCGGAACAGAATTCCCTCACCCTTTTGGAAAGCGGAAAGATTCGCTATATTATCTCCACTTCTGCCAAAGGAAGAATTCCCGTTCGGGACAGCGTAAAGCTGCGCCGGAAAGCCGTGGAGCTGGGCATCCCCTGCCTGACCTCCCTGGATACGGCCATCGCCCTGGCTTCCAGCCTGGAAAGCGGCTACAGCGAACACAATATTTCTCTGGTAGATATGAACCACCGTAAACAGACCACGCCGGTCATCCCGGGCCAGGAAGGACTTCCTTTGTACCGGGACGGCCGCCCACAATTTCTCTATCAAAAGGAGGCATAAGCTATGGCAAAATACATCTTCGTCACCGGAGGCGTCGTCTCCGGACTTGGAAAAGGCATCACCGCCGCATCGCTGGGAAGACTGTTAAAGGCCCGCGGTTTTCGCGTCGCCGCCCAGAAATTAGACCCGTACATCAATGTAGATCCCGGTACCATGAGCCCCTTCCAGCATGGCGAAGTATTTGTCACGGAAGACGGCGCGGAGACCGACCTGGATCTGGGGCATTATGAGCGGTTCATCAACGAAAATTTAAACCAGTTTTCCAACCTGACCACAGGGAAGGTCTACTGGAACGTATTAAATAAGGAAAGGCGCGGGGAATATCTGGGTGAAACTGTACAGGTGATTCCCCATATCACCAATGAGATCAAGGAATTTATCTATTCCGTTCAGAAAAAAACCGACGCCGATATCGTCATCACGGAAATCGGCGGAACCACCGGCGACATGGAGTCCCAGCCGTTTTTGGAGGCCATCCGCCAGGTGGGCCACGAGGTAGGCCGGGAAAACCGTTTGTTTATCCACGTCACCTTAATCCCCTATCTGGAATCCTCCGGGGAACACAAATCCAAACCGACCCAGCACTCAGTCAAAGAGCTTCAATCCTTCGGCATCATGCCGGATATCATTGTTGCCCGCTGCAGCCGTCCGGTGGAGCCGGAAATTTACCGGAAGATCGCGCTGTTTTGCAATGTAAAAGAGGACTGCGTCATCGAAAACCGCAATGTGTCCTGCCTCTACGAAGCGCCTTTGATGTTGGAGGAGGCCGGCCTTGCGAAGATCGCGCTCCGGGAACTTTCTCTTGAAAAGGAAGCATCCCCCTGCAATCTGACCGGCTGGAAAGAGATGGTCGACCGGATCAAAGGCTGCCATAAGGAAGTCACCATCGCCCTGGTGGGAAAATACATCAAACTTCATGACTCCTATCTCTCGGTGGTGGAAGCCTTAAAACACGGCGGCTGGGAATGCGGCGTTAACCTCAATATTCGCTGGATCGACAGTGAAACCGTAACCGAAGAAACAGCGGATTCGCTGTTTCACGATGTGGACGGCATCCTGATTCCCGGCGGTTTTGGCGACCGGGGAATCAACGGCATGATCTGCGCAGCCTCTTATGCCCGTGTCCACCACATTCCTTATTTGGGCCTTTGCCTTGGCATGCAGATCGCGGCCATCGCCTTTGCCCGCGGCGTTTTGGGATACGAGGACGCCAATTCCGGGGAATTCGTCCCGGACGGCGCCCACTCCGTCATTGACTTGATGCCTGACCAGCAGGGCAATATTCCGAAAGGCGGTACCATGCGCCTCGGCGCTTATCCTTGCGTCCTGCAGGACGGCAGCCTGCTCCAGAAAATCTATGGACAAAAGGAGATTTCCGAGCGTCACCGCCACCGCTATGAATTTAATAACCAGTTCCGGGAAGAGTTTCAAAAAAACGGAGCCCGTTTCGCCGGACTCTCCCCCGACGGGCGGCTGGTGGAAGCATTTGAAGTCCCCGGCCATCCTTTCTATGTCGGCGTTCAGTATCATCCGGAATTTAAGAGCCGCCCCAACAAGGCGCACCCTTTGTTCCGGGCCTTTGTGGACGCCGCCTGCAAGCAGGGATAAAAGCAGACTTTACGTCTGGGAAGTCCATGGGAGGGTAAAAAGCAGAAAGGATTATCATGGAAGAATTTTGGGATAAATTGAAAGAAGAATGTGGGGTTTTCGGAGTCTACCAGTTAAAAGACGCCGCATCGACCACCTATCTCGGCCTTCACGCCCTGCAGCACCGGGGTCAGGAAGGCGCAGGAATCGCTTCCAGCGATGGAAAAAAACTCTACTGCCGGAAGGGGAAAGGGCTTTTAACAGAGGCTCTTTCCTCGGAAGACCTTCTTCCCTTGGCCGGCTGTCACAGCATCGGCCATGTCCGCTATGCCACGGCAGGGGGAGATGAAGTGGAAAATATCCAGCCCATCGTGGCCCGCGCTTCCTTTGGCTCCCTGGCAGTGGCCCACAACGGCCAGATTGTGAACGCCGGGGAACTCCGGGTCATGCTGGAACGCCGGGGACATCTATTTTTAGGGAGCAGCGACAGCGAAATCATCCTCCATCTGATTCAAATGGAAGAAGGCCCTCTGGTTGCAAAAATCTGCCGGGCCTGCGCCAAGTTAAAAGGGGCGTTCGCTTTTTTATTTCTGACGGAAAAAAGTATCTACGCAGTTCGAGATCGAAACGGCCTGCGGCCTCTTTGCTTGGGAAAGAAAGGCGACGGTTATGTGCTCAGCAGCGAAACCTGCGCCTTTGACAGCGTGGGGGCATCCTGGGTCCGGGATATCGAGCCCGGAGAAGTCTTAAAAATCTCTTCCCATGGCGTACAATCCTTCCGCTACGCGGAGGCAGGAAAGCACTGCACCTGCGCCATGGAGTACATCTATTTCGCCCGGCCAGACAGCGTCATGGACGGCCGGAATATCTATCATATGAGAAAAGAAACTGGAAAAATCCTGGCTCGGGCGGACGCGGGACAGATCGAAGCCGACCTGGTAGCCGGAGTGCCGGATTCCTCCCTCTCCGCAGCCCTCGGCTATGCGGAAGCCAGCGGAATCCCCTATGAAGTAGCGCTGATTAAAAACCGTTATGTGGGACGCACCTTTATCGAGCCGACCCAGGAGCAAAGAGATCTCGGCGTAAAAAGAAAGCTGGCGGTAAACCGATACGCCATCGAAGGAAAACGGCTGATTTTGCTGGATGATTCGGTGGTGCGGGGCACCACATCAAAACGGATTATCCGGCTTTTAAAAGAGGCGGGCGCCAAGGAAGTTCACCTTCGAATCGCCTCGCCGGAAATCCGCTTCCCCTGTTTTTACGGAATTGATACGCCCACCCAGGAGGAGCTGATCGCCGCCCAGATGAACGTGGATGAGCTCTGCCAATTTCTCGGCGCGGATTCCCTGCGGTTTTTAAGTACAAAGGACCTGATGGAAGCTTACGGCGGGGAGGAATTTTGCTTCGCCTGTTTCGACGGAGTATATCCGGCAGGAAAATAGGTTCGGTGTCTTGCCTATTCGTCCAGGGAAATCAAATCATATTCCCGGCTTCCCAAACCGAGAGCAGCGGCCGCTTCTACCGTGTGAATTCCATTTCGACTCTCCATCCGTTCAATCAGAGCGGCTTTCCCAGGGTCCGAGGAGGCATAAACGGCGTCTACGCTGGCCTGATCCACCGCCACTGGATCTAAGGAGGCAAAAATCCCGATATCCGCCATCTCCGGATCATGGGGATGGGCGTCGCAGTCACAGTCTACGCTAAGCTTATTGGCCACATTGATATAGGCGAGATTTTCCCTTCCGAGAAACTCCATCACCGACTGATCTGCTTCCGCCATAGATTCCAGGAAGGAATCATGATCCGCGGTAAACAGATCGTCAAACTTCCAGCTGGTGGCGGACGTGTGAATCCAGATCTTGCCCCTGGAAGAAGCAACGCCGATGGACATATTTTTCAACGCTCCGCCAAAGCCTCCCATGGCATGCCCTTTAAAATGAGACAGGATAAGCATGGAATCATAATTTTTCAAACGAGCCCCCACAAAATTTTCTTTCAAATGACGCCCATTCTTTACGGGAATCGCCATATCCTCTTCCTCATCCAGGATATCGCAGGGCGCGACCTCCTGAAAGCCGTGGGCCTTGAAAGTCTCCCAGTGGGCGCTGCTGGTATTTCTCCGGCCTTCATAGGCCGTATTGCACTCGACGATGGTGCCGTTTAATTCCTGTACCAAATCCTTAATCAAATCCGGAGACAGAAAATTATGCCCGCCTGGCTCTCCGGTAGAAATCTTCACCGCTACCTTTCCCTTTAAACAGACATTCAACGCTCCATAAACTTTTTTCAGCCCGGCTGGACTGATATCCCTGGTAAAATATACCTTTGATTTCTCCATCACAATTTCTCCCTTTCTGTTTTCTCCATCAATTGCAAATTGCTTTCCTCGATGGGTTATGGCAGGCAGCAATAGATCTCCTCGTCAACGGGTTCACACCATTCTGTTCTGGTCTCTTCCCCCGGTACCTCTACTGCAAGGTGAACAAACCAGGAATCCGCCGCCGCGCCATGCCAGTGCTTTACCCCAGCAGGAATCACAACCACATCTCCTGGGTGGAGTTCTCTCGCCTCTTTTCCCCATTCCTGATACCAGCCCCGGCCACCGGTGCAAAGCAAAATCTGACCGCCGCCCTGCATGGCATGATGAATGTGCCAATGGTTCCGGCAGCCCGGTTCAAAAGTCACGTTTCCAATGACGACGCCCTCCCCCGTCAACATTTGGAGATAGCTTTGGCCGTCAAAATATTGGCTAAATGGGTTCTTCTCCCCTTTGGGAAAAATGACGCTGTTGCTGTAATCCTTCATTTTCAAACGCCTCCCTTATTTTTAGAGTTATCTTATCATTTAGAGTACGCTCCAAGTCAAGGTCTTTCTATAAAATGGAAAGGTAAATTCCTGTTTGCTCTTGTCCACTAATAGTACAGAAAAACTTTTCTCTTGACAAATCTTCCGCTTCTGTATACAATAAGAAACACATATTGCGCAACATATGTTTCTTATTATGCGAAAGGATGTATCCGATGCCGCCAAAATTTAAATTCACCAGAGACGAAGTGATCGAAGCCGCTCTGGACCTGACAAGAGAACATGGTATTTCTGCCGTGACTGCCAGAGGATTGGGAGCAAAACTAGGCGCTTCCGCCAAGCCTATTTTTGGCTTATTCCAAAATATGGAGGAAGTGCAGCAGGAAGTGTTAAAGGCGGCAAACCGCCTGTACCACAGCTATTTAGAGGAAGATATGGCCAGCGGAAAATATCCTCCCTATAAGGCAAGCGGTATGGCATATATTCGTTTTGCCAGAGAAGAAAAAGAACTGTTTCGATTGCTTTTTATGCGTGACCGTTCCCACGAAACTATAGAAAAAAATATGGAAGAAGTACGGCCGCTGATCGAACTAATCCAGAAAAATACCGGGCTGAACGAGGAAGATGCGTTCCTTTTCCATCTGGAAATGTGGATCTATGTGCATGGAATCGCAACGATGATCGCCACTTCCTATCTGGAATGGGATATGGAATTTATCAGCAAAGTCTTAACCGACGGTTATCTTGGGCTGAAGCACCGCTGCCAGGAGGAGGAAAAATAATGGAAGCAATAAAAACGGCTGCCCTGACCAAACAATACAAAGGCCTTGTGGCCGTAGATCATCTTGATTTAACCATCCAACAGGGCGAGCTCTTCTCTCTCCTTGGCGTCAATGGAGCCGGGAAAACAACAACCGTCAAAATGCTGTCCTGCCTGACGAGGCCTACCAGCGGAGACGCCTTTTTAAACGGAAACAGTATTGTGTCCGATACGGCCAAGGTAAAATCCATCATCGGCGTCTCGCCGCAGGAAACCGCCGTCGCACCCAACTTAACCGGAAAAGAAAACTTAGAGCTTATCTGCGGGATCCACGGCTTTGGGAAAGAAAAGAAAGCCGCAAAGATCGCGCAGCTATCCAAACAGTTTGATCTGCACAGCATTCTGCAAAAAAAGGCGGGAAAATTGTCCGGGGGCTGGCAGCGCCGCTTAAGCATTGCCATGGCTTTTATCAGCGAACCGGAGATTCTTTTTTTAGACGAGCCGACCTTGGGCCTTGACGTAATGGCAAGAAGAGAGCTATGGGATGTCATCCGCTCTTTGAAAGGCACGATCACCATCATCCTGACCACTCATTACATGGAAGAAGCCGAAGCGCTTTCCGACCGGGTCGGTATTATGAAAAGCGGACAATTATTGACCGTGGGAACCGTTGACGAACTAAAAGAAAGGGCAGGCGTTTCTCAATTTGAGGAAGCGTTTTTATCCTTTGTAAAGGAGGCGGTAAAATGAAAGTACTTGCGTTTTCCAGCCGTACGGCAAAAGAAATCCTGCGGGATCCCTTAACATTAGGTTTTGGATTGGGCTTTCCCCTGATCCTTATTTTTCTCCTCCATGCTATACAGATGAATATTCCTGTCAGTCTGTTTGAAATGGAGCGCCTTACTCCCGGCATTACGGTGTTTGGGCTTTCCTTTATGACCTTATTTTCCGCCACTTTGATTGCAAAGGACAGGGAAAGCGCATTTTTGCAAAGGCTTTATACCTCTCCGCTTACCGCCTCGGATTTCATTTTAGGCTATGCGCTTCCCATTTTGCCTATTGCCGTGCTGCAAAGCATCATCTGCTATGCAGTCGCCGTCCTGCTGGGACTTCCCTTGACTGTGACCATCGGATACGCTATCTCGTTTATTCTTCCGATTTCCCTGTTTTTTATCGCGCTGGGACTGCTTTGCGGCAGCATCTTTCACGTCAAACAGGTCGGTGGTATCTGCGGCGCGCTTTTAACCAATCTCGCGGCCTGGCTCTCCGGAACCTGGTTTGATCTGGAGCTTGTCGGCGGCGCCTTTAAACGGATTGCCTATGCCCTGCCCTTTGTCCATGCTGTAGAATTGGAAAGAGCCGTGTTAAGTGCCAACTACAGCGACATCTTTCCACACCTGCTTTGGGTTTTGGGCTATGGGGCGGCAGCGGTAGGCATTGCCGTCCTGGTTTTCATCCGGCAGATGAAAAGACAGTGATTTTTCAGGAATCATCCCTGCCGGAAATCGAAATCAAGGTTCCGATCGGCGGCAGCGATTCCGCAAAAATGTCCTCACAGGTAACGCGGACCGCGGCGCCGATTTTACCCGCCCATTCCGCGTCGCTTTCGGAAAGAGAAAAATATACCGTATCATAGGGAAGTTTAGAACCGCTGTCCGCTTTTATTAGGATAGCGGTTTTTTCTCCCTCCGCCGCACTTTCTATGATCGTTCCCGTAAAGGTAAGCGTACCTGCCTGAACGACGCTTTCCGGTTCCTGGGTATCCGCGTCCTGATAATCACCTTCGATGACAGGCGCGTCGCCAAAGGGGTATTCTTCACTCCAGGCCGCGCTGTCTCCCTGGGCGTATAAAACATCGCGGGGAATCGCTTTGCTGTCAGGCCGTGCGACAAACTCATCTTCTTCGGAAATCTTATAATCATCAAAAACAGCAAGGAACGAACCATCATCCAGCAGGGAAATGGCAATTGCCTTTGTGGCGGTTTTTCCATCCTCAAAAACAATTTCCATTACAATCGTATCTTCCCTCATCTCCTTTGGAAGCGATTGAATCGTGGCATCGCTGTGATCAGTTAAAGCCCGAATCGTGGCATTGGGAACCCAATTGATCAAAAGATAGTAATATTCGCTTTCATCCGTCCCATAAGGAACCGTAAAATTTTGGGCAAGGCCAAATTCATCTCTTTTTTCCGTCCAATCCATAAAATTGATTTGCTGATTTTTACAGGAAAAGCGGACCGTTTTTATCTCCTTGCCAGACAAGTAAAACATCAGCGGTTGGCCCGTCATCTCCCCTGTATCGCGGATCATTCCCGTGTTCATCTTTACACCCGCGGAAGTAATCTCTGCGTCCGTTCCATGGGCGTAAGCGGTTACTGTCACTCCGCCCAAAGAGGAAAAAATACCGATCCCGCCCGCAATCATGCAAAGGGCAAATAACGCCGCGAGAACCCCTTTACCCAAAAATCTCTGACGCGGCTGCCCTTTTGCTGCCTTTGGCGTATAATCTTCCGCTTCCTGAATATATTTTTCACAAATCCCCCCTACACCCTCCGATAATCCTTCCCGTTTTATCATAGGACATCCTCCTTCTGTAAATACTTTTTCAATCTCCCCCGTATACGGGAAAGGCGAACCGATACGTGATTCGGCTTCATCCCCAGCCTCGCTGCGATATCCGCAACCGAATCCGAATACCAATAGCGACGCACAAACATCACTCGATTCTCCTGATCTAATGTATCCAAAAAACAATCCAGCAGCTGGGATAATTCTTTCCCCGCCAGTTCACTCTCTACTGTAATCCGGGAGGAAAGACATTCTTCCAACTCATCCAACGCCACATCGTAATAACTATTTCGCTTCGCCGCTGTGTTTGCATGATATTTTGTAATCGAAAGGTTGCGAACCAGGCGATAGATATAAGTCTGAAGCGGTTTTGGGTTCTGAGGCGGTATCGTATTCCAGGCGCCTAAATAAGCGTCGTTTACACATTCCTCCGCATCCAGATTATTATTTAAAATATTTCTCGCTATTTTACCACATACCGATCCATATTTTTTTGATAGTTCCTGGATTGCCTCTTCTGAACGCGCATAAAACAATTCAATAATTTTGCTATCTTCCACAATCGCATCACCGTCCTTTCCTGCCTCACCTATGTACTATGGATTTGGGATGAAATATTACACTTTTTAAAAAATATTATCATAAGAACGTTTATCTCATAAGATATCACCGAAAAATGTTCCTTATCCGCAACATATGTCACGGAAAGTATGCAAAAATATGCGGAACGTTTATTTATGAATACTGGATTTTTGAATACAATAGTATTTGGTGAGACTGATATGAATTATCCGAACGATACACAAGATTTGAATTTGTCAAAGAAGGGGAACATTCCATTTGAAAATGTAGATTATTATCTGGATTTGTTTGCCCACATTAAGTATTACCGGCAGAAAGCTGGTATCACACAGGAAGAGCTGGCAAATAGAACGGGTCTTTCCCGGCCGTTTATCAGCTCCTTGGAGTCAAAAAAGGAGCCTCGCGGATTGTCTATGGAAAGCTTCTTTCTTATTTGTCATGCGCTCAATGTACCTCCAGTCAAATTTTTTGAACCTCTGCCTTAGGAATAAGGCTGTAGAGGTTTTTGGGAGTACATATCTATAGTAAAGTTATTTTTCATACTCTATATCTCATAGATCATAAAAACACGCGCCGCTCCCAACCATACGCAGGTTGAAGGAGAGCGCGTGTTTTTGCTTCTCTTGATTCAATTATTCTTCCCGTTCTTCATTCATCGCTCCCATCAAAAGCCATCCTGGCCGAAATTCTCGCAGCAAATTCCAGACACCTGCGCCATAAAGGCGGTATTCCTGGGCCAAATTTAGCTTTGCCTGCCAACTCCGAACATCTTCAAACCAGACTTCATGGTCAACGCTTCCCCGCTGGTAGGTAAAGGTTGGACTTTGGGCAGTCTCATCCCATTGAATCTCCACGCCATTTTCCCTGGCAATCCGCACAGCCTCTGTATTCCCGATGGTTTCTGCTTTTGTCACGCCACGCTCAAAGGGAAGAGGCCAGTCGTAAGCATAGTTGGGAACGCCGAGGATAATCTTCTCCGGAGGGATCTCTGTCAATGCGTATTCCACCACCTCACGGACTTTATTCAGAGGAGCAACTGCCATGGGCGGGCCGTATGTATATGCATTTACAGTCTAATGGTAATATCTTTATCCGCCGTCAAAACTCTAAAATCCAACCTATTTTACCAACTCCGTAAATGTGGCTTTGCCACAATGTCCATCGACCACAAGGCTATCCATATTGGCCTGGTACTGTTTGATCGCCCTCTCACACCCGGCGCCGCAGCTCCCGTCAAATCCAGCAGGGTCATATCCGTGTCCGTACAGCAATCCCTGCACAATACGGACATTATCCCCTTTACGGCCTCTCCGGACGGTTTCATAGGCTGCTCTGGATTTTGGCCCAAAGCTGCCATCCACCGCAAGTCTAGCTCCGCACATCTTATTCAGGTACACCTGCATGGCCATTACTGCGGCTTTTCGTGTCTTAGCCCCACAGTTCCCGTCAATTTCTAATGGCTCTCTAAGGCGGCCAGCCAAATATATATTCATCCACTGCTGAAATTCTTTCACATATGTCTGTAACTTTGTATCCACTATTTCTGATAATTTTTCTGATGGATGCTTCCATTGATATTCTTTCGATTGTAAAAAACCCTGGCGTACTTCCTCACGGCTCATACCCTCTAGCAGCTGCTTGACCCATCCATTCAGTCCAGATGAATCTGGTTCCCGTCCCAATAGATCACAGTAAAGATCGGTTACATAGTCCTGATCGGATTGCTGATCATCCTCAGTTAGCACTGCCGCCCGACGGACACAGATTAGTCCCCGGTTACCCACTGGCACCGGTGACGAGGATGCCTGCCTCTGCTGACAGTAATTCACCATGTTTTTTCTGGTTGGGCCAATGCCGCTTCCGTGGCCGCTGATTTGACCGTTCCCGACATACATTTCTACGTGTCCAACATATTGGGTTGCACTGCGCGAGGTATCTCTCCCCCTAAAATAGAGTAAGTCTCCTGGCATCAAATCAGCCTCTCGTGGTACACCTGCGTCAATCGGCACGGCCACGTTATAGAGTTGCTTACATTGCATCTGAGCCTCCGTGTTATCACCGATCTCTATTCCAATTTTTCGATAGGCCCATTGGACAAGACTAGAGCAATCCGACCAACCAGAATCCACTTTGTCCCGCTTGCTACCCTGGGTATATATATTTTTCCCTTCCCGATTTTTGACAGCATCAGTCAAAGCTTGTCTCTTATCATTATTAATCACGCCTGTTCCTCTTTGATTTCTGGCAGCCCAGCAATACTTGTCAGCAAGGATAGTACGCCCGATAGAGCCGACGCGGAGACAACCATACCCCAATTCACATCACCTATCACCATTGCCGTGCCGATCATGGCAATGGCTGCTTGAGCTACGGTTTTGATTGCTCTCACGCCTGCCGCTTTTACCCACTGTTTCATAGTTCTTTTATTCATGGTTTACCTCTTTCTCCACAATTGTAAGCCTCATTTCGTGATCATTTAATTTCTTATCCTGCTCTTCATTGTGGTCCCACAACCTCTGATGAGATTTCGTATTTTTGACTGTTAAATCATCGATATCATCATTTAAGTCCTTTAAGGTTACCGTAAGGGTGGTTATTGATGTATTCAGTTTTATCAACGGTCCAGCAATGGCTGCTATTAATCCTAATAATGCAACCAGTACCCCAACGACTTCCCATTCTGACATATCCTTTCCCCTTTCAAATATTATGAAATGTGGCCCCTTGGACACATTGCTAGGAGGTATGGGGCCTTCTATTCAAATCTATCCCCTCTTGATCCGCTTACTCAGTTCGCAGCCACATATAGCAAGTAATATATGGTGGCATGTTGGAAAAGGCACTTCCATCACCTGTTGATGAGTTGGTACCACTTGCAGTAACGCTATGCGTATGTCCTACATTGTTGCTGCCCGATGTACCGCTGACAGAATGATTATGCGATCCATCTGTTCTCGTTGTCTGTACTGCGTCACAGTACGGGCCATAAGATCCGGCCCAGTTTGGGATTGTATTTGCTGTTTGGCCCGGGGTTTTTGGCCAGCCTATCACTTGCTGCGGCATCGAGTGGGCATGACTCGTATTGCCCGATGTAATATTGATACTGTGCGTATGGTTTGCTGACTGGGAGCCCGATGTGACCGCCTTTCCAGTAAATGTATGAGTGTGGGAAGGCATATTTGAGACACTAAGAGTCGTATTTTTCACACCACCGGTTTTATTTGCACTGTTGAAATCCTCATCTGAGCCACGAACCCCCACCGGTACTCGTCCGCTTCCCCAGGATTCCCAAGTACCTCCGAAAAGTGTCCCCGGATTGATATTACTTGTGCCCATATAGATAGAGCCAACCGGATATGCCCGTAACAAGATTTCATTCACTTTGGTTTCAATTTGCGTAATTGCTGCCTGAGCATCTTCCGCTGCTGTATTAGCCGTCTCCGCTGCATTCTGGGCTGCATTTTTCGCAGCCTCTGCACTTACAGCTGCTTGCCGGGCTGCCGTCATAGCCGCCTGAGCTGCCGGGGTAACGTCTCCCGTATCTCCCTTTTCGCCTTTATCTCCCTTCTCGCCTTTTCCGACGCTGGAGGTACCGCTTAATGTTTCTTCTGCGCTTAATTTAACTTTGATTATTTCTTGATTATCTCTCACTGTACCCCTCCTTAAGCAATCCGCTTCCACATATAACAGGTAATATACGGCGGCATGATTCCCTGTGATGCAGAAAGCTGAGAACTCGTCCCCGGAGATGTGCCACCACTGTTCGCCGTCGAAGAACCGCTTGTCGCAGGAGATGCATCTCCTGTATTGCCGTGATTGTGGGATTGTGTCCCACCAGCATTATTTGTATTTTTAACCAGTGTAAATTTGGGCCAGCTATTCGCCCCCCATCCAGAAAACATATCTCCACCTGCATCACCATTTCCAGGCCATCCAAGTGCTGATGTCATTGTGTGCGAATGGGCCGGAATTTGATTTATATTTAATGTCAGACTTCCGGTGGTATGGTTATGACTATTCACCGTATGCGTATGTGCAATCGTATGGCTGTGGCTATCTACTGTATGACTGTGCTGCAGATTGATCGTTTTCACGCCGCCTGTCTTATCTGCACCGTCAAAATCCACATCCGAACCATTCACCCCAACCGGTACCCGTCCACTCCCCCAGGATTCCCAGATACCTCCAAAAAGTGTTCCCGGATTGACATTGCTTGTACCCATATAAATAGAGCCAACCGGATGTGCACTTAAAAGAATCTCTCTTGCCATCGTCTCCATCTGTGTCACCGCGTTCTGAGCCTTCGACGCTGCCGTATTCGCCATGCCCGCAGCAGCGCTGGCCGTCTCCGCGGCATTCTGTGCTGCGCTTTTGGCTGCTTCCGCCTCCGGAGTAACGTCTCCCATATCGCCTTTGTCACCTTTTGGACCACGGCCAATTGAGATATTTTCCTGGATTACACCGACCGGAATTACTTTGGCCTCAATCATCCGTTACTCCTTCCAGAACCTGAAACTCCTCCGGCCCGACAATCGTATCAATCCGGCCATCCGCAAGATTGCATTGCAAGTCGTAGACATAATCACCCGCCGGGATATTTGTGTCATACTGGGAAAGGTAGATATTCGCCAGACCATCCGAAAACTCATCGATTATCTTCTGGATTGTAATATCGGTATTTCCAGCGTGCTTTTTAACCGTAAAATACATCCGGTCACCTTCGGCCCAGGTATGGTTCATCAACTCTACTTTAATAATTGCTGTGTCACCGCGGGTAATCGCAATTCTGTTATTTTTAATTGTAAACATATGGCCTCCTTTAGCCGACCGCCGGTTCAGACAAGCCGATATACATGCCGTTCTTTTTTAATAGTACCGCTTGTACATATATCGGACACTCCATAAAGCTGAATGGCACATCCACAGACGTGGCATATGGGTGATAATTCACATAAATTCCATACAAGGTTACCTCTATGCTGGCGGTATAACTATCCATTCCGTAAATCGGGATTGGATTTGTGCTCGTGTTTGCTCTGGCCATTAATGCAAGGATTACTGTATTTTCCCGCGTAAATCCTGGCGGAAATGAGATTGTCCCCGAATACCCGTACTCTATGACGCCTGCATTATTCCGTCCCATACTCCCCCAGCTCAACACACACGACGCAAGGACAATATCACTGCAATTTATCTTGCTGTTTTGCAAAGACGTTAAAGCTGTTTCTACCGTCCCACCGCTATTCGTGTTTACCTGATCGGCGCTCGTCGAAAAATAATGTTGGTCATAATCTGTCCCATTAAAAACCTTAAAGTCTGTTTTATGTGTAGTTCCCATGCTGCCTCCTATTCCACTATACCGCCTGTTGGCGTTAAAACTTCTGCTAATGTCTTTTCCGGTATCCCAAAAGTGGGGGTAATTGTCGTCCCCGTATTCTCTATTGCTATTTCTACTTCCGTGATCTGATCCGTTCGGGTAATACCAAAATTTTTATCATGTAATGTAACAAAGTCTCCCAGATCCCACCGAATACCGTAATCACCCATAACAGTATCATATTCATAGCTGTCTGCTTTCACAGTATCGGCAAGTTTTTGCAGTCCACGCTCCCTCAAATCCAGCGCGCTTTCCATATCCCGTGCATCGACAAAAAGTTCCCTTCTGGCAAATCCGGTAAGCTCTGGGTTTACAATATGGATGGATCGTTCCGCTCCCTCACCCTTTCCGCCAACATAAGCGCAATTCTTTGTTCCTATGTCGTTTTCTGTCACTACGACGTTGGTTACATTATAATGTGCTGGATTAAGAATGTATGGTGATCGGACCGTCTGGTTGACCGATCGGTCCAATCCCTCATAGGCCATAAAGACCAGTTTTTTTTGATGATAGTCAAGCTCCACACCGACGCCAATGTTAGATGCCTTGGATAGTGTTGTAATCTCGTCCAATAATACCTTATATCGGGTCTGATACCGAGTAGTACCTCCAACCCCTGATATATTCCCTATTTCTAACTGCGGGATTTTCCTTGCAGGCTCCGTGGGAGTGGCTGCATTTGTACGAACATAAGCCGCCATGATTTCGCCAACTGTACCAGCGACCGTATGATAGGCTAGGTCTGGCGGTACAGTGATACGATTGCTTAAAAGCCATAATAAGGAATGTCCCTTGATTGTGGTCTCGTCGGATGCCTGATTGTACTGCACATATTTAATAATTCCATTTTTTCGCTGATCCTTGCCCAACATAAGGATATTATCCATCTTAGCCAGAGGAGGAACGCCAGACAATACAACTGTAAAGGCTCCATATGTAGACCATTTGCAAGTATAACGCAGGGAAATATAATTCTGGATTTCCCCCAAAAAATTTAAGCTCTGGTCAAAAAATCGGATTGCCGTATTCATGTTCAAACTCCCACGGGAGGCACTGCCGCGTCTGTAATCTGCAGTAAAATACTGCCCGCTTCCGGGTTTTCCGGTTCATCCTGGCTAATATAAATATTTCGCCATGCAGTTGACTGTAAGCCTTCAAACCAAGTCTCAAACTCGGATAAGTTTTTCGGCCGAATTGCCCCGCAAAGATCAGGGTCCGTCCTCTCGTCTTTAATCGCGATTGTCCCGTCCGCTTTAACGGTAAGCTGTGCCAAGGATAGATCATAATATGCGCTATTACGCGCCAACTCCGGAGGGGCCGATGCTGTTCCCGGAACGACGACCGCCGAGATAGACTTGCTGGCATAGACCAGCCGCACAACGACTCGGTCTATCCGGCTTCCGGATGTCGGAGGCGTTACCGTCAGGCTCTTTGCGCTGGTGTTGTAATACCAAAAGCCCTTTAAGATTGCAAATCCTGTATTGACTAAAATCGCTCCGGACAGCTGAGACACAGCCAAGGTCATTGCCCCGCTGTCCTCTACGCTTACTCCAGAGCGGTAGATATTGTCAAAGTATCGGTTTAATTCATCCTGCCCATACTCCGTATCACCATCAAAAAAACCATATGTTTCTGCCATATTACCTCCTATATTCCCAGATACCGCTCCCGATGGATGATTACCACCTGCTGCGGGTCCAGTTCATTGTCTGTACCGTATTCGATTCTATTTTCTCCCGGACGGAGTTGAAAAAAGTCCGTGTCTAAATCAATATACCCATACGCATCCTCTAAACTGCCGTTTCTTTCAATTTGTACGCTGATATTGCCGGGATCCGTATTGATATGTAAAAAATCGCCTTCTGTCAAAGTCCGGTTAACGATCATCCGTTCTCCTGTAGTATGATTGATAATCCGGGGATTTTCCGCCGGACCCTGAAAAATGACCTGTATCGGCGTATCCAAATGTCCTCCATTGATGATCGTCTTCTGTTTCGGCCCACGGTGGCGCAAGCAGAAGGGCAGGGTAAATTTTAGCTTCCATCCGCCAATCCATGTACTCATCTGATCCGATTCTGAATACTCCGCCAGCATAGCCGGATCCAGGCAGGTCAACTCTAAATGAAAACGGACCCGCTCATGAATATTCGTATATTTATATTCAAACTTTTCTACCTCGTACGCCGTTACACAACGTTTTCCCGCATTCTCCACCGTTAACACACCGGAGGACAACGGAGAAAAGAATGCGAGCAAAAATTCCCTAACCCTTGATGTGTTCCCGTCTCGAAATTTATACTCGGCTGTAAGGCTGATATCCCGGCCGGATATCTTTCTTTTGGTTAGCCGGCTTCCATATCCGCTGATATTCTCTTTTTTCTGTATATCATATTCCGCAGCCTCAATGCCACTGTAATCAATGATTCCAAATTCATTATCGCCTACTGAAAAATCGGTTTTTCCATTATGAAAATGGAAACGTATTTTATCCGCCAAATGCTAACTCCCTCCCTACTTTTCTCAAGGCTCTCGCATTCTCTGCCGGAGTCCGCTCTGGATTTACAATCGTTACATTCTGGGTCACGCTGCCACCTTGATTTTGTTCCATTTTTTCTACCAAACGCCCAATTGCCTGCGCTGTCGATTGGGACAAGCCAAATTCCGGATACGCCGATTCAGGACGGTTTCGGATTGCTGCAGAGGAAGTGTAGCTGATGTATTGTTTTGCTTCCATCTCCTGTTTCATCTTTATCGCTTGCTTTTCATAAGCTTGCATAGCAACCTGCGCCGCATTCTCATAAGTCCGTTCCAGGGCCGGACGTTCTTCTTCTGTTCCCTCAATGGCGCCGATCACGTTATTGGCGCCAATTTTGTGAAATTCCCTCGAGGGAGAATTCTGATTGAATTTTTTCCTTGCCGCTTCAATTGCGGCGCTTGCCAGGCTGGAATAAGTAGTAATCACCAATCGCCTCATAGAGCTGGACCCTTCAATAAACCCTTTCACATTATTCAGTCCCGCCTCATAAGCTTGTTCCCGTAAATTCATAGAAACTACCGCTGTTACCGCATCTATTGCCATAGAAGATGCCGCAACAGTAAAATTTGTCTGCATCGCAAGCACATTATCTGTAAAGGTTTTCTTTCCCTCTTCTACCGCATTAAATTTCTCAACAAACTCATGAATATGTTCTCCTCCATCGTCTACCAGAGCTTGCAAAATCTTAGCCGATTCCTGCGAACCATCTGACAATTTTTGAATAAGTCCTTTATCCACATTCCATTCTATTAACTTTGAAATATTATCCGTATAATTATCCATGTAGTCAAGCTGACTATCCAAGCTTCCCATCAGTTCCTCAATACTGCGATCCGCCTTTGTGCTCATGGTCTCGAACATACCCATTTCTGCGGTCAGATTTTCCTCTATTTTTTTCTTTGTAGCCTCATACTCGTCTCTGAGAAGTTGTTGTTGTTCTTGGATCTCTTCTATTCTGACCTGTTGTTCCGCCACATGGGTAAGGTAAGCTTCGTCCAGTCCAGCAATTTCTTCCCGCACATTGGCATATCGCTCGCTGTTTTCCCCCAGCGCCGCTGCAGATTCCAATAACGCATCCCTCTGCGCTAAAGTAGTTTCGCTCATACCAGCAACACTTAATTGATGTTGGGTGATCACGTCATTGGAAGACGCCAACTGTGTATCAATTGACGCAAGGGCCTCTTTCGCCTCCTCATATGCAGTCCGACAGCCTTCTACTTCCTCTTTCACCTGGCTATATCCAGAAGCTTCCTGCATCAAAAGAGTATTGGAATGCTCCTCCATATCTTCTGTCATTTGGCTCTGCACTTCCGCCAGCCTTCGTTCTGCCTCTTCTACCGCTTCCGCTGCCTCTGCCCGCTGCTTCAGAAGTTCTGCCCGTGCTTCCACAGCCGCATTGTAGTTTTCCTCTTCCGCCTGTTTTTCGAGCAATTTATCCAAAGCATCCGTCGTCATGTTAAGGGAATCGGTCTGTTCATCATACGCCAAGGAGAGACCTGGAACCTCTTTATTCAAAAGCGCTACGATTTCCGAAATTCGATGTTTGCTTTCAACGGTTTTATTTTCTTGGCCGATCAGTTTCGAAAGTTCTGACGCCAATTCTTTTTGGACCGCGGAATCTTTTTTTATTTCCTCTTGCTTCTCCCCATAGGAAACGATCGTTTCGTCGACGGATTCTCTCAGTTCCTTCGTTTTTTGAACCAAAGCTTCCGTTTCGGATTCCGAATCACCTGCCGTAGCTATAAAAGCTCCAATCGCAGTAGTAAGGGAAAGAATTGCTGTTGCGACTAATACGACTGGATTCGCTTTCAGTACCTGGTTAAAGCTAGCGATAATCGGTATCGCTGCCGCTTTCACCGCACTATAGGTAGTCACTGCAATCGTCATCGTTCCAAGTCCAACCGCGACTGCCGTAATCAAAGAAACGAGTTCCGGATTGTCCTGTACAAAACCAGTGGCCCAGGTAAAAGCTTCCGCTCCTGCTTCCGAAAGACTCTGCAGTGCCGGAGACAACTGGTCTCCGATTGCGGCCTTTAAATTTTCAAAGGCAGTCTCCATCCGTTTTTTAGCAGATTCCGTTGTGTCCGCCATCTCTTCAAAAGCGCGATCTGCGGCACCTGTGCTCTCATCCATCCGCTTTAATACGGAATTATATTCTTCCGTTCCAGCTTCCAAAAGAGATAGTGCGCCCACCCCGGCTTCCGAACTTTTCCATAGCTCTGTGAACTTTTTCTTATTTCCACCGACACTATCTCCGAGAATCTTCATAATATCGCCGAGCGACATTCCTTTTTTGGTTAACGTGGCAAAAGAGCTCCCGGTATGTTCCTGCAAAACCTTTGATACCGTACTTCCAGAGTCTCCCAGCTCATTTAGTATTTCTTTTAAATATGTCGTAGAATCAACGGTAGAAATACTATGGGAAGTAAGAACTGCGTAAGCTGCGGACAGATTGTCCATTTCCACGTGATAAGCGGCGGCGGCTGGAATCACCTGCTCCATATTAGAAGCAAGTTCCGCTACCGTTGTTTTCCCCAAATTTTGTGTAGTAATTAAATAATCCGATAATTGAGCAGCCTGTGACGTCTCCAATCCATACGTGTTGACCGCGGTGGAAAGGATATCCAACGCATCTTTTGTATCGATAAAACCACTGGCAGCCAGCTTTGTTGCCTGTTCCACAAATTGCACAGAATCCGCCGCATCAATACCAGCTGCCACAGCATTATATGTAGACGCTGCTATCTCCGAAGCCGATATTCCCATTTCATTCGACAACTGTATCATCTGATCTTTCAGCGTCTCCAAAGGCACCGCATTAGCGCCTGCAATCGATCCTACTTTTACAACAGCCGATTCAAATTGGGAAGAAGCTTTTACGCAATCCAGAAGGACATCTTTTACCGTTCCCAGCGCTGCATTTACCCCGGAATCTTTCAGTGCTTTTGCAAAGCTATCGACTGCCTTTCCCAAACCTTTTGAATTATCCGATGCGCTCCGAACGCGGTGGCCATATTCATCAATACTGTCTGCCACTTGATCGGTATTTTGGCGAGCCTCCTCCAAATATCCCTGGTTGTTTTCTAGTTCTTGGGACAGCCGTGCCAGGCTGTTCTCTGCACGGTTTACTCGTCCTTGCCACTGCTCAACACGTTCCGTCGCCTTCTGCATTCCTGTCTCTGCATTTTGTAAAACCTGCTGATAATGCTCCAGCTCTGCGGTCAGTCGGGCATGCTCTTCCGCCGTGTCCTCTGTAATATCCCCCAAATCCTCTTGGCGCTGCATAACTTGTTCCAGCTTTTCCTGAACTTCCGCAATTTTTTGGGCATATTTCTCCTGATTCTTTTGAGCATTCTGCAGTCCCGCGTTGGAAGCCTCCAGTTTTTCTTTTAAGCTTTCTTGAGAGCGGCACAAAATTTCTACTGCTTTTTCCAATGTAGCGAGTGCATTGGCGCTTCCCGCTGATTCATTTTTGAATTCTTTCAATTCGGATTTCAGAAGACTATACTGCGCATTAATATCTTTTAATTTCCGCCTATATTCTGCTTCCCCTTCTAATATAATCCGAGTGCTAATTGTCTCCGTTGCCATATTACACCTCAATACATTTTGACATCTCACAATATAAGTAACCGTAAAAAGAGAAGATATCGAAGTCGTCTACTGCTCCTCTTCTTTCCTGATACCTCTCCTTTTAAGATAAAGTTCCATCAAATCATAGACTCGCCCTGGGGACATATATTCCGCTTCTTTTACGCTTAGCCCCATCAATAACGCCATGGATAAAAACTCTGCCCGCGTTACTTTGTTTTTTTTTGCAATTCTGCAAGGCCCACGTCAACTTCATCGTTTTCTTCTTGAATTTCCCGACCAAAACCATATGCGATCGCTTTTGTCATCGCACCTTTCAAATTTAAAAGGTCTACTGGCCTGGCCATCATTTGAATTTCTTTCGCCGTTAATACCGCGCCCTCTTGGCCGCTTTCATACCGCCGGAGTTCTTCCGCTGCCTGAGACATAGCCTCCGCCGTCTGACAGAATAGGGAAAAACCTTCTTTTGTATGATCCATCAAAATTTCCATGATTTCCTTGTCTTTGGCAAAATCTGAAATCTCAAACATTGCTTTTGCCGTATATGCCAGACGATATGTCTTGCCACTAAATGTCACTTCTGTGAATTTTGCAAACACCGTTCTACCTCCATAAGCTTCCCCGGATAAAATATTCCAGGGAAGCTATGCTTGTCTATTGTTTTTTAATTACGCCTGGACCTGGACAACCCCTAATTTCTGATCTACATAAGCGATAGCCGCTGCTTCTGTATCGAATTCTTTCCGGTATCTCCAATCTCCCGTATTCGGCTCATAAATAGTAAAACTCAATGGCTTCGTGGTGAATGTAATGCTGCTGCCCTTGGTAGCCGCCGAATCGGTGCTCAAGATTGCTTTCACCTTCGGATAGTAATATGCTTCATAAACCGGCGTCCCATTTCTGCGAAGAGTTTTGTAATACGCCAGACCACCATAAGGGACAATATCCGCCGCATTGTCTACCAGCTCACCTTCGCTGTATGCAGAACCATATACCGCAGCTTCCGTCTCCTTTTCCATATCGTCCACTTCCACTGCCAGGGTTCCGCTAATAAATTCGTCTGCTTTCTCTGCCAGCATATTGTTGGCATAAAGCTCACCGGTTGCAATATTTACGGTCAAATCCGCCTTTACCAGTTTTCCAATTTCCACCTTCGTATCATACGTGGGAAGTGCGCTTGCCGGTTCGCTTTTTACCGGTGCAAAGTTAATGTATTTTGCTCCAAAAGATGCCATAATAAAAACCTCCTAATTCATTCTTTTTTCGTAAATGTGTGTTTTAGAATTTCATTGCTGCTTTTACAGCCTTTCTTCCATTTGCCAAAGCCTATTATTTCAATTGATATGATCAAACGATCTCACAATAAATCGTATATCGGATCTGTTTTGTTTCTGAATCATATTCCACCAGGGGCTCCTCAAAAACAATTTCTGCCATTTCCAATGCGTTCAGCAACCCCTCCAGCATTGGATCAAATTCTTCCTTCGTGCAGAATTCCACCTGCACTTCATGAATCACTTCCCGGCGATGGCCGGAAGCCATAAGCGCCCGCCCTCCAATTTCTCGCCAGACTACATATTTTTCTGATGCTTCCGCTGCTTCAAAATGGTATACATTTTCCGTGACGGACAAAAGCACATTTTGGAATTCCTGCAATGTCATACTTGATCTCCCATCTCTTCTCCTTTCTACTCTTTATGAATATATCAAAAAGTTTCTAAAAGCCAGTAGGCTTTGGCTGGACCCACTTTCAGAAACTGATTGCCCAAGTGCGTTCGATCATCACGCATTCGATGGAGTAAAGAGCAAAAAACAGGCTCCCATTTCTGGTTGCCTGTTTTCATACTATGATTATATCATATGTAAAAACAAATGGTTCCATCTGTTTTCCATTATTTACACTCATTGGTCAGAAATAATTCTGGATGAATCCGCTCGAAAGCACTAAGCGCTTCCCCATGCTTATTGATGATATACTTATAAGAATATCCCATATCATCCGCTATTTGCGCAAAATCTCCATCTTCTCGGACATAATGCCGGTACAAAATATCGATGTATATCCCCTCGCGCAAATCATGAATCTGATCCACGATCTGATTTTTCAATTCCAAATACTCGATAATTTTCTGGTCAATCGTTTCTTTTAGAGACAAAATCCGAACCGCCTGTCTCCCCGTATAATCACCCATTGCTCCGGAAAATGAAGTCTGAACGTGCTCGCCGTTATGACGAAATGAGATTCCGACAGACGATTCCGCCTCTTTTAACTCCATTTTTTTATGATGTATTTTCCTCTCCAAACTCTTAAGTTGACCTAAATATTCTTTTGCCGTCATCCATTCCTCCGCATTCTTCAAAAAGCCTTTTTTCCTCTTGCATTAACAGAGCGTCATAGTCTGTTTCTCGTTGATGAAAGTTATGAAATCGATTCGGCGATTCACTCCGAAAGCGATTGCCTTTTGCACTGTTTTGTGCTCGGGACAACCAGGAATTCAAAAAACGTTTCGCCCCAGACCGGGTCTTTCGTTTCTCTGGATTAGCCAGGCACCATGCTTTTATATTTCTCAACTCCTGTTTCACATGAATTTCCGGATAGAGCTGCTGGAATAGTTCCACATCATTCTCCGATATCATGTATTCCGTTCCGTCATTGAGAGAAAAACTTTCCACGCAAGATGATTCCTTCTCCGTTGCAGAAGAATTTACCTTTTCCTTTTCTTGTTCCTTTTTCTTTTCTTTCTGGTTCTGTTCGGTTTCTATTTGATTTTCTTCTGGTTCCAACTCGGATACTTCTTGCTTTTCATTCTGCTTTTGTTTGGGCCTCCCTCCGTTTTTCCCATTTTCATATCGTCGGTTATTGGCATCAATTTGTGGACGGATTAAAAGAAATAGCGCCTTTTCTACTCCGCCAATCTCCGGCTCCACTCCGTCCAGCCCGTATTCCATAATCGCCTTTATCAATCTGGCCTGTCCCTCCGGCTCAAGCTCTCTGACCGCCTCCCAGAAACTGCGATAAAACAACACACTATCTCTCATTCCCATCAACTCCAAAGCTTCATAAAACAACACCTAATAGACTTACTTCTCGCATCACATGATCACACATACTCAAAAACATCAGATTCTAAACATCAAACGTACTTTTTTGTTCCTTACGTATTACTCTCTTATCTTTATCAACCTCCAACTCATAAAAAATAGCTTGTCCCCCTCTGACCGCTTACGCGGTCTCATTTTGCTTTATCAGCTGGGCACATACAAACTTCGAAATATCCTGGATAATCTCTTGCGCTTCTGCTTTTGTCTGCCCGCGGCAATAATCATCATGAAAGCGGACAAGTGCATTCCCTATCTTTATTTCTTTTACCGGTTCCGACATGTTATTTCACCTCCCTTTTAAAATATTCCAGACAGATTGTCCAACTTTCCACCGAATCTATCTTTTGCTGCCTTTTTGGCTTCACTTTCTATTTATATAACAATTACGTCACACCCGCGTCCACAGACAACACATTAAGCAATTTCATCTTCCAACAAGCGCCCGACGGAAACGCCTAAATACTTCGCCACTTTCATCACTCTCTGAATCCCAGGCTCACATTCTTTCCATTTTCGAACGCTTCCATTTCCAAAACCCAGCTCTTTTTCTAATCTGCAAAGTGTAATTCCTCTCTTTTCACATATATCAACAACATTGTTATAAAGCAAATCTTTCACCTCCTCCTTTTTTAAGCTGACAAAAAGAAAATATTCTACCTTTCTCTTGACACAAAATAGAAAATATTCTATAATTAAATATATCACAACTCGCTCACAGATTCTTCACATCTTCTTCGTAGATTATTTTCTACTTCTTTTAATTATAATATAGCTAATTTTCTACGTTGTCAAGATGTTTTGTAGATTTTCTTCTACATCTCAAGGAGACATTTTATGACTACGTATGAAACCATAAAGAAATTATGCGATGAAAAAAATATCGCCGTAACAGCACTTGAAAAGGAACTCGGTTTTGGCCGCGGCTCTATTGGGAAATTACGAAATAGCAGTACCTCCGCCGAACGTTTGCAAAAAATTGCCGACTACTTTCATGTAACCGTGAACGATCTCATGAATAATACAGATAACGCTCACTCTTTAAAAACAGATCTTACGTCAAAAGATGAAAAAGATATCAAAAAAGACCTGGATAATATTATGAAAAAAATTTCTTCCGGCGCCGATGGCTCTGCTTCCTATGACGGCGAACCGCTTTCCCCGGAATCTCTGGAGCTCTTCCGCGGCGAATTGGAAATTGCATTACAACGTTTGAAACTAATTAATAAAGAGAAATATAATCCACTCAAAAATAAAAAGTAGGTGATCGTTTCCTTGCTCGACAAAATCAAGAAAAATGTTGCACATTACGTGCATATATTTGAAACACGAGATCCATTTAAACTGGCCGAATATTTAAAGATTATCGTTCAAATAGGAAATATCGGTGAATGCTTAGGTTGCTATATGTTCCTAAAAAATCACAAATATATATTTCTAAACCAAAATTTGGACGAATGGGAATCCCGCATGGTACTTGCTCATGAATTGGGGCATGCTGTCATGCACCGAAAAAAGAACTGCTATTTCCTGCGCGAAAAAACCCTGCTTCTCCCCGGCTTAGAACAAGAGGCAAATATTTTTGCGGCCGAACTGCTTATCCCTGAGGAAGTTATTTTGGAGCATCCGTACTACTCAGTGGAACAGTTATCCCGTTTGCTGGGATATCGAGAAGAATTTATCCGACTAAAATTGAAAAATATGTCTTGGGAGGACGAAATATGAAAAAGAAATTTACTGGAATCTTACTGGCGGGCTGTATCGCTTTATCCGCCTGCGCTTCTAATGCGGAAAACACATCCGAAGCTATTACCTCTTTGGAGACTGCTGCTTCGGTGGAAACTACTACCACGGAAGAAGCTACTACCACTGTACCCGAAACCACGCCGCTGGAAACAGAAGCTCTCTCTTCTGCTCCGGAAGCACCGGCCGCCTTTCCTTTTACCGATTCCGAATTGTTTGAGCAGATGCAGGCAGATATGGTTCTGGCATACAGCCAAAACAAATATTATGACCCGGAAGATCCCTTGTGGGAAATCGGCGATACGTCCGAGGGAAATGGATATAACATTACATGTATAAAATTAGGAACAGCCTACAAAGATACCAGAAACACTTATGTCTATTGTTTCACTAACCAAACTTCCGGCAAGCTGGAAGCCATTGAAATGATACTTGAAGAAATTCAAGACCTTTCTTCTGGAGGCTCCTTTTATACTGCCGCAACTACTTTTTTAAATTCCATTGGAATCAAACGCGCCATTGTCAATTTACTGAATACGGATCTATCGCAAGACGGCATCCAAATATCTATCAAAGAAGAATGGAATGCTGCCGGCGATTATGAACGCCTATATTTAACCGCTGTTTTGGAAAATTCTGACTTTCAAAATGAGTTCTTCCTGACTCCCCCCGGCGCTTCCGAACCGGAAACAACCGAGGCCTATAACTCTCCCTCCATCACGAGAGGCGAGTTCAATTCCTTGAAGATCGGAATTACCTATAATGAAGCCGTCGAAATCATCGGCGGGTACGGCGAACTGATCTCCGAATCCGGCACCCCCGGCAGCCGTTCTCACACCGTTATGTATCAATGGACTGGATCAGGAAAATACAGCGGCTCCGCAACTCTTGTCTTCCAGGGCGGCAAGTTGACCTCTAAATCTCAATATGGTTTAGAATATTAATCTCTTTGGGTAGTTAGGGCTCTACTTGGATTCCTAACTATTCGTACCGGATTATAACAAGAAAGCTGCAAAGCACGAGGAGAAGCGCATGAAATTAAATGCAAATGGTATAGAAATATCCGTCATTATGAATCAAGAAAATACCAGCGACTATATTTCTCTGACCGATATTGCCAAAAGAAAAGATCCGGATGAACCCAGAATCGTGATATCCAACTGGATGAGTTCTTATTCTACCATAGATTTCCTGGCAACGTGGGAAACCCTATACAACCCAAATTTTAACCGTCTGGAATTCCAGACGGTTAGAAGTGAGCCTGGCCGCTTAATTATGACCCCAAAGCAGTGGATTGAACGAATGTCCGCGATTGGCATCACTTCACAAGCTGGACGTTATGGCGGTACTTATGCACATTCTGATATAGCCTTTGAATTTGCTTCATGGATATCGCCGGAATTCAAATTATACTTAATCAAAGACTACCAACGGCTTAAAACAGAGGAATCCCGACGCCTCGAATTGGGTTGGGATACAAAGCGGGAATTATCAAAAATTAATTATCGAATTCATACAGACGCTATAAAAGAATTTCTCATTACGCCTGAGCTAACAAAGCAGGAACAAAACTATACCTATGCCACAGAAGCCGATATTCTCAATGTCGCGCTTTTTGGTAAAACAGCGAAACAGTGGCGGGAAGAAACTGGACATAAAAAATTAAATATACGGGATTTTGCCAGTGTAGAACAGCTCATTGTTTTAGTAAATCTTGAAAGTATGAATGCAGATCTAATCCGCCAAAAGCTCCCAGCAAATGAGCGTGTTCAGAAATTGCGAAGTATTGCTTATTATCAGCTGCACTCATTAACGTCCAGCAATGCCGCTGATAAATTGAAACAAGATATTCAAAACAGAATCGAACAAAAAAAGAGCTAGCCTCTACGTTAACCCAAACGATTTATTGAAAATATTTCCATCACTACTACTCATACCAGGAAGGATGATATCCATCGAAGAATATCTGATCTATCTCCGCAAAAGCCGGGCAGACGTTGAACTGGAAGCCCGCGGCGAAGGAGAAACTTTGGCCAGGCACGAAAAAGCCTTGTCCGAATTTGCCAGGAAACACCACCTGAATGTAACCGCTATCTATAAAGAGATTGTTTCCGGAGAGACTATTTCCGAACGCCCCAAAATGCAGCAGCTAATCACGGAAGTGATGTCTGGCCGCTGGGCTGGAGTGTTAGTTATGGAGGTAGAGCGTCTCGCCCGTGGAGATACCAAAGATCAAGGCATCGTCTCCGAAGCATTTAAAATTGGGAATACCAAGATCATCACTCCAACAAAGACATATGACCCGAACAACGAATTTGACGAAGAGTATTTCGAGTTCGGTCTTTTTATGAGCCGCAGAGAGTACAAGACCATCAATCGCCGCATTCAGCGGGGACGAGTCGCGTCCGCCAAAGAAGGAAAGTTTCTGTCCAGCGTTGCGCCCTACGGATACAAAAAGGTCAAAATCCCCAACGACAAAGGCTATACCCTGGAAATTGACCCGGAGCGAGCTGATGTGATTCGCTTGATTTTCCGCTGGTATGTCGACGGTTGCGAAGGGACGCGTATGGGAATGACCTCCATCGCCCGTAAACTCGACGAAATGCGAATTCCTCCTATGCGCCGGGATACCTGGTCCCGCGCCAGTATCAGCGATATTTTACAAAATCCTGTATATGCCGGAAAGCTCCGGTGGTCTTATCGAAAAGAAATCAAAAAATATGTAGACGGACAGCTGAAAAAAATCCGTACCCCGTCAACGGACTGCATTTACGTAGACGGAATACATCCAGCTATCATCACCGAAGAAACCTTTGAAAGAGTACAGCAAATCATGAAACAACATAATCGCAATCCGATTTCCACACCGGCGAATCTGCAAAATCCTTTGGCCGGTCTTATTTACTGCAAAAAATGCGGTGCGCTGATGACACGCCTTGCGCCATCCACAAAAACACCTTATGCCGCCCTGAAATGCCCCAACCGCTACTGCAATAACATTTCTTCTCCTCTTTATTTGGTGGAAGAAGTCCTCATTTCTTCCCTCCGCAGCTGGTTGGAAAAATATGAGATGGACTGCGCCACAAGTCAACATCCGGAGCTCCCCCAGGTCGGACTCCTAAAGTCTAATGTTTCCAAACTCCAAGGCGAGTTAAAGGGTTTAAACGACCAAAAAAATAACGCCTATGATTTTCTGGAAAAAGGCATCTATACCGTTGAGATTTTCCAAGGGCGCTTGGAATTGCTTTCCCGAAAGGAATTCGAACTGAAAAAGGACCTGGAGGAGCTCGATCGGAAATTATCCAATCTGTACGCTGCCGAAGAAGCGCAAAAAGCCTTTGCGCCAGCAGCGAAAGAAATTATGGAAGCCTATGAAGGAATTGAAGACGCAGCCGCCAAAAATGAACTGTTGAAAAAAGTTTTAGAACGTGCCGAATATGAGAAAACAGAACCAAACCGAAAAGGAAACCGGGAAAACGCTAACTTCTCCCTGGATTTGTACCCTCGCATTATTACCATTGACCTGTAAATCCATATGTATATCCCCACTCATATGTCATCAAAAACACCCGGTCTGCGGCCTCTCCCAGCAACTGGTAATCGACCCCCTCATATAGAAGTCCCGGCTGGTCGGCGGAGACCTTCGGGGCTAACGCCACCGATACCGTCAGTCCATCTGGGCTGACCGCTTGACGCAGCCGCTCCACAAAAACAGCATATTCCACTCGGTTTTCCGCCAGGATAAACTCAAAATCCACGTCGATTCCCCGGTATCCCTTTTCTAACGCATTTTGCCGCAGTTCTGCAATCACCCGGTCCTGGACTGCTTGATCTTCCACCAATACCTTGACCAAGTTATTGTTAAACTGCCCATCCTCCCCAAAAGGAGTCAGCACTAGAATCGTATCCACGCCAAATTCCCTTGCCTGTTCGCGGATTGCCGTTTCATTTAGTGGGGGGATCAAGGCGCCTTCCACGGTAAAACCATACGAGAAGATCAAAAGCTCTTGGATTTCCAGCAACGCCTCTTGCAAAGTAGACGTTCTTGTAAACGGATAGGCATACCCGGTTAATCTCAAATTTACTGAAGGCTCCCCTTCATACCGGATGACCAGTGTTTCTCCGGCAACCAGCGTTTCCTGACCAAGCAGCCATGAATTATTCCGCACAAGCTGTTTCACTGAAATTCCCTGACTTTGAGCAATCCCATAAATTGTGTCGCCAGGCTGAACGGTATAAACCGCTTCCGGCAGCAAAATAAGCAGCGCCTGACCAGGTACCAGCTGCGCCGGATCATCTAACTGATTGTCATACTGAAGCCTGGCTTCGGATACGCCATAGGAAGCGGCAATGGAAGCCAGCGTCTCTCCGCGGTTTACCACATGAAGAATCATTGTTTGCCTCGAAAGTAGATTTCCTTTCAAGGTATGCTGTTAACATGGATTTCCATTCATTGGAATCCAAACTTTTACCGTATTCCTTTTTTATTTCATCCTTTTTCTCTTCTTTTTATATCCTCCCCTGCATTTGGGGTCTGTCTGTCTTTCTTTAGACATAAAATAGTAACAAGCAGCTTTCAAAAGGTATTTTGATGAAAATTCTCCTTTATCTTTCCGATTTAATCCTGCCTTTAGTCATCTTTTACGTCGTCTCCTATGGACTATCACAAAACCGCCCCGTCTACGACGATTTTGTTCATGGAGCCAAAAAAGGGCTGAAAACCGTAGTCGAGATCGCGCCAACGCTGGTTGGACTTCTCACAGCCGTCAGCGTTCTACGCGCCTCCGGGCTTCTCGATCTGATCGCTAACTGCCTGTCGGGTTTGACGGAACTCCTGCATATTCCAGGCACGTTGGTGCCGCTCATCCTGGTCCGGATTTTTTCCTCCTCCGCCGCCAATGGACTTGTCACCGATATCTTTTCCAATTATGGGCCGGATTCCCCCATCGGGATGGCGGCCTCAATTCTCATGAGCTGTACGGAGACGATTTTCTACACGATGAGCGTCTATTTTATCGCTGCCAAAGTAAAAAAGACCCGCTACACATTAGCCGGAGCCCTGCTGGCCACCTTTGCCGGCGTGGCGGCCAGCATTTTTCTTGCTGGAAGGATTCTTTAAACAGAAAGCATTGTCCAGGGCTCTCGTCCATTCTTATCAACGAAGGGGAGATCCATACCAGCGAACCATCGGGAGGTCATTATTGATACCCTTGGTAGCAAGCACTTGGTGAAGGTCGATAATTCCATTGTGAAACGTTGCTGCACACGACGAAAGATAGAGATCCCACATCCGTACAAAGTGCTCGTCAAACATTTCCTGTACTTTATCGGCCTGCTCCCGAAAATTCTTCTCCCAGCACAAAAGCGTCCGGTTATAATGAAGCCTGAGATTCTCCACATCCAACACATGAAACTCTTTTTCCGCCAAAAAGGAAATCATCTCCCGCAGGCTGGGAATCATTCCTCCCGGAAAAATATATTTTTTTGTCCACGGGTCCCCGGAAAACTCCTTCCGAGCGCTGATGAAATGCAAAAGGAGCAGGCCTCCGCCGCAAAGCACCTGACTTGCACACTCAACAAAAACAGGATAATTTTCTCTTCCCACATGTTCCAGCATTCCAACGCTGACCACACGGTCAAACTGCTTTCCAAGCTCTGGAAGATCTCGGTAATCCATCCGCTTTACCTCTAGATAATCCTGAAGCCCTTCCTCCTGAATTCTCCTCTGAAATTCCTCCTCCTGCTCTCTGCTGAGCGTAATACCTGTTCCATGAATTTTATACTTTTTCGCCGCTTCGATCAGCAAAAATCCCCAACCGCACCCAATGTCCAAAAGAGTCATGCCCTCTTTGAGATATAATTTCTGAAGAATATAGTGTACCTTGTTTACCTGGGCCTGATATAAGGTATCTTCTTCCTTTTCAAAATAAGCGCAGGAATAACTCATGGTTTCATCCAGCCACAGCCGGTAGAAATCATTTCCAATATCATAGTGGCTGGTCACTTCCTGCTCCTGGTTCTTTTTGGATAAGGAGGTATGAACCAATCGTTTTAACGCTTTTTTGTCAGAGGAAAATCGATCCATCTGCCCCAAAAAATGATCCAACGCCTCATAAAGATTTCCCTCAATATCCAAGTTCCCTTCCATATAAGCTTCTCCCAAAGCCAAAGACGTGCTGGTAAGAAGCTTTGACAGGGGGACTGCTTTTTTAAAATTCACAATAAACGTCGGTTTTCCGTCTCCCACCGGATACTCCCGATCCCGAAATCGTACCAGAAACGGCTGGTCGGAAAATCTGCATAAAAATCGTACCATCTCTTTTTCTTCCAATGCTGCAAACATACGTCTACTCCTTTTGCCTTTTATAGACTGTGATATGATGGTATTATTCCCTTTTATTCCCAAATTTACACGTTACCTTTCCATGCCTAGCGGCATCCAAGTTTCCGCATTTTCTATCTCGTTTCTCTTGCTTTTTCCCCTAACTTCGTTTACGATAAAAATTCCAGAACCCTTACCGATCCCAACATAGGAGACTACCGATGATAACCATAGAAAATACTCTTTTTTCCATCGATCAAATCTGCGAATCCGGCCAGTGCTTTCGTCTGCGTCCCCTGGAAAACGGACGCTATTGCCTGACCGCTCTCGGACGCTATCTGGAAATCGAGCAGATCGATGATGCCGTCACCTTTTTCTGCTCACAGGAAGAATTCGAGGAAATTTGGAAAAATTATTTTGATCTTGACACAGACTATCAAAGCTACCTTAGCTTCGCTTCCGCCGGAGGGCCTTATCTTTGCGAAGCCGCGGCTTTTGGAAAGGGAATCCGCATTCTCCGCCAGGATCTCTGGGAGATGACGATCTCTTTTATTATCTCTCAGCAAAACAATATCAAACGAATCCGAAAATGTATTCACACGCTCTGCGAGCGTTACGGGGAAAAGAAAAGCAGCCCCAACGGGACTGCTTACTATGATTTTCCTACCGCCGCCGCATTGGCAGCTGCCAGCGAAGAGGATTTGCGCGCCTGCAACCTGGGCTACCGGAGCCGCTACATCCGGGACACCGCTCATCTTGTCCAAAACCGCGAAATCCCCTGGGACAGCCTCCATGGGATGCACTATCCGGAGGCCAAAGAGGCGCTGATGAAGCTCCCCGGCGTTGGAACAAAGGTGGCGGACTGTATCTGCCTGTTTGGGCTGCATCATTTAGAGGCATTCCCCATCGACACTCATATCCGCCAGGTTTTAGAGCGGCACTACCCGGACGGTTTCCCTTATGAATCCTTTCCCGGTTTTGCCGGTATCCTCCAACAGTATATTTTTTATTACGATTTAAAAAGCAAAGATGCTTAAGCAGTCCATAAGACGCTTACACGGGAATCATCTTCCCTTTCCTCCGTTTTTTGTTCCTTCCGGAATTGACGCAATATGAAACTGCTGGCGGAACTGACCCGGCGCAATCCCAATTCGCTTTTTAAATGCGCTGGAAAAATGATTGATATTGGGATATCCCACCATCTCCGCAATGGTACCGATGGGCAGCATCGTTGACAGGAGCAAATGCTGAGATTCGCCGATCCTTCGATTGATCAGGTAATTGATCGGCGAGATTCCTACCTCCATCTTGATAATATGACTTAGGTAATCCGTGCTGATAAAGAACTCCCTCGCCAAACTTTCCAAGGTTAACGGAAGCGCATAATGATTATCAATATAGTGGATGATCTCCCTTGCCAGATTGCTGGCCGAATCCTCCCTCGCGGTCTCCGGAAGATCCCCAATTCGATCATCCACAAAGGAAAGAATCGTACAGATAGCATGTTGACAAATATTATACGTATTCTTACTTGGGGACGTACAGGCGTCCAGAATCAACCGAAAACAACTATCAATAGAATCCCCTGCCTTTCCTACCGGGATGACCGGAGATAGATAATCCGGGATAATCTGATTGAATTCCCGGTTTTTTAGCTGCAGCTTTCGAAACGCACAAGACCAACGCTCCACTGGCTCCTCCCGGTCCGAACAGGCGGCATGTACAACACCGGCGTTTAAAATCACAATGTCCCCCTGGCTGACCGTATAGGACTTGGTATCAATGGTGTAGTAAGCTTTCCCCCGATTGATGTAGAGAACCTCGCACCATTCGTTATGCTTCACCGGCGCAATCGTCCAGTCCGGGTTGTCACATACATGACTGATAAATGAAATGTTCGGAAGATCTCCACCCGCGAAGATCTCATTTTTTTCCCCTTCCATATATATCTTTCGCATCAAGATTCCTCTTTGCTCTTCATTTTTATTTTCCATTGATAAAAGCATACACACCCTTATCAATGGAAGGTACCTTCAATTGACAAGGGCACACACGGCCAGGACAGAGGCGTACTGGACGTACGCCGATGGAAGATAACGCAGAGGATGCCCAAATTATCCCGCTATGAGGCGTGTATGCTCTTGTTAATTGAAGGTATCCTCATCCTAACATGGTTTCTTTTTTCTGGCAAGCCATAACAAGATATTAATAATGAACTATGAAAACCCCGAAAAAACCTCATTTTTACATTATGATCTCAACGATATCTTCGATATACAGCCAAGAATTTTTATGATAACATTTTCAATAAGTAAAACATTTTTACATTCTGGTTTAACCACAATTTTGCTCTATCGTTAAAATTTTCTCCCTAATATTTTATGGAGAACACAGGTATATTTAACGAAATAACTTCGCAGACTTTAATGGGACTTATTGGTAAAAATATGAAAATCAAAGAAAATATTTATATGTTGGAATGTACTAGAAAAAAGGTTCTCTATCACGACCGGGAATGCGATTCCATGGTGTATGCCGTATTAGAAGCAGACGGAATTACCCTCATTGATTCCGGGTTTCCGCCCTTTGCCTATGAAATCTTGGAGGAAATCCGCCTGTTAGGGCAGCACCGCCTCTCTCTGAAACAGATTCTCCTGACCCACGGAGATCTGGATCACATTGGAAATGCCGCCTGGCTTCAGGATAAAACGGGCTGCAATGTCTGGATTTCCCAGGAAGAAAACGTCTATTTAACCGGGGAGCGGAAACGCCTTCCCAATAAACAGCGCATGTGCGAAGAATTTCATCTGCAGCTTCCTCGTGTAGAGTTCTATCCGCCTTCCCGCATGGTTGGGGATTTTCAGATTTTCGATACCCCAGGACATTCCCGCGGCCATGTCTGTATTCTTTACCGCCAGGTTCTGTTTGGCGGAGATCTATTCTCCTTTTCCGGCGGAAGCTTTTCCGGCGCGAATCCGGAGTGGACCGAGGATATGGAACAGGCTGCCCGCTCATTAGACTGCCTGCGCAGTTTAAAATTTTCCATGTTATGCCCAGGACACGGAATTCCCGATAAAAGGCGAAATTATCTATAAACCCACGCTGCATTCGTGGCGCAGAATTTCGCCTTGTGAAATTTTTTATTCTTTTATCATACCAAAAGGAGGCCATCTATGAAAAAGCTGTTAAAATGGCTGGACGAACGCTTTGAAGAAACGGTGTTAGGCGGCTTTTTAATCCTGATCACCGCCATTATTTTTCTTCAGGTAATCATGCGCTACGTCTTGTCCCACGCCTTGACATGGCCGGAAGAATTTACCCGGTACTGTCTGGTCTGTTCCACTCTTCTCTCCCTCAGTTACTGCATCCGGTTTCGAATCATGCTTCGCGTCGATATCGTGGTACAGTTTCTGCCAAAAAAGGTACGGGCGGTTTTAGAATTTCTAATTCAGCTGCTGTCTTTGGGGCTCTACTGCTATCTGTTTTATCACTCCTTTAGCACAGTAGAACTCTCCTGGAACAGTAAGCAGGTCAGCACAGCCATGGGCTTTCCCATGTATCTGCTCTACGGTTGGGGCACCGCTTGCTTTGGCCTGGCTGTCATCCGCACATTGCAGGACATCGTCCGCAGCGTTTGGAAAAATCCTGGTAAAAAGGAGGAGGTAAATCTATGACGCTCCTAGTATTTGCCCTATTAATTGTTCTTCTGGTCTGCTCTGTGCCGATTGCCGTGGCGTTAGGCTCCGCTGTGGTCGTTCCCGCTCTGGTAGATCCGGAATTTTTAACCTCTGAAGCATACATCATCCGATCTATCATCACTGGCGTTGACAGTACCCCGCTTCTTGCCATCCCGCTCTTTGTCCTTTCCGGAGCAATCATGGCCAAAGGCGGTATCTCCAAAAAACTTTTTGATATTTGCGCTTGCTTCCTGGGAGAACGAACCGGCGGCATGCCCTGTGCGGTCATTTTGACCTGTCTTTTTTACGGGGCAATCTCCGGCTCCGGCCCCGCCACATGCGCGGCTGTCGGCGCCATGGCAATCCCGGTACTGACCTCCCTTGGCTATGAAAAACTGTTCACCGCCGCTGTGGTTGCCGCCGCATCCGGGCTGGGCGTCATCATTCCTCCCAGCATTCCCTTTATCCTCTGGGGCCTGGGAACTGGCGCTTCCGTAGGCGATATGTTTGTGGCCGGTATCATTCCCGGTATCCTGATCGCCTTCTGCCTGATGGCCTACGCCTACTTTTACTGCCGTCGGCATGGGGAAGACAAAGCGAAAATTGCCGCCAACTATGCCGCTCTTAAGGGCCGCGGCCGGCTTTCCGTCGTAAAGGATGGCTTTTGGGCGCTGTTAACCCCAGTCATTATCCTGGGCGGTATCTACTCCGGAGCGGTCACGCCCACGGAAGCAGCTTGTATCTCCGTCGTTTACTCTCTGGTCGTTTCCATTTTTATTTACCGGTCGCTGAAACCTAGGGAGATTTGGCACGAAATCGGTGAGTCGGTCCGCTCCTACGCGCCGATCCTGGCCCTGATTGCTTTGGCCAGCGCCTTCAGCCGCGTGTTGACTCTGATTGGCGCTCCCACGATGTTGGCGGAGTATCTTTTGAACAATTTCTCCACACGGGCGGCTTTCCTGATTGCGTTGAATCTGATTCTGCTGATCCTTGGCATGCTGATCGACGTAGGTCCTGCTATTGTCATCATTGGGCCTCTGCTGTCCCCGATTGCCGCCGCCCTGAACATTGATATCATTCACCTTGGCATCATCGTGGTGGTAAACCTGGCCATCGGTTTTGTCTCCCCGCCTTTTGGGCTAAACCTTTTTGTGGCAAGCCCTTTGGCCAATGTTCCGGTTGGATCCCTAGGAAAAAAATGTATTCCTTTTACCCTTTGCTTTATCATTGCCCTTTTGCTCATTACCTTTATTCCAGCGCTCTCGTTGGCTCTATAACAACGTGTCGCCAACATGCTTGGATGGTCTTACTTCCATTGACTGGGCTTCTCTTTTCAATGGAAAGATAATATAAAATGTTCTAAAGGAGGAAAAAACATGAAGAAACTGATGGTATGGCTCTTATCCGCCCTTTTGCTGGCAAGCGTAACCGCCTGCGGCAGTGGGAAGGATACCACAACAGCTCCGGCTCAATCCGGAACGCAGACAGCTGGTGCGGAAACAAAGGCACCCGAAGAGACGAACGCCCCGACGGCCTCCGGCGAATCCAAAAAGCTGCTCTATGTCCATGGAGCCAGCGACACTTCGATTCTCCAGGAGACAGCGGTTCATTTTAAGGAACTGTTGGAGGAAAAATCCGGCGGCCGCTACACCGTAGAAATCCACCCGAACTTTGAACTGGGCTCCCTGACGGAGAGCGTGGAAATGATCAAAGCGGGAGAAGTTCAGCTCTCCGGTGTTTGCCTGGGCTCCTATTATTCTCCGAAGTTAGCTTTTATTGATCTTCCCAATGCGGTCCCCAGCATCGAGGCCGCCTACAAGCTTTACACGGAAACCGAATTCCGTCCTCAGATCAATGAGATCATGCGGGAACAGGGCATCGAACTGCTGTCCTTCGGTGCGGTTTATTTCCGGGAAATGAGCAGCAACGTACCAGTTCACAGCGCGGAAGACATTGCAGGCATCAATATCCGTACTCTAGAGAACTCCCTGCATACGGCTTACTGGTCTGCGTTGGGCGCGAATCCTTCGCCGCTCCCCTGGTCGGAAACCTACATTGCCCTGCAGCAGGGACTGGTGGACGCAGAGGAAAACCCGCTGGACTCCATCGTTGGATCCAAGCTGTATGAAGTGCAGAAATATATCGTCAATACCAACCACATCGTCTACACCGCCCCGGTTATGGTCAACGGCGCATTTTTCGATAGCCTTTCCGAGGAAGATCAGGCCATCTTCCGGGAATGCGGAGAACTGACGGAAAAATATGCTTATGAGTACGCCAGAGATTATGAGAGCACCTTAAAAACTCAGCTGGAAGAAAAAGGCATGGAGTTCATTGATCTCTCCGACGAAGTGCTGGCGCAGCTGAAAGAAAAAGCTTCCAGCGTGTATGACACCGTGCGGGAACAGATCGGCGACGAGACCATGGATGCGTTCCTGGCGGCGATTGATGCGGTGACGAAGTAAGTCAAAAAATGTCCGGTTCCCTTCCTCAAAGGAATATCCGGGACAACTTTCGAAAAAGGGGCATCGCACGAAACATAGTGCGATGCCCCTTTTTCGAACCAATAACTGCTTCCTCTTCCATTGGTCAAAGTATGATACGGTTCAGTCTCAATGTGTTTTACAGAACCAATGACGGCGCAGTATAAACTCTAGCGCCCAGCTCGCTGTTTAACATATACAGCCCCTTGGCATCCGATCCATAAAGTTCCATCTTTGTAATCAGATCCGCCGCGTTCTTTTCTTCCTCTCCCTGCTCTTTTACAAACCAGTCCAAAAGCTGCATAGTGCGGAAGTCCCGTACGTCAAAGGCCGCGGCATAGATGGTATTGATCAGCTCGGTTACATACTGTTCATGCTTTAAACCAGCCTTTAAAGGCGCCATGTGATCGGTCAGCTGGCAATCCGGTTTTGCGATGGCTTCCAAGGTAACCTTCTCGCTGCTATTTTGCAGGTATTGATAAAACAGCATCGCGTGATCCCGCTCTTCCTGGGCCTGCACCTTATACCAGTTCTCAAACCCATCCAAGCCCTCCGCCGCATAGTAATTGGCGAATTCTAGATAGAGATAAGCAGAATAAAATTCCTTGTTGATCTGTTCATTTAGAAGTTCCGCAACTTTCCTGTCCATATTTGTATTTCCATCCTTTCTGTGTCTTTTCTACATCCTCCGATTCAACCACAGATTGCAATGTGGCTTTCTCTTTCTATATTAATCTATTTTTTATCGCCGTCAATACTATTTATTTTTATTTTATTTATTTTTGAGAAAGGTTGGAGTATCAAAGCGTTCCTTTATATGCGCTCATATCATCATTCCTTACGGCCAATTTAATATACAATATTATTATAGCCAAAATCCAGCAAAAAAGTTACCTTCAATTAACAAGAGCATACACGCCTCATAGCGGGATAATTTGGGCATCCTCTGCGTTATCTTCCATCGGCGTACGTCCACGCCTCTGTCAGATGCCTGGACGATGCCCAAATTCTCTCCGCTTGAGGTCACAGAGTCAGATAGAGATAAATTTTACTTTCTGCAAGGCAGTTGAACGATGCGTACAGGACGTACGCTGAGTGAAACTAACGATGCAGAAAGTAAAATTTACTCTGTTCTGACCGTGTGTGCCCTTGTCAATTGAAGGTAATATGGCATAATAAAATTCAAGGAAGTTTTCCCATTCCATGATCAAATAGCTACTCTACATGGATCCGACAGTAAGAATTCTGCGAAAAGCGCCGACAAAGATCAAAGGCTGCGCCGAGGATGTCAGAACGATCCTTGGCACAGCCGGGTACAGAGACAATGACACTATTGTATCGGCAGCTACTTTTATACTGCCGATGTGTGATTTCGATTACTATAACATTTGCAGCCTTCTCGTTCCTTACAGGCTATATCAAACCAGTAACAAGCTGATCTGCGGTACATAGGAAATCAACAGCAGCGCTGCGATCATAATCGCAATATAGGGTAGGATTGGCTTTACAATTTCCTCGAATTTAATTCCAGACACCTGAGATGAGACGAACAGGTTTACTGCAAAGGGCGGCGTGCAAGCCCCCACGCAGAAATTCATCGTCATAATCGCGCCGAAATGCACGATATCAATTCCCAATGCCGTAGCGGCTGGCGCTAAAATCGGAGCAAGAATGATCACCCCCGGCCCTGGATCAAAGAACATGCCGACAATCAGCAGGAAGATATTGACGATCAACAGGAAAATGTACTTATTATGGGCAATGGAGACAAACCACTCTGCCGCCATATTGGGAATCTGCATGTATGTCAAAATGTAGGCAAATAGATTCGCGGTGGAAAGAATCAGCATGATAATCGCTACATTGACTCCTGCCTTGATAAAAACTCGGAACATACTTCTCAAATTCAAGGTCCGATAGACAAACAAGCTGACAAGGATGGCATACAGCACCGCAATGGCAGCCGACTCGGTGGCGGTAAAGAATCCTCCGTAAATCCCTCCCAGGATGATGCAAGGCATCAAGAGTGCCCAAATGGACTTTTTAAAACATTTCCACCGTTCCGGCCAACTCTTCCTTGGCTCGCCTTGAATCCCCAGTTGAATACAACGCCGATTCGCGTATACGGCAAAAATACAGCCAAGGAGAACGCCAGGCACCAATCCTGCCATAAACAAATCACGGATACTGGTATTGGTCGCCACGCCATAGAGAATCATCCCAATGCTTGGCGGGATCAAATCCGCTAAATTGGCAGACGCTGCTTGCGTGGCCGCGGTAAAACGAATTTCATATCCCCTCTTTACCATATGCGGAATCATGATGCTTCCAATAGCGGAAATCGTTGCCGACGGAGAGCCGGTCAGCGCACCGAATACCATACAGGTGAAGATCATAACCACGGCCAGCCCACCTCGGTAATGCCCTACCATAGAAGATACAAAATCAATAATTCGATCAGAAATTCCTGACTCCGCCATCAAAGTTCCTGCCAGAATAAAAAAAGGAACTGCTAAAAGAGTAAAAGAGTTTAATCCCATCAAAAATTTTTGCGCGATATTACCGATGGGAAAACCTAAACCAATCGCAGCTACTGTACTGGCAAGACCCAAAGAAACCGCCACTGGAACCATCAGGAAAAACAAAACAAACATAAGCGCAAACATCAATAGAATCATTTGCTTTTCCTCCCCTCTTCCAGCGTATTCGCCAGAATATTCAAGATCAGCAAGACGCACCCAATGGGAATGGATACGTAGGGAATCGCCCAGGAAATCCGCAGGGCGCTGGTAATCATACCCGCGCTGGTTTGAATAATATTCAGACTACTGATTACCGTAGTGACTACAAATACTGTAGAAATCGCCGTAATTAACCAATTCATTTTCTGCTTTGCTTTTGGGGATAAATGAAAAATCGTATCCATAATTTCCATTTTGATCATGCTGTTGTTCCGCGCCGCCAGCGCGGCCCCAAAATAAACCAGATACATAACAATAAACCGACAGGCTTCATCCGTCCAAGGAACCGACAGACTGGTAAAATTCCGAACGACCACTTGAACCACCGCGCTTAAAAACATGGCAATAAATAGGATTCCCACCAGCCATTCCAACACACGGTCCAGTTTATCCACTGCTTTAATATAGATAGCTGCCATACTTTCCCTTTCCGGCAAACCCGGGAGCGCTGTGCCATGGCCGAAAAGCGTTTCCGCTTCCGGCCAGACGCAACACTCCCTTAGCCTCTTTGCTATTTTACAGAAGCAATCGCTTCCTCAGCCGCTGCCATCAGTTTTGCATAAACCTCCGGATTTCGTTCTTCCGTGGCCGCATAAACCGGAGCCAGCTGCTCTTTCATCTTTTCCCACTCGCCTTCATCTAAGGTATCTACCACTTCTAAGCCATAATTATCCACCATATCCTTCACCGCATCCTCGTTGAAGGTTACCATATATTCTTTATGTGCCTCCATAGAAGCCTCCGTCGCTTCCTGGATAATCGCTTTCTGGCCATCCGTAAGTCCTTGCCAAGTATTCTCGCTCATCAGGAACGTCATGACATGGAACAGGCGGTTGGACATGGTCAAATACTTCTGAACCTCATAAAACCGGGAAGAATAGAATGAACCAATGGTCGTTTCCTGTCCTTCCACCACGCCCTGCTGCATCGCCATGAACAACTCGCCAAATGCCATGGGAACCGGCTGTACATCCAGAAGTTCCCAGCCAAGAATGGCTACATCCGACCCATCCATACAGCGGAACTTCATATTTTTCATATCTTCCAGTTTGTGGATCGGCTGCGTTTTATTGCTGATACAATAAAATCCGTTCTCATAAAAGCCCAAACCACGATATCCGTACTGAGCCAGCCCATCCATCATTTCTTTTACCGCTTCCGTATCCTGAAACGCATAAGCTTCTTCTCGGGTTTTAAACAAGCACGGCAGATCAAAGAACTCAAAAATCGGCTCGATGGCAGCTACAGAACCAGCGCCTACCATAGCAAATGTAACATTGCCCATTTGCATACCATTCAAAAGCTCTTCATCCCCACCTAACGCTCCGTCATAATAAAGCTTTACTTTCATGTTTCCACCGCTTTTTTCTTCAACAATAGAAGCAAAATTCTGAGCGGCAATCGCATAAGGATGTGTATTAGCTACAGTCAGCGCAAAAACCAATTCCACCGGCTCGCCAAGCTCTTCTCCGCCAGAATTCCCTTCCGTGGAAGCATTTGCCTGTGTTTCCGCACTGGTTTCCGCCTTCGTCTCGTTGCCTGCTGTTTGACTCTCCTTCGTTTCCCCCTGGCCGCAGCCAGCGATACTGCTCACGAGCAAAATTGCCGCCATCGTAAGACCTACCAATCGTTTCTTCATGTTTCTCCTCCTTTTTCTTTTACAAAATGGTTTGTTTATACTTCTTGACGTCCCACATAGAGCTTATCGATGTGGGTCATTACCAATTCCTTTTTCTGGTTATAGGTATCTACGCGAAAGATCAGAAGTCCATACTCTTCATTTTTTTCTTCTTTTCCTATCACTTCAAAATAAGAATAAACGCATTCGCCCGGGTAAACCATCTTTTTATATTCGACCCGATCGTATCCATAATGAAGGGTCGGCACTCCGTCCGGACTAACGCTCTCGGCAAAAAATGTATCCACCACATTTAAAACCAACGCGCCCGGCACCACAGGTTTTTCAATTCCCGGCAGCGCCGCACAATAGATTGCATCGGAATAAATGGGGTAATTTAAATTTGTGCAGCCTCCAAATAGCCGGACGTCCCCGTCACAGATCTGCCTGGAACGGCTTGTCACCGACTCTCCAATTTGGAATTCCTCAAAATACCGCTTTGCTCCCATTTTCCCCTCCTATCCTGGCATTTTTCCTTTCTACCAAAAATGTTTCCTGGGCAAAACCAACCACCTGCCCCTCCTGGTTTTTAATCGTTTGACTGCACATTACCCGACCAAAGACATCGTCGCGTTCCTCCAGACCTGTCACTTCAAATTCATCGGTCAATATATCATTTTCATAGACCGGGCGAATAAAGCGAATCTTTTCATAGCCTTCCGGGAAAAACAACACGTCCGTGCCTGGACACATATGATCGTGGAAACATGCGTCCATCCAGCCAAGTATCATAGAACCCGGCATAATCGGCCTCCCAATCTCCGGGCGGCTGGCGCAATAAGCGGGATCTGTATGCAGTGGATGGCTGCCGCCGACACAGGCGATCAAAAGGCGAATATCCGCCTCTGTCATCTGGCGCCCATAGCTGATGGTTTTTTCTCCCACTTGATATTCCTCCCAGTATCTGCCCATTCTTACGCCTCCTTTCTTTTTCCAAACTTACTCTCGCGGATTCCCATGATTTCTTCCCGGAAATACATGGATTCCATCTCTTTTAACGGTTCTGCTACCTTAGGACGAAATTCCATATGGGCAAAAATATCCTGTTCCAGATCCACGCCCGGAGCGATCTCAAACAACTCCAATCCGTCTTCCGTCATCCGGAAAACACCTCTTTCCGTTACATAAAGAACGGTTTTTCCCTGACGAATCGCTTCCTTTGCATGGAAGGTAATTTCCGGAACCTGACGGACGAATTTGACAAATCTTCCTTCCTGCCGGATATTCAGTTTTTCATCTGAGACATCCACCTTCAGGCCTCCCGCCGTCAGGGTTCCCAAAAACACGATTTTCTTGGAGTTCTGGCAAATATCCACAAAACCGCCGGTTCCCATGGTTTTTCCATTAAATTTATGTACGTTTACATTTCCGTCCTGGTCTACCTCGGCAAAGCTCAAAAAGCAGATATCCAGTCCGCCTCCGTCATAAAAATCAAACTGGGAAGGCATATCGATAATTGCCTTTGCGTTTGCCGTTGCTCCGAAATAGATTCCCCGCAGAGAAACGCCTCCAAAAGTACCTCCCTCCACGGTCAGCGTAAATTCCTCGCTGATTCCTTCTTCGCCAGAAATCACACTGACTCCATCGGCAATTCCAACGCCCAGATTTCCAATATCTCCCGGCGAAAGCTCCATAATCGCCCGACGGGCAATGACTTTTCTCTCGTTCAGCTCCATGGTATCGTCCTCGCCGCTTACATCTTGGCGGTAATCTCCGCTCAAGAAACGATTCATCGGAAGATCATAAAGCTGCGGCTGCTCCGGCACTACTACCAATGCATCTACCAGACAGCCAGGAATTTTGACATCCTTGGGATGAAGGCTTCCCGCCTCTACTACTTTTTGAACCTGGCAGATGACAATTCCTCCGTTATTATGGGCCGCCATGGCCAGGGCCGCGCAGTCCAAAAACGAAATCTCATCCTCTAAAGTCACATACCCTTCGGTGTCTGCCGTCGTCCCGCGGATAATCGCCACGTTGGGCGGAACCGCTTTATAGTACAGATAGTCCTTCCCCTCCACACAAATCGGCTGAATCAGGTCTTCCTTGGTTACCTGATTCAGTTTTCCGCCCTGGTTTTTTGGATCTAAAAAGGTCTCTTTCCCCACATGGGAAATAATTCCTGGATATCCGGCAGCCGCCGCTCTTGCCAGCTGGCACATAACGCCAGCAGGAAAATTATAGGCTTCAACCTCATTTCGATCCGCCATATCTGCCAGACGCGGGGACTGCCCCCAATGTCCGCCGATAATCCGCTTTACCAGACCCTTTTGCGCCAACGGAGACATCCCTCGATCCGCCCGATCCCCCAAGCCGAGAGCATGCCAAAAAGTCAAATTTTTAGGCTCTCCGGTTTCCCGGTAACGTTCCGCCAAAGCTAAAATCACCTGCGTTGCTTCCAATTCTCCGCCGCCAGCCCCAGCGATTGCCACGACATCTTCATCCCGGATCCGCAAGACCGCCTCCCGGGGACTAAAAATAGGCACTCGTCCTGTTCTTTTCATATTATGGTTTCTCTCCTTTTGTTTCGCATTGCGTAATATAATTTCTTATTGCGTAATATGATAGTAGCGTTCTTTTTCTATTTTGTCAACATCTTTTTTATACTTTTTACATTATTTTGTTTTTACCTGATTTTTTTATGAAAATCCGGATTATAGCAAAATATTCTCTTGCTATTCCCCTGTTTTCTCCCGATTAGCAATTGACAAAATCATGAAATCTGTTATAGTAAACTATACCAATGAAAAAAGGACAAAACTCATGTGCAAAGATTCCAATACACGCAACAGCATCAAAAGCATTGAAAAAGCGCTCGACATTTTTTTGCTATTCAGCAGCGAAGTGCCGGAGCTCTCCCATACAGAGATTACAAAAAAAATGGGGTGGTCGGCTACGACCACATCCCGTTACTTAACCGCGCTTTTAAAGAAAGAATTCTTGGTAAAAAATGAAGAGAATGGAAAGTATCATCTTGGTTATCTGCTCTACCGAATCGGCTCCATCGCCAAACAACAGATGAATCTGCCTGCCGTCAGTCTGCCTGTTATGGAACGTCTCCATGATAAGACCAATGAAACGGTACATCTCTTTGTCCGGGATGGTCTGTCCCGCATTTGTCTCAAATGCCTGGAAAGCCGTCAAGCCATCCGCATGAGTGTCAGCCAAGGAGCCGAAGAACCAATCTGGATCGGGAATACCGGGTGTGTGTTGTTGACCTTCGAAAACGAGGAAGAACAAGAATTACTTTTAAAAGCAATCAAAGAAAAAATTTCTGAGAAAGAAATGATCTATCTAAAGCAAAGAATGCAAAAAGTTTCCGCTTCCGGCTATTCCAAAGATCCGGATGATGAAGAAGACCACTGTGTCTGCATCGCCGCCCCAATCTTCGGTGCGGATGGAAGCATCCAAGCCAGCCTCGGCTTATCCCTTCCGGATTTTCGTTATCCAGGGGATGACTGCGGATATATTGAGTTGGTAATGGAAGGAGCTGCGGAGATCTCAAAGGGATTGGGATATTCCGGAAAATAAGAAGGTTTTCCCATGTGTCATCCATGGAAACTTCGGGCTGCTTATAACAGAATCGGCTGTCGCCGCGATAAGGAAATTTCCTCAAAATCGCGTGCAACAGCCGTCAAATATTTGATTCTTTTATGGAAGTCCGCTTCATCCGCTCCAATACTTCGTCTCTTGTTTACTCCTCCCCACGGTTCTTCACCAGCGGAATCGCAATGCATACCAGGCTTACAACAGCCAAAGCAATGGTGATCGGGCTGGAGAAGAATTCTCCTACTGAGTCATACATCTGGATGCAGCGCGAAAGCTCCGCATCCGCGGTTGATCCAAGCAGAAGACCAAGGATGACCGGCATGACAGGAAACTTATTTTTCTTCATAAACCAGCCGATGGCGCTGAATAGAATCAGCAAAACGCAGTCAAACACCTGGTAACGGTTCGAGTAAGCTCCCAGAACAGCAAACACCAGGATACAGGGCACCAGGTATTTGATCGGAATTCGAATCAACCGAGCTCCTAACAGACAGAGAAGCGCTCCCATGACCAACATAACAAACTGTTGCAAAAACAGGGATGAGATGGCCGTATAGATCACTTCTCGATGTTCGACAAATAATTTCGGTCCTGGAGACCAGCCTTGGATAACCAACGCCGCCAAAATCAGAGCAGCCGCGCTGCTTCCGGGAATTCCCAAAACCAGCATGGTCGCTAAGGAGCCCCCTTCCGAAGCGTTATTGGAAGTCTCACAGGCTACAATCCCCTCTGGAATTCCTGTCCCATATTTCTCCGGCGTTTTCGACCATTGCTTGGATTGATTGTAGCAAAGAAGGCTGGCCACGGCGCCGCCGGTGGCGGGAATGATCCCGACGATAATTCCGACCAGAGAGCACCATAGGATTCTTATTTTATGCCGGAAGGTTTCCGCAATTCCGTGGAGCAGCGCTTTCAAGCTGACCTTGCCGCTGTTTTTTCCCACATATTCTCTTAAAAGCAAATTATACAGTTCCGGCAGCGCCAGCATACCGATCAGCGTCGGGATAATCGGCAGTCCGTCCAGCAGATACATGGAGCCCATGGTTCCACGCATTACGCCGGTGGAGCTCATCCCTACCGTGCCGATCAGCAGACCGAACATTCCTGCGAACAGGCTTTTAAACACATCCGCAGACAGACCGCCCACAACACTGATTCCAAAAAATGCAACCATGAAAAGCTCGCCCGGTCCAAAATTCAAAGCAAAGCCGGCCAAAGGTTCCGCGATAAATAGCAGCGCCGTACAGCCAAGAACGCCGCCGATAAACGAGCTGGCCAACGACAGCCCTAACGCCCTCTCCGCCTCCCCCCGCAAGGTCATAGGAAAACCCTCGAGGGCAGTAGTTACATTGGAAGGTGCTCCCGGCGTATTGATCAGAACTGCCGTAACCGCCCCTCCGAACAAACCGCCGGTATAGATAGAAAGCAGCAGCACCAAGGCGTCCAGGGGCTCCATGGAATACGTAAAGGGCAGAAGCAGAGCGATTCCCATGCCTCCGTTTAAGCCCGGCAGGAATCCAAGAATCAAGCCAAAGGAGACTCCGAGAAACATCAACAGGATAAAATGAGGGTGACCGATTGTCAAAAACCCACTAAAGAATTGTTCCATTTGATATCCTCCTTACACTTAAAAGATCCCTTTGGGCAGCGGAACCCCCAGCAGCATTTGAAAAACCGCGTACAGGCTGGCAGACACTACAACCGCTAAAACTGCAGCCCACCATTTTTTCTCAACCTTCAGGTAAAGGAAGCTGACGAAAAGGAATACGGCACTGGAAATCAAGAATCCTACCAGCTTCATGAGCAGCAGATACGACGCTGCTCCGGCCAGGCAGACAAGAACGTTTCTCATGCTTCTTGCTGCCTCTCCGTCTGTCTCCCTGGTTTTTTCCCGCTCCCGCTTCCATCTCTTCACATCACGAATCGTATTGATCACAAAAAGCAAAAGCATCACCAGGTAAACCGGACGGATCAAATGCTGTGCCGACGCCGGCTTACCAGATATCTCGATAAAATAGTAGGTAGCCCATGCCATTACGATTACCGGCATTGCTAAACGCTGCATTAACGGAATCACGAATCCTCCCTCCCTTTCTACGGCACTTTATTCTTATTTGTCCGCGCCCGCTGAAAGGGCGTCCTGATACTGAACCGTCAACTCATGCAGGCTCTGATTCATTTCCTCGCTTCTCTCCGGCCCATAATAGTGGGTAAATTCTTTTCGTCCCATCTGCTCCAGCGCAGCCAAATACTCCGTATCCTGGAAGGTCTCCTCCAAAGTCGAAACTAGCTTTTGGTAGCGTTCGGGATATTTTTCCAGGAAGCTGGAAGGAACGCCCACATAACGATAGGTTCCCAGTATCGGAGCGTCGTCTCCGACTAATTCCTTTAAGGTTGTTGCGTTTGGATAGTCCGCCGGTTTTTCATCACCGCAATAGAGCAGCACCTCCGCCGTACCGACAGAAGCGATGTAAAGAGCGCTCATGAAGTCAATATGGCCGCCCAAAAGCGCTGTCCGCGCCTCGTCCGCTCCGTCATAGTAGATTACCTTCACATCCCACCCCTGCTTTTCGATCAGGTATTGGAGAAGAACGGCAGCGCCGCCTCCGGTGGCTACTCCCACCTTGATGGTACCCGGATTTGCCTTAATGGCCGCGTCCAGTTCCTCAAAAGTTTTCCAAGAAGAAGCTTCTCCCACAGCGATAACGGCAGGATCGCTCTCAAAATAGTTTAGCATGGCAATATCTTCCAAGCTATAGTCCGCCCCTTGCAGTACAATGGATGAGGACAAAAACATCTGCGCGGAGATGGTCAGATAACTGCCGTCATCTGGCTGCTCCAAAAAATAAGTAGTACCCACCTGGCCGTTGGCTCCCTGGTGATTCTCAACATTGATTGCCACACCCAAATGTTTCGACCAATGTTGACATAGAAGCCGTGCCGCCGTATCCAGAGAAGCACCTGCCTTCCACGGTACAACCACAGTAATATCCTTTTCCGGCCATGTTTCATCGGAGCTTCCGACGGCCGCAGAACCGGCTGTCGTCTCTGCAGCAGAACCGTTTCCTTTTCCTTCTGTGCTATTTTCTTTTCCCTGGCAGCCGGCCAAAGCCAGCACCATCAATACTGCCATCAACAAAGCTATCCATCTTTTCATTTCTCTTCTCCTTTTCTTCCGTCGATTACCCTTGCTGGTACATAGGTAAAAGATTTTCCGATCTCTCCCCGAACCATAACATCCGGAGCCATATATTTCATGTATTCCAGAAATGCGGCCGGATCCGGGCTGCCCGGATAATAGTGGGAGGGAATCACCACATCCACACCCATCCATTCTACTGCCATCGCCGCTTCCTTGGGGGTCATTTCGCAGGATCCGCTCTCCCGGATCCGGGATACGCCAACGCACATCACGTCTGGCCGGTACAGGTCGCGGATCAGTTTCATATCGCCGAACAGACAGGTATCTCCTGTATGATAGTAGGTCACCCGGCCTGGCATCTGAAACAGAAAACCAAGAGGAGGCCCATATACCGGAACTCCATTTCGTTCGCTGCGGGATACGTGAAAAGCCCGCATGGTACGGACTGTCACAGGACCAAATATCTTTTGATCCCCGTAAATGGTTTTGTACACCCGGTCCTTCAATATGGGATTGGCCTCGCAGATAGGAAGAGTTACATCGCTGCAAGCCAAAAGCTTTGCCTCTCCGCCCTCCATAATAGCCTGAGCTTCTCCGATATGATCAAAGGCGTGATGAGTGACACAAATCAAATCCACATCGAAAAAGTCCGATGCCTGCACATCCGGACATTGCTCCAGATACGGATCCACCAGCACCTTGAAGCCATCCGCAATCTCCATCTTGACACACATGGCTCCATAATAAGTAAAGGTCACACTCATTTTCTTCTCCGGGAAACCATCCCCGGCCCTCCTTTCTCCTTTTATGCCTAGACGCTGCACAGAACATCTGCTTCTCTTCCTGCCGGCACAACCACATCCCTCTCATCGATTGGCTCTCCCCGGTCAAACCTTTGAATATTTCCATAGGCGTGACGGGTCATATTCACGACATTATCAACGACACCTCCTCCGCAGTGACTGGACAGTACTACATTTTCCAGCCGTAAAAGAGGCAGATCCGGCGATACAGGCTCCATTTCAAAAGTATCCAAACCTGCGCCCCGGATTTCTCCAGATTTCAGGGCTTCATACAGAGCGCTCTCGTCAACGACGCCGCCCCGTGACGTATTGACTAGGATCGCCGTATTTTTCATCTTTCGAAATTCCTCCGCGCCGATCATCCCCCTTGTCTGCGGTGTCAACGGCAGGTGCAGGGAAAGAATATCGGCCTTTTGGATCAGCGTATCAAAATTTACATAAGATACTCCTAGACGCTCTTCCTCCTCTTTGGGCAGCCGGGCCACATCATAATAAATCATACTGCAATGGAAACCCTTTAGCAGTTCGGCCACATGCCGGGCAATATTTCCGATTCCGAGCAGTCCGACAACCTTATCCCGCATCATATAACACTGGGGACGTATCTCCGTCTTCATCCAGCGTCCCTTCCGCATGGATGCATCGACATAAGGGATTCTACGGTTTACCGCGATCATCAGTCCCACGGCAAGTTCCGCCACCGGCACGGCATTCTCTCCCGCCGTAATACAGACTCCGATCCCTTCTTGCTCCGCTCTCCGACAGTCTACCTTATCCAGGCCGATTCCCCATTTTTGGATCATCTTTAGTTTCGGAGCCTGGGCAATATAATCCGCTGGAATCGGAATTCCCCCGGCAATCACATAATCCGCTTCCTGCATCAGCTGCAAGTGCTCCTCCCGATCCGTACGCGATTGAGGTCGGATGATCTCAAAGCCCTCTGGCGCCATCTGATCTTCGATCTTCTGGATCCGTGGATCGTGTATCTCCATCCATACAATCTTTCGCTTCATACTTTCCTCCTGCTATGCACTGTGTCCGTCAACCGGACAAAACCGCTTTAGTCCGCAGTACCCTCGCGGAAATTTCTGTCCGACCTCCCCAATGTAAATGTTACCCGACGAATCCACACATATACTGTGGGCCGTATGATGCCCCCGCTCCGGAAGGTAACCTGCCGAAAGGGGGTTTTCCAGCCTGGCCTTGATCTTGCCCGCGGAATTCAAAATCGTGACGCGTGAAGGAGCTTCGTCGAAGTCGCTGGCTCTTTTGCTTTCCGATACATAAGCATTTCCCGCGCTGTCCAGGAAAATTCCCGCAGGACGACAAAATCCATTCCACTCTTCCAGATAATTCCCCTCCAGATCAAATATCTGGATTCGGTGATTCTCCCGGTCTGCTACATATACCCGATCCTGGAAGACACGGATACCGTGAGGCAGACGAAACTCTCCTTTGCCGTCTCCCGGGGATCCCCAGCTTTTTCTCCACACGCCTTGCCTGCTAAACACGTGTACCCTGGCATTTCCATAGCCGTCCGAGAAATAAACATCACCATTTTCCGCTAGGGATACGCCTGTGGGATAATGGAAGGGAGGTGCGCCGCGCAAGATGGTTCGATAATCCTTATTCACGCAGCCGCTGTCCGACGGACACCCTTTTTCTCCATAGACATCCAAAACCTGGTGTTTATGATCCAGCAAATATACCGCGTGCGCGCCGCTGTCCACACAATAGATCCTGCCTTCCGGATCCACACACATATCATGGGGCAGAAGAAACTGATCCTCTCCCCATTGCTCCAGAAGCTCTCCATTTTGACTGAGCACTGAAACAAAGGGCGCCTGTCTTGTCAGAACATATAGCCGATCCTTGCTGTCCACACTGACGTTTGTGACCGTTTGGAATCCCAGCTCTTTCACTTTCTCATTCCAGAGATGGTCCGCTCTATAGGAGCACTCCTTGTCTCCAAATATCATTCCTGCTTTCCCTGGATTGCAATCCGCCTTTCATACTTTTACGTTATAACATAGTTTCATTTTAGTTTAATCGCTCACACTTCACAAGAAGCAATATTTTGTCAGCTCTACAATATAAATACTGTGGTAATTGAATTTTTTATCAAAAAAGATTATAATATAAAAAGATTTCCGCCGATATGGCAACGAGGTATCATCAATGAATTTTTTAAATCTTGATTATTTTCTAGTAGTCTGCCAGGAAATGAATATTTCCCGAGCCGCGGAAAAGCTCTATATTTCCCAGCAAACCCTGAGCAATCACATTCACCGGCTGGAGGAGTACTATGGCACTCCTCTCTTTGAACGGATGCCCCGTCTTCGCCTGACCCTGGCAGGAGAGTTGGTCCGCCAGTTCGCCCTGGATATGCAAATCCAACACCGTCAGCTGAAAAACCAGCTAAACGATATTCGCCAAAATCAAAAAGGACGTATTGCCATCGGCTTGACACCCACACGGGCCCGGTTGATCCTACCGTCCCTGCTTCCCCGTTTTCAAAAAGACTACCCCCTGATCCAAGTGCATGTCATCGTTGACACTTACAAGGAACTGGAAAAAAGCCTGCTGGAGGGCAGGCTGGACCTAATCCTATGTACCAGGCGGGCGTCGATGAATGCTCATATCGTCCATCAAACTGTCATGAAGGATCACATGTGTGTGATTATTCCCCCCGCGCTGGCGAAAAAATATGGTTTGACCGAAGGCAATGTCGGTTCCCTCCCGCAGAGTAAACGGCTGGATCAAGCGCTTTCCTCCGAAACCGTTTTTACTATGAGCAACACCCAGCTGGGAAAACTTTCCCTTCAGTATCTGACGGACAATCATATTGTACCTGCCTCCCGTATTGAGTTGCCAGATCTGGAAACCATTTGGGAGCTGGTGTTAAGCGGCAGCGGTCTTGCCTTTACTTTTGAAAAAATGGCGGAGAAAAAACGATCCTCCCTGCCTGCCGCCATCGCCCCCATACTGCTTCCCATAAAAATGGAACATGCAGAATGGGATATCATTGCCGGTTATTATGAGGATCGCTATCTCAGCTTTGCCGCCAGACAGATGCTGGCCATGATTCAAAAGATTGGATAATTTCTGTACAAGAACAAAGTATTTCCTATGAAATAAATAAACGGCCGCCGCCGCTATTAGGAAATCTCCTCAAATCGCGTGCAACAGCCGTCAAATATTCGATTCTTTTATGGAAGGTCACTTTGATTTAATGGAGCACCTTCGACAGGAAGTCCCTCAGCCGTTCATTCTGCGGATGCTCAAAAAATTCTGCGGGCCGATTCTCCTCTTTTACCACGCCATCATCAATAAAGAGGACGCGGGTAGCAACCTCCTTGGCAAATCCCATCTCGTGGGTCACCACCACCATGGTCATACCATCGTCGGCCAGCTCCTTCATCAGTTCCAGAACTTCGCCGACCATCTCCGGATCCAGAGCGGAAGTCGGTTCATCAAAAAGCATCACCTTCGGATTCATGGCCAGCGCCCTTGCAATTGCAATCCGCTGCTGCTGTCCGCCGGAAAGCTGTCCCGGATAAGCATTTGCTTTATCTGGAAGGCCGATCCGCTCCAACAGGCGGTTTGCCAACTGATCCGCCTCCTGCTGACTTAAGCCTTTCAATTTTATCGGCGCCAGCGTGATGTTCTGCTTTACGGTCTTATGAGGAAACAGGTTAAATTGTTGGAACACCATACCCATCTGCTGACGCAGCTTGTTGATATCACAGGACGGGTCCGTTATATTTACTCCCTCAAAAATAATTTCCCCGCCCGTAGGCTCCTCCAACAAATTTAAGCAGCGAAGAAACGTGGATTTTCCCGAACCAGAGGGCCCGATTACCACGACTTTCTCGCCCTTTTCAATATGCTGATCAATGCCACAGAGAACCTGATGGTCTCCAAAGGCTTTCTGCAAATTTTTAGTGATGATCACCCTGACTCAGCCTCCTCTCAAAAATCCCCATAATTTTGGTCAAAATCAACGTAATGATCAGGTAGATCACTGCCGCGATCACCATCGGAGGAATGATATCCCAAGTTCTGGAACCGACATACTGGGCCATCTTCGTCAGATCATTTACTGCGATCACACTGATAACGGAAGTCTCTTTCACCATAACGATAAATTCATTGCCCAGCGCCGGCAAAATATTCTTCACCGCCTGGGGCAGAATGATATAGCGCATGGTCTGTATGTAGTGAAATCCCAAAGAACGTCCTGCCTCCATCTGCCCGCGGGGAACAGACTCAATACCGGCCCGGATAATCTCCGCCACATAAGCGCCGGAATTGATACCGAAACAGACCGTTCCTACCACAATCTTATTGGTATCCGGAGAAGTGAAAACCAGATTATAGATGATCAAGACCTGTACGATAACCGGCGTTCCTCGTATGACAGTCGTATAGAAATTTCCGACTTTTGCCAGAAAACGCAGCAATGGATTTTTGCTATTCCGCCCGCCAACTTTCAGCACAGCCACCACCATACCGATGATCACGCCGAGAAGAACTGCAAAAAATGCAATTAGCAGTGTCATCTGTAACCCGCTTAAGTAGGCTAGATAACGCTGCTCCGGTACCAAAGCATTATAAAAACTCTCGTACAGTGAATTGAGCCACTCCATCTGTCTTTCTCTCCCTTACCCAATATAGAGCATAAAGAATTTCGCTTGGCGAAATTCTCCGCCTGCGGCGGGGCAGCTTTGCTGCCATTTTCCTTTCCGCCGCAGTGCGTTCCATAGCAGAGCGTTCTTCATATCATAGGAAATTCTAAGGGAATTTCCTATGATATGAAGAGGGCGCCGCAAAGACGCTCCTTGGCGGCTCCCCCTATTTTCCCATCTGTTTATTTTGCCGTGCTATGGCTGGCAATGATCTCATCCAACTTGCCAGTATCCTTCAGCTCCTTAATCACCACGTTAATGGCTGTCTGCAGGTCAGCATTTCCCTTCTGCACCGCAATGGCATACTGGTCAACAAACAGCGGATCGCCTTCCAAAATCTGCAGCGCGCCGTTGCTGGATTCTACCAGTTCCTTTGCCGGCAGTTCATCCATAACAATGCAATCAATCTTACTATTCTTCAGGTCTTCCGCTGCCTGAGCAAACTTGGTATAACGAACCACTTCCTTCGGAGAAGCATTGTCCGCATTGCTTACCCAGAGATCTGCGATATTTCCCTGCTGCACACCAACCGTCTTATCCTTCAGCGCATCCGCCGTGGGCTCGCTTAATGCAGGCGAAGCAGCGTTTACAACAACAACCTCTGTGGAATCCACATAGTTGTCCGAGAAATCCATCACCTTTGCACGGTCCGGATCCACCGAAACACCAGCCGCTACCAGATCCACCTTGCCCTGCTGTACAGCCGCCAGAGCGCCGTCGAAATCCATGTTCTGAATCTCCAGCTCCAGTCCCAGTTTATCCGCGATTGCTTTCGCGATGTCCATATCTACGCCGACTACCTGATCACCGGATAGATACTCATAAGGAGCAAATCCCGCTTCCGTTCCAACGATCAGCTTTCCTTCGGAAACCGTCTTCACATTGGAAAGATCCGCTTCTGCTGCCGTGGTATCTGCCGCTGCTGTGGTGTCCACAGGCGCCGCGGTCGTGTCTGCTGCCGTCGTAGCCGCTTCCGTCGCAGGCGCAGCCGTGGTATCCGCCCCTGTCGTAGAATCTGAGTTTGATCCGCAGGCTGTCATGGAAAGAGCCATCACACCTGCCAGCAATACTGCTGTCCATTTTTTCATAACAAATTCCTCCATTCCTTTTCTGTCATCCATGAATAAATATAAATGGAAATGACATTTGATTTATATTTTATCAGCTTTTGCCAAAAAGGCAAGCATTAATTTCGATATTCCCTAAAAAAGAGGACGCGCCAAGGCGCGCCCTCTCTCAAATCAAAGAATTTTTATTAATCTCTGTAGTAGTTGATCAGACATCCAGCCTTGATGATGTCTCTCTCAGCGTCGGTCAGATCGCCAAGCTTCACAACAAACTCGGTCAGAGCGCCGTTCTTCACAGCGTAAGCCTTGATCTCCTCAGCCTTCTCCTCGATTGCCTTGCGGATGCCAGGTACGAAGATGTAATCGCCCAGAGCAAAAGGAAGCTCCTTGTCATCGCCGTCAAACAGGAACGGCATCATGCCCCAGTTGATCAGGTTGGAACGATATCTCTTGGTCGCATACTCTTTCGCGATGTTCGCCCAGCCGCCCAGTACCTTCTGGCAGGAAGCAGCCTGTTCACGGGCAGAGCCATCACCAGGTTTTACAGCATAGATCGTGGAACCAATCGCCGTGTTCATCGGATCTACATTCGGGAACTGTTTCTGAACCGCTTCATAAGCAGCCTTGAATCCAGCGTCTTCCATCGGGTTGGTTCCAGCCTGACGTGCCTTCTCAACCGCCTGTACTTCTTTCGCGTTCGGAACATAGTTAGGATCCTTACGGCTCAGAGCAAACTCAGCCAGACCCAGAGGGTTGGAACGGAAGGAAGAGGTCTCGCCGGACGGAATCAGTTCGTCGGTGGTGGTAACCGGATCGTGGATCTCGGAAACAACCTTCAGCATAACATCTTCGGTCAGAGCGGTCATTGCCGGCCAAGGTTTGATGTTCGGGCCTTCCAGCAGTTCCACTTCCGGATGAGCAACGCCCTTGCTGTCGTATACACGATTTGCATAGATGCTGCTGTCAAAGTGATACTGATAAGGCTTGAAGCCTTCGAAGTTCTCCGCGCTGGTCAGGAAGCCCTTGTTGGCAGCGGTAGCTGCGATGGAACGAGCATCCATAAGAGCAACGGAAGCGATCTGGCCATTCTGTACCTTGGAACCTTCACGGTTCGGGAAGTTACGGGTCGCATGACGGATGGAGAACGCATTGTTCGCCGGGGTATCGCCAGCGCCGAAGCAAGGGCCGCAGAAAGCAGTCTTCAGGATTGCACCGGTCTCAAGCAGAGCAGCCGCAGCACCATTCTTGATGATCTCCATGTAGATCGGAGTGGAAGCCGGGTATACGCTTAAGGTAAACTTGTCGGAACCGATGTATTTGCCTTTCAGGATATCGGTAGCAGCCATGATGTTCTCGAAGCCGCCGCCGGCGCAGCCAGCGATCAGGCCCTGCTCCACATAGAGCTTGCCGTCTACAACCTTATCCTGCAGAGAATACTGAATCTTATCGCCAAAGCTTACTTTCGCTCTCTCCTCAGTCTCATGCAGAATATCCTTCAGGTTCGCATTTACCTCGTCGATGGTGTAAGCCATGCTCGGATGGAACGGCATAGCGATCATCGGCTTGATCTCGCTGAGGTCGATCTCTACAACGCCGTCGTAGTAGGTAACCGCAGCCGGATTCAGCTCAGCATACTCTTCGCTTCTGCCGTGAATGTCGTACCACTCTTTGATCTTGTCGTCGGTTCTCCAGATAGAGGACAGGCAAGTGGTCTCGGTGGTCATTACGTCGATACCAATACGGAAGTCAGCAGACAGGTTCGAGATACCAGGGCCTACGAACTCCATTACTTTATTCTTAACATAGCCGCACTTAAATACCTTGCCGATGATCGCCAGAGCTACGTCCTGAGGGCCAACGCCTACGCGAGGCTTGCCAGTCATGTAGATCGCGACAACCTGAGGCATCTTTACATCGTATGTACGGCCGCACAGCTGCTTCGCCAGCTCACCGCCGCCTTCGCCGACAGCCATGGTACCCAGGGCGCCGTAACGGGTGTGGGAGTCAGAACCCAGAATCATCTTGCCGCAGCCTGCCATCATTTCTCTTGCATACTGATGGATAACCGCCTGATGAGGGGGTACATATACTCCGCCGTATTTCTGAGCGGCAGTCAGACCAAACATATGGTCATCTTCGTTGATGGTTCCGCCTACTGCGCAAAGGCTGTTGTGGCAGTTGGTCAGAACATAGGTCAGCGGGAATTTCTCCATGCCCGACGCTCTCGCGGTCTGAATAATACCTACAAACGTGATGTCGTGAGAGGTCATCTTGTCAAATTTGATCTGTAAATCCTTGTCATTGCCGGAAACATTGTGGCTGGTAAGAATACCATAGGCCATCGTGCCTTTTTTCGCAGCCTCTTTGTCCGGAGCGCTGCCGGTCTTTGCGGCAACGGCCTGAGCGACATCTCCCGTGTCCTCTACGAGGTCCACGCCATTGATGAGATACGCACCGTTCTCGTACAACTTCATTGGTTTATCCTCCTTCTTTACCGCCTGTCACCTTGGCGATAGATACTTTCATTATTATACAAAAATCGCAAGAAGTCAAGAAGTCTCTTCAAAAAATTGGGGAAAATATAACGAATAAATTTCCGCCCTGGTTTTTCTAATTTTTTTACCGCTATGCCTTGCAAAAAGTAGCTTTTTTTAAGTTCTGGGTACGGGATATCCTGGAGGGCTTCCTCCATTTTTACCAATTAAAATCTATTTTTTCTTATTTCATTTTTATATATCTACAGACCTTTTTTACATATTTTTTTCATTCCTTGCCGCCTGTAACATAATCGCGCATTCCATCCGCTTGCGGAACAGTTCGCAGCCGTATTCATAGGTTCCAAGGACGCTGCCCGTGGCATGGTAAGCATTGGCCGCGCAGCCGCCGCTGCAATAAAGCCTGGCCCAGCACTCCTTGCACTCCGGCCGGGCATAGGCATTGCAGAGTTTAAACTCCTCCTGCCTCTCCCTGTTTGTAATTCCCTTCCAGACATCGCCGAGACTGTACTTCGCGTCTCCCACAAACTGATGGCAAGGGTACAGCTCCCCCCAAGGGGTAACCGCCAAATACTCCGTACCGGAACCACAGCCGGAAATCCGTTTATAGATACAGGGGCCGTGCTCCAAATCGATCATATAGTGGTAAAATGTAAACGGCCTTCCCTCTTTCTCCCGCTTTAACATTTCCTCAGCTAAGATCTCATATTGGCGGAACAAAACCGGGAGATCCTCCTTGGTAAGCGCATAGGGTTCGCCGGGCGCGCAGACCACCGGCTCCATGGAAAGCTCCGTAAAGCCAAGATCCGCCATGTGAAATAGGTCTTTGGTAAATTCCACATTGTTGTGGGTAAAGGTTCCGCGGACATAATAATTCTTTCCGCCCCGTTTTTTCACAAACTCTTGGAATTTCGGCACGATAATCTCATAACTTCCCTGCCCGTTTATGGTCTTTCGCAGCCGGTTATGGGTTTCCGGAAGCCCATCCAGACTCAGCACCACATTGTGCATTTCCCGGTTGGCAAAATCCATCACTTCTTCATTTAACAAAAGGCCGTTGGTGGTCAGGGTGAACCGGAAGTTTTTCCCAGCTTCCTTCTCCACGCTCCGGGCATACGCCACCAACTGCTTTACCACGTCCCAGTTCATCAAAGGCTCGCCGCCAAAAAAGTCCACTTCCAGGTTCCGCCTGGATCCAGAGTTGGCAATCAAAAAGTCCAGGGCCTGCTTTCCCACCTCAAAGCTCATCAAAGCCCGGTCCCCGTGATACTTTCCCTGACTGGCAAAACAGTACTCGCAGGTCAGGTTGCAGGTATGAGCCACATGAAGGCAGAGGGCCTTCACATCGGTTTTGCGGTTTTTCATATCAAATGCCGCCTCGGCATAAGGGTCTTCGGTAAATAACTTTCCCTCCGACTTTAACGCTTCGATATCCGACAGGCATTCCCGGATTTCCGATTCGTTTACGTCCTCCCGAAAGCCGTATTTTTCCAGCATTTTCGCTACGATCTCATCAGCCGCCGCCGATTCATACAGATTGATGATGTCATAGGCCACATCGTCCACCACATGAACCGCGCCGCTGCACACATCCAGTACAATATTGTATCCGTTTAACTGATAGGAATGAATCAATGTTTTCTCCTTCTGCCTTTCACTGAAAGGTATACACAAAGAGGCTGCTGCCGTACTGGATGCCTCGATGGCTCCGGCGCCGACAGCAGCCTGGTCTTCTTATGAATCCGAACTTATTTGCTAGCTTTCTCGCAGGGCTGATTGGCAACGCCACAGGAAGTTTTGCAGGCGGATTGGCAGGAAGTCTGGCACTCTCCGCAGCCGCCGGTCTTCTTGCTGGACGCCAGATCACGAGTTGCAAGGGTCTGAATTCTCTTCATATCGGTTCACTCCTTTTCTATGGATTTCTTGATCAATACATACAGGGTTATGTTACCATTTCGTAGAAACGCTGTCAATACGAAATCCAAAATTCAAAAAGACCCCGGTAGAATCGCCATATTATTTTCCTCTCTGTGCGTGATACAGGATGTGCAACACGCCTTCCTCGTCAGTCATTACTTTGGCATCCACTTCGTAAATCTCTCGGATAAACCCAGGGGTAAGCAGCTCCCGCGGAGCGCCTTGTCCTACCACCCGCCCCTCCTTTACCGCATAGAGCCTATCGCAGTACATCGCGGCAATGTTCAGATCATGTACTGCCGTGATCACCGTGCGGTCCAGCCCGCGCACTAGATCCATCAGCTGGAGCTGATATTTGACGTCCAGATGGTTGGTCGGCTCATCCAGAATCAGGCAGGGAGTCTGCTGCGCAAGGGCGCGCGCCAAAATCACCCTCTGCTGCTCGCCGCCGGAAAGGGTAGAAAAAGAACGCTCCGCAAACGCTGCCATACCCACAGTAGATAAGGCCTCATCCACGATCCGGAAATCTTCCGCGGTATCGCGGTCAAGAGCCCGCTTGTGGGGAGCACGCCCCATCAACACAACTTCCCTGACCGAAAATTCAAAGTTGTAAAAATTGTGCTGCGCCACCACCGCCAGCTTTTTCGCCGACTCTCGGTAACTGTAGCCAGCGAGGGCGCGTCCATCCAGATACACGGCCCCGTTCGTAGGCTGCAAAACACGGTAGATGCACTTAAGCAGGGTGGATTTCCCACAGCCATTGGGACCGATCACACCGATCAACTCCCTCTCCCCTGCTTCCAGATCGATCCCCTTAAGGATGTAATTACCGCTAAGCACCGCTTCCATCTGCTTTACCGAAAGCTCCATCAGTCCTTACCTCCGAAGCCATATTTTTTGCGCGCCATCAAGTAGATAAAGATCGGCGCGCCGACCATTGCCGTCAGGATACCAATGGGCAGTTCCTTGCGTTCGAGCAGTACTCGGCAGAGCACATCCATCCACAGCAGAAAAATCGCTCCCAAAAGCGCCGCAATGGGTATCAGCTTTTTATGATCGGTGCCAAAAAAGATACGCGCCACATGGGGAACAATCAAGCCCACAAAGCCGATGACGCCCGCGGTATATACTGCAAATCCCACCATCAGTGAAGCCACGATCAGATAAAGCACTCTCCATCGGTGGAGATCCGTACCCAGGGTGACGGCGCTCTCATCGCCCAGCAGCATCAGATTTAAGGTACGAAACTGCGTCCAGAAAAACAGCATCCCGCCAAAGGCCGTCGCCAGCATCCACAAGTTCGTATCCCAACTTGCGCCCGCCATACTCCCCATGGTCCAGCGCAGCACCGCCTCCATGGCGCCTGAACTCGTATTTACCACATACAGAACAAAGTTAGAAACGGCTCCGCAGATGGCTGACATCGCCGTACCGGAAAGAATCAGCTTGACCGAGGTCGCCCGCCCGCCGATATTCGCCAGGAAAATGACAGATATGGATACGCCGAAGGCGCCTAAAAATGCCATCATGCCCACAAAGCCGCCGCCCAGAAAGGAGCCAACGCCTAAAATAATGGCCAGCGTGGCGCCCAGACTTGCGCCGGAGGAAATCCCCAACACATATGGGTCTGCCAGCGGATTTTTCACAATCGCCTGCATCACCACCCCCGAAAGGGCCAACGCACAGCCGACGCCCGCCGACAAAATCAGGCGCGGCAGCCGCACAAACCACACGATATCGCTGAGGCTTCCCTTTCCGTATATAGCAGGATCGCCCCAGCCAAATAGCTTATAAAAGATTACCCGGTACACCTCGCCGATTTTAAGGTCCACCGAGCCGATGGTCACCGCAACCGCCAGAGAGAAAACCAGCCCCGCCGCCAACACAAGAATAGCAATCCAGTAAGCCGGCTTTCCGCGAAAGATTCCTTTTTTGATATCCATATCTCACATTTCCTGTCCCGATATGTATTATAATACTCGCCCTGCCTTAGTCGAACAGGTCGGGGTACAGATGGGCGGCGAAATACTCAATGCCCTCAAGGGTATTCATTCCGCTGCAATAAGTATATTTCAGGTTGATACCGTACACGCGGCCGTTCTGCACCGCCTGCAAGCTGGCAAAAGCGGGATTGTCCAGAATCAGGCCAGCCGCCGCCTCATCGCTCTCAACCACAGCGTCGCCCACCGTATATCCCTCATACCAGACCATAAAAATGACTTCTGGGTTCAGGGCGATGAGATCCTCTGCGCTGAGGTTTTCGTTGTTGCCGTGGAGGCCTGCAACCAGCTCTGCTCCTCCATGTTCCGCCACATTTCCGCCCAGCACATCCTGTCCATATACACGGTAGGTACCGCCTTCATCCTCGAGCACCGCAGTCTTCGCCCGCGCAGTATCGCCCAAAGTGGTATTGATGTTATCGCAGGACCCAAGAATCTCGTCCACCAACGCCTGCGCCCGGTCCTCCACACCAAAAATCCGGCCGAGAGCCAGAATATCTTCACACTCGTACTCCACGGTCTGATTGTTCTCAACCGCCGGACCACGGCAAGCGCTGTTCAGCGCCATCCAGGTACCGACGCCCCGCTCATGCCAGAAATCCACATCGCCCAGACGCTTCTCGCCAAAAGTGGAATACCAGCCGACGATAAAATCCGGTTCCAGCGCTAGGATCTCCTCTTTGGACGGCATGCTTTCATAGTAGTTGAGCTTGGCGAAATCCCCCGCCAGCTCCGGACGTACTTCACCGTCTAGGCCGGAAGCTCCAACGATCTTATCCCCAAGCCCCAGCGCCAGCAGGATCTCCACGCTGTCTTGGGCGTGCGCCCATACACGCTCCGGAGTCTTCTCCACCGTAAATTCTACCGGCTCCTTCGCGTAGTTGTAAGTCGTATAGGTAACCGGATAACCTTCGGCAGAGTTCCCCGCCTGCGCCGTTGTTCCAGCTGCGGCAGTAGACTCCGCTGCTGCTTCCGTTTTGTCAAACGCGGTGGTTTCCGCCTCGGCGGCGCCGGATTTCGTGACAGTCTCTTCTGTCTGGCTGCCGCAGGCTGTCATGGTAAATACCATCGCCAAAGCCAGCAGCAATGCACACTGTTTCTTCATGGTTACTTTTCCTTTCTGTCTTAAAAATTTTTCCTTCCGCGTTCGTGTGCAAAAAATAAGCGCGGCAGCTTTCTGCTGCCGCGCCCCGTTTTTGCGCAAACAAAATCAACTCCACCCCTCTCCCTGATTCCCGGGGAAAAGAGTAACTCAACACGTCCTACGCAGGTCTCCTGGCTCACGCTTTAAATCAGCCTCCGCACCGCCTTCTCAGGAGCTTTCTGCTCCCAATGACGGACTTTTGTCCCGTGCGGGGCCTATGCGCATACAGTGGCGGGTACCGCTGCGGCCTTGCACCGCATTCCCTATTCTCCGCACGCCGCCGCTTTGGACGGACATACGGCACGCAAACGCCTTAGGTTTTGCTAACATTATAACTCTCCGTATCCATTTGTCAAGCATTCTACAATACGATCCACAATCCTGTCATCCATTTTCCACCTTCTTCAGGAATTCATTTACAGCTTCTTCCCCCACCGTTTCCTTCAATCGATTTAAGAAAGCGATTTTTCCCTCCTGCATCAAAGCCAAGGCCGCATCGCTTGCCTCCTGATACTCCATACCTCCTTCTTCCAGAAGTTTTTGCAAAAATTGTTCTTCCAGCCCAGGACGTTCGTTCTGATAGGATTCTGAAATATCTTTCAGGAACGCCAAAAGCCCCTCCTTTACATCCTCCGGAAGCGCCTCATAAGCCTCTCTGTTCATGACAAAGGAACGAAACGTGGGAAGATGCCTGGTATCAATCAAATATTTCTGAACCTCCCAAAATCGGCCCGCCACAATGGTTTCCAAGGAATTTTCCTGGGCATTGAAGGTTCCGTCCTTTAACGCCATAAAAAGATCGGAAAAGGGAAGCATTCCGCAGGATATACCGCAGGCGTTCCAAAAGCTTTGACGATATGGATTATTGACGACTCGAAGGTTCAGCTTACTGAAATCGCTTTGGGAAACCAGCGGCACCGTACTGGTCAAATATTTCCAGCCAGTTGCCTGGCAATCGAGCAATTTCAAGCCAGCCTCTTCAAAGTAACCTTCCATCTTCCCCCGAAAGCCACCGCAGAAAAAATCATTGTATTCCTCCAGCGTAGGATACAGCAGCGGCACGGCAAAAAATACCGCTTCCGGCACCACCGGCGTATACAAACTGGGATCCATCATCACAATGGAAACCGTTCCCCGGCTGACCGCCTGAATCAAAGTCTCATCGTCCCCCAAACTTCCATTCCCGTAAAAGTCTACTTTTACCTGGCCTTTGGAAGCAAGATTCCACTCTTTTGCTTTTTCCTGAATCAGCCTTCCGGAAAAGGAATCTAAATTCGCGGAAGTGGCAATGGAAAGCTGAAATGGGGACTCTTTCGGCTCGGTTTCTTCCAAACTGGTCTTGGTTGGTTCCGGCGGTGTTTCTTTGCTGCATCCAGAAAAAGCCAGCAACCCTATCAACAGCCATACGGCCCACTTTTTCATTCCGTCTCCCCCTCTCTTTCCTTCTGAATTTCTCGATACTGGTTGGGCGTCACCATGGTGTGCTTTTTAAATACCCGATAAAAACTCTGATTTGAATTAAAACCGCACTTGTAACCAATATCCGAAATCGAATACGTTGTCGTTTTCAATAGTTTCTGCGCCTGCTCCACCCGGTACCGATTTAAATACCCATTAAACTTTTCTGTTGTAATCTCTTTAAACAGAATGCTGAGATAGGAGGAAGTAATGCCGATATACTCGCTGACTTCATCCTGGGAAAGGCCGCTGTCGGCAAAATGACGTTCGATATAGCCTTTTGCCTCCTCCACATACCGATAACGATTTTTTCTCCCGTTGGTACTGATAACCCGCATGGCATCGCGGGAAAACTGAAACGCTGCCTCCTCCAGATCTTCTGGCTCCGCTTCTTCTTTCCAGAATCCGCTCCATTTCTGAATCAGGCGTTCTACGTCCTCCACTGCCATCCCGCCGGTAATCATGGCCTCCGCCACCGCGTCCCGAAACAGTTTTAATCCCCGCCGATACTCCTCCCTGGTTTTTTCCTTTCCAATTTCCGAAAGAAGCCCCTGAATCAAAATCTCCCCTTCTTCCCGGTTTCCCTCCGCCGCAAGGGCCATGGCCGCTTTCCAGCGTTCGCTTAAATACTGGCGGAACAGGCTATCCTGGGAAGGTTCTATTTTTGCGTCCTCCAAGCCTTCACCTTCCGAATATTTCTGATAGGACGCTTCTTCGGCGGCCTCCTGGTAAGCGGACAAAAGCCCCCGGATATCCCCGCAAACTTTTCCAGTTCCCAAATAGAGACGAATCCCTGCTTGTCCTGCCTCGTGCTCTGCCTTTTCATAGACTTCACCGGTAAACTTTTGAATCTCTGTCACCGACATCTCCTCAGAAAAGCAAAACACAGCCGTCATCCGGCGATCTTCCAAATATCGAAGAAAAACATAATTTCCGTTAGGGACAAATTCCCGGAATACGTTCATGATACTGCGCCGGTACATCACCATTTCCATGGAGGCCGAATCTTTTCCCTTTGGATATTCCAGCATACCGGCCACCACCAAGAAGCGCCCCTCCAACAGCATCTCTCCTCCTGCCATACGAAGCGTTTCTTCCAGGTAATCATAGGAAAGATTTTTTCCCATCAGCAATTTATATAGCAGCTGATCAATAATTTCATCGGAAATGGAATTCAAAATGTCCCGATACTGTATGTTCTCGCTGAAAGTCTCTGCATAAATCTGTTCCAGATAATCCGTCTCACTTTTTTTCTCCGCCTCCTCCCCCGAAAGTTTCCGTTCGCCGGCTGCCATAAGAAGCCTGCGGATGGGGCGGTACAGGCTGCGGCTAATGGAAAAGGATAAACAGATGCAGACAATCACATACCCAAAAAGAAAAGGAATCAACAGTTTCAGAATATCTCCCCAGATATCCGGCATCCCAGTCTGATCTACGGGCTGTAAAAAAATCCATCCGGTCAGAGAAGACGCCGTCTGGTAATAAGCGTGAGAAGCGCTCCCAAGGATCGTATCTTCCGCGCTTTCCGTCCTGGTAATAAAGTCCGCTTCCTCGTAAAACTTTGCGGAGGAAAGAATCTGGTTTTTGTGTTGATCCAAGACAATCACGGATTCTTCCTCGGTCCCGATCATGGCCTGCAGGCCCGGCACGTCCAGTTCAAAAAAGAGGTCTCCCACATAAACAGGCGTACGGAATGCAAAACAGAGGAATAGACGTCCCTCTTCCTCTTTTAACTTGCCATTTTCAGAAATTTCCACCGCGTCTTTTTCCTTCAAACGGCAAATGATATCTTCTTCCTCCGACTCGCCAATGGGAAGATATCTTCCAGATGAGGAAAAGACATACTCCATCAACGGAGAGTATAAAAACGCCTCCCGAATCAGTCCGTTTCGCTCTACCGCCGTTTGCAGGGAGCGAATAATCCGGCTGTTGCAGGCGTGATCGGAAAGATCTAATGTCAACAATACCTTCCACATATCCCGATCCCAAAGGTTATCCTCCAAGGCATTGGACATCACCGCCAATACAGAATCCACTTCTTCCGCGGTCTTTTCCAATCGCTCTAAATTTAAGTTTACCAGGCTTTCTCTGCGCTCCCGGATAAGAAGACGATCCAGATACACCGTAAATACCACTGCTGTCAGCAAAGATAATCCTAACAGGATGCCAAAGGTCTGATAAAAACTTCGTTTTTGCCGAATTTTCCGGATGATGCGATGATGAAAACGGTTTTTCCTCCTCATATCCCTCTCCCCACTCGTATCTGCCAGAAGCCAGGGAGGGGATGCCGCTATTTGGCATCCCACATTCCCTATCTAGGCAGTTTTTCTATGTTTATGTGGATATTCCTATTATTCCCGGGTATTTCCGCCCGTAGCCAAGTAAGTATCCACAATATCCGCTCCAATGGCGTCTGCAATTTCATTCCAAACCGGCTTTGCCGCTTCACGGAAAGCTTCACGGATTTCATCGGTCACTGGAAGTACGGTAATGCCATCTCCCATATTGGCGATTGCGGTGCTCTCCGCTTCGCCGGCAGCCTCGTATGCGCCGTCATGATATGCCTTTGCAAATTCTTTCAGGCACTCCTGATAAGGAGCCGGCAGGCTATCGTAAAGTTCTTTGTTGATCAGAACTAGATCGGTATTCAGGAAACAGTTGATCTGCATATAGTAATCCTGTACCTCAAAGAACTTATTCGCATACACCGCTACCGCCGCATTATCCTGGGCGCTTACCAGACCCTGCTGCAGGGATAAGTACAGGTCGGACATGGCGATTGGGGTCGGCTTGCAGCCTAAGTTCTGCCAGAATCCCATGTGGTATTTGTTTTCCATGGTACGGATGCTCATTCCCTGGAAATCTTCCGGTTTTTCTATCTTTGTATTGGTGCTGAGAGCGCGGAAGTTAATGGAGCCCAGATCTAAAACGGAAAGCCCTACCTCATTGAACAGAGGCTCAAAGGTATCCGCCAGCTGAGCGACACCCTGATGGGCCGCTTCTGCCGAATCAAAAACCGCCGGCGCGTCAAAGACGCCCACCTCAGGGATATAATTGAGGATCGGCGAGGAAGCCATGCAAGCCATCGCGATATTGCCGCCCATCACGCTTTCCAAAAGAGCGCTGTCGTCGCCCAAAACGCCGTCCCAGCTTAACTCAATCGTCAGCTTTCCACCAGTTTTCTCATGAATCTCTTCCGCCACTTTCGACTGTACTTCATAATTTTTTAGGCTGGACGAAGCGCTGCTGGCAATAATCAGCGTCATCTCTTCCAGATCTGCGTAAGCCTCTGCTCCAGCCGCATCAGAGCCACCTTCGGCCGCCGTCGTATCATTGGCCGCTGCGGCTGTTGTCGCCGCAGTTGTTGCCGGAGCCGCTGTCGTACTGCCTTTGTCTGCGCTGCCTCCGCAGGAAGCAAGCGATGCCATCATCGCAAGCGCTAATCCCATTGCTGTCCACTTTTTCATTTTTTCATTTCCTCCTTTATTATATCATCTTTCTGATTATCCTTCTACATCGCGGCTTTGGAGCCAAATGCCCTTTTTCCGTTAAAGCAGGCAAAGGCTAATGGCCGGAATATAAGTAATCATAATTAAAGCAATCGCGTAAAAGCCGATCAACGGCAAAGCTTTTCGTCCCACGGTCATAGCATCTGATTGAATCATTGGCGCGGCCACAAATAGGTTTACGCCAAATGGAGGCGTCACAAAGCCAATGGCCAGGTTGCAGGTCAGGATGATTCCCAGATGAACCGGGTTGATTCCCATGCTGACGGCAAAAGGCAAAAGCATCGGAGCCAAGATCGTATTGGCAGGGCCCACGTCGATGACCATTCCCAAGAAGAACAAAATCAGGTTTAAAACAATCAGGAATATGTATTTGTTGTCCACGGCGCCGGAAAGGAAAGCGGAAAGTCCCTGGGGCGCTTTGAGCAGCGCCAAAATCTGAACAAACGCGCGGGCTAAGCAAAGGGACATGCCCAGAGGCGCATAGGATTTTACCGCACTCTTGAAAAATCCAGGAAGATCGCGCAGCTTTACGGTCTTATACACAAACAGACAGACAAAGATCGCATAAAATACGGAGACACAAGCGGCTTCCGTGGGAGTTACAATACCGGAATAAATTCCTCCCAGGATGATAACCGGCGTCAGCAGCGCCCAAAAACCATCCTTTATTACCCCGAAAACTCCTCTGCTTTTTAACCGGTCATAGTTTGCCTCGATCTTCTTTCGGTCCTCCCCGTGCCGCCTGCAATAAAGAACCGCATAGACCATCAGCCAGATAGCAATCAAGCAGCCAGGCAAGATTCCTGCTGTAAATAGGTCGCCAACAGAGGTGTCTGTCACCAGTCCATAAGCGATATAGGGAATACTGGGCGGAATAATGACGCCCAGGCCAGCGGCCGTCGCCACAAGGGCGGAAGAAAATACCCGGTCATACCCCAATTCAATCAAAAGAGGAATGCACATGGTGCCAACTGCCGCGCAGGTAGCAGGACCGGAACCGGAAATCGCGCCGTAAAACAGGCAGGTTACGACTACCGCGCAAGGCATACCACCCGGAAGCCTTCCAATAAATACGGCAAAGACATCAAACAGCCGCTTGGAAAGTCCGCCCGTGGCCATGATCGCTCCGGACAGCATAAAAAGCGGAACCGCCAGGATCGAGATTACATCGACGCCTTTGATCATACTCCGGACAACAAATTCTAGATTTCCGGAAAACGACGGATCAATCAGGGTGGGAAGGATCGTCGCATATCCCATACACATCGCGATGGGAACCGCGAAGATTAAACATAAGAAGAAACAAATAAAAACCAACGCAGTCATAGCTTCGCCTCCTTTCTCCCCCGCACAGGAGATTTACGGACCGTAAGAATCAAAATTTGGATTCCGCGTACAATTCCCAGGAAAAATCCGACCGGCGCTGACGTATAAAGAATCCACATGGGCAGTTCCAGCGCAGAGCTAACGTTTCCTACTTTATAAGCCGACGCTACGACCCGGATGGCGGGCCCCAGCATGATGGCGCAGAAGACGATCGCCAAAATCTGTGCGACGATATCCAATAGATGGGTCACACGTTCCGGGAACATTCGAATTACCACATCCACCTTCAACATACTTCCCCGGCGGATGCAATATCCAGTCGCCAGCATGACGGAATAGACAAAGCAGTAGCGGCATGCCTCTTCGGCCCAGGTCACCGGATTTTTGAATGCGTAGCGCATCACAACCTGAAACATCATAATGCAGGTTAGGGCGACCAGGAAGACTACCATAAAAAATTCTTCCAGGTTGCTGTCAAGCCAATGGAGAAATCGTGATAAGATCTTCATTCTTTCCCTCTCTTTCCTATATTCTCAATCGCGATAGAGGTTTGATGCCCTCATGATAGCACAGCCTTTTTTCAATAGAAATCCACATTTTTCTAACAGGTGCATAAAATCAAAGAATTAATATAAAAAAATGTGAAAGAAACGCGTCTTTCCCATTTCTTCTCAAAACTTGTGAATTGAAGACGGTTTCCATCCCGAATAGAATAGAACCTAGGATTGATCGAAGGAGGATCTAGAAATGAATGAAATGAAAAAATCGATATGGACCAGGGATTATATCCTATTTTTAATCCTGGCGTGTTTCTTCTATATGAATAGCTTTATGCTGAACCCAGTGATCGCATCTTATACAAAAGAACTGGGCGGCAGCGCCAATGACATCGGGTTGACCGGCGGAATTATGAGCGCCGCGGCCTTGATCCTTACCCCCATTGGCGGTCCCATCGTCGACCGTTGGAATCGGAAAAGATTAGCGCTTGCCAGCACTGCGCTGATTCTATTTGCCAATATACTCTATTATACCGCCTCTCACGTTTCTCTCTTTATTCTGGCGCGCGGTATTCAGGGCGTCGGCTTTGCGTTCGCCTGCATTTTACTTTCTACCGCTGCTTCCACCATGTTCTCCGATGAAATCGTGGGAAAAGCCGTAGGAATTTTTTCTGCCGTACAGGCAGCCAGCCAAGCGCTGGCCCCTTCTATCGGACTTTTTATCCGGGATCATTTCGGAAATCGGAATGTATTTATCCTAACTACGGCACTGATGATTTTCTGTCTTCTCTTGATTCCCGGCGTACAGAATTTCGGTTGTATCTCGGACAAAAAACGCTCGTTTTCTTTTCGGCCAAAGGATATTCTTTTGATTCATATGCTGCCTACCACGGTTACCTGTTTTATTGCCGGATTCTTAATCCACGTGCTGACGTCCTATCTGGATCCGGTCACCCATGCTTTAGGCTCCGCCTCCGGGATGGGGATCTTTTTTACCATCTATGCGTCCGCGCTGCTCTTAACCCGTGGTTTTCTCTCGCCGGTCTTAGACCGCACCACTCTTGGGAAAGTGGTATTGATCTGCTGTCCTTTGGGCTCTATCGCCATGATTTTGCTCCAATTGCAGCAAAACGCCCTGCTCCTATGGATCGGCGGTATCCTGTTTGCCGCGGGCGTGGGAACCCTTCAAACCATGTCCCAAGTCGCTTTGGTAAAAAGCGTAGATTCTTCTCGGCGGGGAATTGCCAATAGTACCTATTATATTGGCATGCACGCCGGCCATGCGCTTGGAGGATACTGCGGCGGCCTTCTTTTGCAGGATTCCCTGATGAATACCTATTTCTTCTATTTTGCCGCTGTCTGCCTTATTCCTCTGGTTACCGCCTTCCTCTCCCCCCGGCAATATTTTCACCACAGCCGGCAGAGTTAACTGGCGTATAACAAAGAAATAGCGAATCTCACCAAACGAATGAGATTCGCTATTTCTTTGTTCACTCATATGTTTCCAAAAATTCCGCCATCGTGACAATCTCCGGCATCTCCACATCCAAAACTAAAAAATCTTTATCGCCAGTCACAAATACATCAATGCTTTCCATAATTGCCGTTGCCAATATCGGTGAATCCTTTATATCTCGCATTTCTGGAAACTCGTTTAAATCCAGCGTCTTCGGTGTGTAAACCAGTTCAAACGGCAGTTCCAGGAAAAAACGGTCAAGAAACTTTCTCTTGGATGAGAACTTTCGATCAGTCACCAGTCGTAGTTCTTCAACTACATAATCACACACTATAATCTGATGACTATCCGTCAACCGTCTCGCAAGTTCCCTTGTCTGTTCAGAAGGAAAGAAAATCATAGAGATAAAAATGTTGGTATCAAGCATTACCCGCAAGTTAATACCCCCTTACTTCCTTCCGAATTTCCCTCATATAGTCTTGCATTTCCTGCTCTGTCTGAAAACCAGCTTTTTCAGCCTCTCCAGCAAAAGCATCCTCTGCCCTTTTAAATGCCAGCATGGCGGAATTTTCGAAGTAAAACCTACCGTTTTCCTCTAAAATTACAATCTTATCTCCGGCTTTTAGTTTTAATTTATTTCTCACTGATACTGGAATGGTGATTTGTCCCTTGCTAGAAATCTTTGCCACTTCCATTCTTCATCATCCTTTCAAAATGCTCTCTTGGCTTTCTTTACTTTCTTTACATCTTTATTATACGCAATAAAAAGTATAATATCAACCTTTTTGCCGCGCATATCCTACCTTTCTGCTACCCCAAAAGCAAAATCGTGCCTTCCGCCATCCCGCCCGTAGAACTTTTCAGGCAGACTCCTGCCTCTTCCATCTTTCTCCAACTAGAAAGCATCTGTCCGGAAACCCGTTCTCCTGGCACGGCGAGCGGGATTCCAGGGGGATACGCCCAGATATACTCGGCCAGGACCCTGCCTTCCGCTTCTTCTATATCCGTCTCCCATACTTCCTGATTTCTTACTTCCCATGCATAAGCCGCTTGCTCCGGTAAAAGCGGTGGTGTGGAACATGCGCTCTTTTTCTCGCAAGGAAAAACTCGCCCATCCAAAATCCATAAGGCCTCGGCAAGCTGTTCCAAATTTTGATCGGAATCGCAAATCGACGTCATGGCCAGGCCATAGTTACTCTGGGCCATTTCCAGCTCAATCCGAAATGACTCCCGCAGATGCCGCGCAAACGCTGGACCGGTAAGTCCTGTCCCCTCGGTCAGCAGCACCAGTTTACTTTTATCCAAACTCCAAAAAGCTGGATGGTTTTCGATGGAATCTTTCCCGTATCCCAATACCCGCAAATGTTTGAGACAGGAAACTTGCTCGCTAAAGCGCTTCAGGCGCTCCTCATATTGACGGAATAACTCCGGCCCCTTTTCCTCCAATAAACGCACGCAGCTATCGATAGAAGCCATCAAAAGATACGAAGGGCTGCTGGTCTCAAAGATGGCAAGTTGTCTCCTTAAAGCGTCCTCATCCACCAGGATGCTGCCCACATGGATCGCCGCGGTCTGGGTCAGGCTGGGCAATGTCTTATGGAGGCTCTGAACTACCAAGTCTGCTCCTGCCTGAACCGCGCCCCCGGAAAACGCCTCCGAAAAGCCCAGGTGAGCTCCGTGGGCTTCATCCACGAGAAGAGGAATTCCCCTTTCATGCAATACCTGCACAATGGACGCAATATCGCTGATAACGCCTTCATACGTCGGCGATGTCAAAACGGCCAATTCGATATCCGGATTTTCCTCCAAGGCAGCCCTCACCGCTTCCGGGCGGATGCTTCCTAAAATTCCAGTAGCGTCGTCCGCCTCTGGCATCAGATAAACAGGGCGAAGCCGATTCAGTTCCACCGCATGATAAACGGAACGGTGACAGTTTCGGGCCATCAAAATTTTATCTCCCGGGTTGGTCAAACTGCAAATACCAGCCAGGATGCCGCAGGTACTTCCATTTACCAAAAAGAAGGAGCGGCGGCTCCCCCAAAGACGGGCCATCCGCTCCATCCCTTCCTTCAAAACGCCATCCGCTTCATGCAGATTGTCAAAACCGTCGATCTCTGTAATGTCCATCTTAGCCAGCGGTTCCATCCAGGGAAAGGGACTATTTCTTTTATGCCCTGGCATGTGCATGGGGCAGGTAAAACCTGCCCCATATTGCCTTAATTTTTCCGCTAAGGATTGTTCTTTCATCCTATTCTCTCCCATATTTCGACATTTTGTTATAAGTTTTCCACAAAAATTGAATTTGCATTTATTTTTTCCACAAAACCGGACAAAGCTCTCAACATATGTGGATAAATTTATTCCTCTTCCGCCAAAGAAAATACCAATCGCACGCGAAATAGGTCGCCCTCTAAATAAATCTCAAAGCTGCCTTTCAACAATTCCGTGATGCTTTTCGCAATGGAAAGCCCCAGGCCGCTGCCCTCTGTACTTCGGGACACATCTCCCCGGATAAATCGCTCGGTCAGCTCCTCCGGCGCAATGTTGAGCGGGTCTGCAGAAATATTTTTCATTGTAAAAATCGCTTTATGGGAAGTCTCTTTCAAATCAATATAGACACGAGTCCCGTTCATCCCATACTTGCAAACATTGTTATACAAATTTTCCAACACACGGAACAGAAGACGGCCATCCGCCTGAATCATCACCGGCACATGCTCCATGGTCGTAACCTCACGGAGTCCGGAAGCCTCAAATTTTTCCTGGAACTCTCCGTTCATCTGGTTGATCAGCTGTGCAAAATTAATGGTCTCCCAGCTGACCGACACATTCCCGGAACTGGCTTTACTGGCCTCCACCAAATCTTCCGTCAAATTTCGCAGACGCTGCGCCTTTTGTTCCAAAACGCTTACATATCCCTGCACCCGTTCGCCCGGTAACTGTTCGCGCTTTAAGAGATCCACATAGTTGATGATGGAGGTTAGAGGCGTTCTCAGATCATGAGATACATTGGCAATCAGGTCTGTCCGCATCCGCTCGCTCTTGGTCCGTTCCACCAAGGCTTTTGACAGGCCATCCCCAATCTCATTGACCAGATCCGACAGCGCTCTCTCATTTCCATTCATGCCTGTGGTATCGATCTTCGCCTCCAGCTTTCCCTCCGATATCTTTTTCACCACTTCCGCAATTTTTTCCCGGTGACAGGTCTTTCTTATCACCTGAATCAAAAATAAAAGATTCAGTAAAAGCAATCCTCCCATACAGACGATGCCTGTCAGACGCATCTGCAAATCGCTCCATCGGCCCTGAAACAAGTGAAACCATCTGTGTTCTATATAAATAATAGCGCCGATCAGGAAAAGCGCGTTTAAAATGATGTACCCAAAAAGACCGATAGCCGTACGGCCGGCATAACTCCCTTCTTTTGAAATCCCCTGAAAGAGCATTCCCAAGCCATGACTCATTTGGCTTAGTAAGCTGGCCTTTTGCAATCCTCCAATGGAAATCCTACGGAAAAAGCTAAACAGAATATTTAAAATCGGAATATAGGCCAAAATAAAGATGAAAATGCCTCCGATCACATCCACCGGATAGGACATCAAAAAGCCGTTATAAATACTAACGCCAGCCCAAACCGCCGCCGCGATCGGAACCAGAAAAACACATAGCACAACTTCCACATACCATGCGTCAAAGGGCTTTTTCTCCCTCGGCAGCGTCTGAAACAATCCCACCAGAGAAAGTCCCCAGACAATCAGCTCCAATAGGCTGGCAAAGGCCAATAAGACCAGCAAAATCTGCACCTGGCGATAATCCTTCAGTCCTTCTCGGTATTGGTCCATGGCAGAAAATTCCGTATCTACCGCCGCAACAATCTCAAAGGTTCCTCCCTGCATCAATCCATAATTTGCCGCGGTGGAAAAGATATTGGTCGCCATATTTTGGGAAAGCTTAAAGCTCATCTGCCCGGACTCTGAGGCTACGCTGAAAAACCGGTTATACTGCATCAAATCACTGGCCGCAATATCCGCAGACATATTTGTGGAGACCACAGGCTCCCCTTCTTTGTTGGTATAAACAAATCGATACAAAAAGTTTCGCGGTTCCCCAGAAATCCCCAACTTATGTTGAAGATTGTAGTATTCCGCCAGCTGATAAATGATCTCTAAAAGCAATGCTTTTTCACCGGCAGACGTCTCATTGGATAAAATTTCTTGCCAAAGTTTATTATCTTCTACTTTGGTCTCCGCCTCTGTTTGCTCCTCCGAAGTAACCACAGAGCCCTCGTCATCCACCGAAGTCGTTTCTTCTACTCCCAGTTCCTCAGAAAAATTGTAAATATCCTGGATCGATACCTTTTCCGATCCGACAACTAAACGATTTTCCGCATCAAAATTGAGGCCAATGGATTTTCCGAAGTCCAGGGCGTCCTGAATACTTAACATCACCTGTCCGCCTTCTCCGGAAGGATATACAGCCACGATCTTTTTTAAATTTAACTCATGATTTGTCTCTAATTTTTGCTTTAGTTCGCTATAACGAAGCGCCCGGTCTACGTCCTGATAAAATTGATATTCAAATTCGTCTGTTTTTTCATACCCTTCCTGGTTTATGATATAGGAAAAATATGAATTTCTGGACAGAGAATATATGCCAAAAACACCCCCCGCTAAAAGCGCGACGCAGATTAGGTGAATCAGCCAGTATCCTCTTCTCGGCAGCTTCCCAATTTTCATGCTCGTTCCCTTCTAAAACTTTTCCACTTTATATCCAATCCCCCAAACTACCTTTAAATACTGAGGATCTTTCGGATTAATCTCTATTTTTTCCCGAATGTGGCGGATATGTACGGCAACCGTATTATCTACCCCGATTGCCTCCTCATTCCAGATATTCTCATAAATCTGTTCAATCGAATATACTTTACCCGCATTCTTTACGAGAAACAAAAGAATATTATACTCCATCGGCGTTAGACGAATCACTTCCCCTTCCACCGTGACTTCCTTCTTTTCATCATCTATCATCAGCCCACCGGTCCGGTAAACAGAATCTTTATTTTCCACAATCGTCCCCAATTTTGTATACCGGCGAAGTTGGGATTTCACCCGCGCGACCAGTTCCAAGGGGCTAAAGGGTTTTGTCATATAGTCGTCCGCGCCAATATTAAGACCTAAAATCTTATCCGCGTCCTCTGACTTTGCAGACAAAATAATGATAGGAATGCTGCTTTCTTCCCGAATCTTAAGGGTCGCTCGAATCCCGTCCAACTTTGGCATCATAATATCAATGATTAAAAGCTGAACCTCCTCTTTCCGCAAAATTTCCAATGCCTCAATGCCGTCATAGGCCTTCAACACCCGGTAGTTTTCTTGGGTCAGATAGATGTCAATGGCTTCCACAATTTCCTTATCATCATCGCATACTAAGATCGTCTCCACTGATTTCCTCCTTGTACCGGCTCTTTCCACTTTACCGGATAAATGTTAATTTCTCCGTGATACATTCTTAAATTTTTTTGATTTTCTTTTACTCTCGATTCTTTCCCACCGCTATGGAAAAATTTTATCCATATGCTTATTTGCCAGGCGGGCTATACAAATTATACGATATTTCCCTGCTCTTCGCAAGTAAATCCCATGGGGCGGACCTTATACTCCCTTTAAATAAAATATGCTCTAAGCTGTTCTCATCCATCACGGAAAAACCCGTTGATTGACAAGCCGCTTAGAGCATATATCACCATAAAAAAGTCGTATTTCCCGTAACGGGAATACAAGTGAAACAAAGTGGTATGCTGCTGCTTTATTGATCAAAAGAGTATGCACTCGCCAGAAGTTTAATGATCCACTTCCTTTTTTACTCTCTCTACTTCTGCATGCACTTCCTTTAAATACTCCGGAATTGTAAGTTTCTGCGGGCAGTGTTCCATACACTGACCACATTCTACGCAGCGATGCGCTTGATGCTCCTCTCCAAGCATCCAATAGGAATTTGTCAGGCCAAAGCTATGGTGGGAAATTCGGTAAGCATTATAAATGGCAAATATTCGGGGAATATCCACACCGGAAGGACATTCCATACAATACCGACAGCCAGTACAAGGAATTGCCCCAGCTTTTTTATATTCTACCAGCGCCGATTGCAATATGCTTTCTTCTTGTTCTGATAGCGGTTGAAATTCTTTCGTCGTCTCAAGATTGTCTTCTAGCTGCGCTTTCTCCGACATCCCGCTTAACACACAAAGAACGTTTGGTTTCGAAGCAGCAAAACGAATTCCCCAGGAAGCAATACTCAGATCTGGACTAGCGTCTTTTAATAACTGAGTTCCTTTTTCCCCTAGATTAACAAGGGAACCTCCACGCAGGGGTTCCATTACAATCACAGGAAGCCCTGCTTCTTCTAAAATCTGATATTGGCGGTCTGCGTGCTGCAGTTCCCAATCCAAATAGTTTAACTGAATCTGCGCAAACTCCCAGGAATGAAGAGAAACGATCTCTTCCAAAACTTCCGGCGAATCATGAAAAGAGAAACCTAAATACCGGATCTGACCGCGCTCCTTTCGAGCCATCAATTTGTCATAAACTTTGAAGGATTCCAATTTTGAAATCCTTCCTCCATTCATGGAATGAACCAGATAAAAATCAAAATAGTCAACACCGCAACGACGCAGCTGTTCCTCAAAATAAGAATCGACTTCTTCCTCTTTTTCTAACATCCAAATGGGAAGCTTGTCTGCAAGATAAAAGGACTCTCTTGGGTAATTCTTTAAAATTCCCCCTAAAATTTCCTCCGCCTTTTCCCCGTGATATGGATAAGCCGTATCATAATAGTTCACACCATTCTTCATGGCCAGATCAATCAGCTCTGCTGTCGCAGGAATATCCACTTCGGTTGTATCTTTTATCAATGGAAACCGCATTCCACCAAAACCTAAGAGGGAAACTGACTCTTTCAAGTTGGTAAATGTTCTTTTTTCCATATTGTCCTTCCTCCTGAGAAACAGCTTTTTTTCATTATATTATTCCTGTAAATATCGGTCAAGTAAATCATAACGATATTTTCTAATATCCTATGAATAATCCACAAACTTTAAATAGAGTTTCCTTATTTTGTGGAAAACCCATTCTTTTTTCATAGTAATGTGGTTTACTTACCTAATGAAAGCCCGATTGCTTCGTCCTTCGGACTTCCGCAATCGCCACCCGATATTCGCAATTCGGGCTATCGCCCTACTTGCTCATACGGGTTAGCCCGTCCGATGCTCATGTGGCTGGGCACATTTATGCGCCCGGCCACATGACCGCCGTCCGGAAGCTTTCATAGTAAAAAAGACTGCCGCAACCTAAGTTACAGCAGCCTTTCCGCCCGATTTGTGCTTCGGCTAAAGCGAAGCCATATTCCGTTTTAGACATAAGAAAATGCCCAGAGCCGGAATCGAACCAGCGACACGAGGATTTTCAGTCCTCTGCTCTACCAACTGAGCTATCTGGGCACATGAGTAGCGGGGACAGGATTTGAACCTGCGACCTTTGGGTTATGAGCCCAACGAGCTTCCGGACTGCTCCACCCCGCGATATTTAATTGAGTGGGGGAAGGTGGATTCGAACCACCGAAAGCACAGCTAACAGATTTACAGTCTGCCCCCTTTGGCCACTCGGGAATTCCCCCTAATAATAAATTTTTTAATAAGCCGATGATCGGACTCGAACCGATAACCTGCTGATTACAAATCAGCTGCTCTGCCAATTGAGCCACATCGGCGTAGAACCGAATCCTATCTGATCTACATGACGTAGAAAATGGAACCTATAGGGCTCGAACCTATGACCCTCTGCTTGTAAGGCAGATGCTCTCCCAGCTGAGCTAAGATTCCACATGAAGATTATAAAAGCGACCCGGATGGGACTCGAACCCACGACCTCCGCCGTGACAGGGCGGCGCTCTAACCAACTGAGCCACCGGGCCTCATTACACCTTCAAAACTGCATACCGAAAATTCCTTACATCAAATTCCTTTGCTTGAGGTCAAGCCTTCGACCGATTAGTGACAGTCAGCTACATACATTACTGTACTTCCACCTCTGCCCTATCTACCTCGTCGTCTTCAAGGGGTCTTATTTCTTTTCAGAAGGGATATCTCATCTTGAGGGGGGCTTCACGCTTAGATGCCTTCAGCGTTTATCCCTTCCAGACTTGGCTACCCAGCTCTGGGTTTGATACCCAACTGGTACACCAGCGGTCTGTCCATCCCGGTCCTCTCGTACTAAGGACAGCTCCTCTCAAATATCCTACGCCCGCGCCGGATAGGGACCGAACTGTCTCACGACGTTCTGAACCCAGCTCGCGTACCGCTTTAATGGGCGAACAGCCCAACCCTTGGAACCTGCTACAGCTCCAGGATGCGATGAGCCGACATCGAGGTGCCAAACCACTCCGTCGATGTGAACTCTTGGGAGTGATAAGCCTGTTATCCCCAGGGTAGCTTTTATCCGTTGAGCGATGGCAATCCCACTTTCTACCACCGGATCACTAAGTCCTACTTTCGTACCTGCTCCACCCGTCGGTGTCGCAGTCAAGCCCTCTTCTGCCTTTGCACTCTTCGGATGGTTTCCAACCATCCTGAGAGGACCTTTGAGCGCCTCCGATACTCTTTCGGAGGCGACCGCCCCAGTCAAACTCCCCGTCAGACATTGTCCCTCCGCCGGGTCACGGCGGCAGGTTAGAAATCCAGTACTACAAGGGTGGTATCCCAACAGCGGCTCCTTGGCAACTGGCGTCACCAATTCTTAGCCTCCCACCTATCCTGTACAGATAGTACCGAATCCCAGTATCAAACTAGAGTAAAGCTCCATGGGGTCTTTCCGTCCTGGCGCAGGTAACCAGCATCTTCACTGGTACTTCAATTTCACCGGGTGCATTGTTGAGACAGTGCCCAAATCATTACGCCTTTCGTGCGGGTCGGAACTTACCCGACAAGGAATTTCGCTACCTTAGGACCGTTATAGTTACGGCCGCCGTTTACTGGGGCTTAAGTTCAGACCTTCGCGTTTCCGCTAAGCCCTCCCCTTAACCTTCCAGCACCGGGCAGGCGTCAGCACATATACCTCACCTTTCGGTTTTGCATATACCTGTGTTTTTGCTAAACAGTTGCTTGGGCCAATTCTCTGCGGCCAGGTCTCCCTGGCACCCCTTCTCCCGAAGTTACGGGGTCATTTTGCCGAGTTCCTTAACAATGCTTCTCCCGTCGGCCTTAGGATTCTCTCCTCATCCACCTGTGTCGGTTTACGGTACGGGTACAATACAAACAATAGCGGCTTTTCTTGGCAGCTGGAATCAGTGACTTCACTACTTTTGTTCGCTTCGCATCACGTATTCGGATTGTACGCCGGGTTTTCCTAACGTACTCCTACCTCGCTTGCACCGGTTTTCTCATTCCCGGCTTCACCTATCCCTCTGCGTCCCCACAGTTCTGTTATATTGCAGTACAGGAATCTCAACCTGTTGTCCATCGACTACGCCTTGCGGCCTCGCCTTAGGTCCCGACTTCCCCAGAGCAGATCAGCTTTACTCTGGAAACCTTGGATATTCGGCCGGAAGGATTCCCACCTTCCTCTCGCTACTCATTCCGGCATTCTCTCTTCTTAACTCTCCACAGCTCCTTCCGGTACTGCTTCACCAATTTAAGAATGCTCCTCTACCAATCTATTTAGATTCCATGGCTTCGGTGACGTGTTTTAGCCCCGGACATTTTCGGCGCAGGGCCTCTCGACTAGTGAGCTATTACGCACTCTTTTAATGTATGGCTGCTTCTGAGCCAACATCCTAGCTGTTTTCGAAACCCCACATCCTTTTCCACTTAACACGTACTTTGGGACCTTAGCCGGTGGTCTGGGCTCTTTCCCTTTTGACTACCCAACTTATCTCGTGCAGTCTGACTCCCGATCAGCATCTGCCTGGCATTCGGAGTTTGATATTCTTTGGTAAGCTTTGACGCCCCCGCGGAAATTCAGTGCTCTACCTCCAGCAGACTTAATCGAGGCTAGCCCTAAAGCTATTTCGAGGAGAACCAGCTATCTCCGGGTTCGATTGGAATTTCTCCCCTATCCACACCTCATCCCCACCCTTTTCAACGGATGTGGGTTCGGTCCTCCACAGGATTTTACTCCCGCTTCAACCTGGACATGGATAGATCACCCGGTTTCGGGTCTATTTCCACTGACTTGCGCCCTATTCAGACTTGGTTTCCCTTCGGCTCCATTCCTTAAGAACTTAACCTTGCCAGTAAAAATAACTCGCCGGACCGTTCTACAAAAAGTACGCGGTTCACCTTTCGGTGTTCCACAGCTTGTAAACACAAGGTTTCAGGTTCTCTTTCACTCCCCTCCCGGGGTCCTTTTCACCTTTCCTTCACAGTACTATGCGCTATCGGTCACTGAGTAGTATTTAGCCTTGGGGGGTGGTCCCCCCAACTTCCCGCAAGGTTCCACGTGTCTCGCGGTACTCCGGATCCTGCTTGCTTCCTCTTGTTTTCGCTTACGAGGCTTTCACTCTCTCTGGCGGGCTTTCCCAAAACCCTTCTGCTAACAATTAGAATACGTATTGCAGTCCATTACCCCAAAGGACAAGTCCTCTGGTTTAGGCTCTTTCCCTTTCGCTCGCCGCTACTTAGGAAATCGATGTTTCTTTCTCTTCCTCCGGCTACTTAGATGTTTCAGTTCACCGGGTTCCCTCTGCATGACTATGGATTCATCATGCAGTGACGGAGGTTTGCTCCGCCGGGTTTCCCCATTCAGACATCTGCGGGTCAATGGATATTTGCTCCTCACCGCAGCTTTTCGCAGCTTATCACGTCTTTCGTCGGCTCTCAGTGCCAAGGCATCCACCTTGTGCTCTTTCTTGCTTGACCTCTTGGATTCTCTCGAATCCCTTCCAGCAGTATAGCGTTACCGCTGAAAGCTTTTTTCTCTTTCAAAGCATTGTCTTTCTCTTTTCAGAGATTGACTTGATGAAATTGATTTAATCTTTAATCTTTGTTTCCATTCGGATGGCACGCCTGCCCTGCGCTCGGGACAAGTCCCTCGCTCATGGCCGTCGTCTGATAGTGTCTGGGCCAGCCAGTCTCCCGTGAGCAAGCTCCGGTCGCCTGTCTGTCTCATCCACTGCCATCCTCATGGCTTACATGGATATTTGATGTCTTTTCTTTTCGATATGCAGTTTTCAAGGTGCAATCCGGCTTTCGCCTTTATTGACTGTTTTACCAGTCATCAAAAGCCAAAAATATTTTTGACCTTTCATCGCTGGTAAAGCGTTATTTTTAAATGTTCCGGCAGCCACCTGCTCTCCCATGCCGTCTCCAGCATAGTACCATCGGCCGCCTAAGTCTTAACCATCGTGTTCGGGATGAGTACGGGTGTGACCCTTAAGCGCATCGCCACCGGAACCTTTTTTCAGTTGTTTCCGCGAGTGCCGGTCTTTTCTTCCCTCTCAACTTCGCTTCGTCTCGATGGACTCAAGCCCTCTTATGCAGCACGCTACTCTTTCATAAAAAAGTGAGTAAACTCCCTTTTTTATTCTATCGTATCGTTCTGCGCACTCGCTCCTTGACAACCAAACAATGTATCCAACCCCTACTTCTTCCTTAGAAAGGAGGTGATCCAGCCGCACCTTCCGATACGGCTACCTTGTTACGACTTCACCCCAGTTATCAGTCCCGCCTTCGACAGCTCCCTCTTTCGTTGGGTCACTGGCTTCGGGCGTTACCGACTCCCATGGTGTGACGGGCGGTGTGTACAAGACCCGGGAACGTATTCACCGCGACATTCTGATTCGCGATTACTAGCGATTCCAGCTTCATGTAGTCGAGTTGCAGACTACAATCCGAACTGAGACGTTGTTTTTGAGATTCGCTCCACCTCACGGCTTCGCCTCTCTTTGTTTAACGCCATTGTAGCACGTGTGTAGCCCAGATCATAAGGGGCATGATGATTTGACGTCATCCCCACCTTCCTCCGGATTATCTCCGGCAGTCTCGCTAGAGTGCCCAGCTTTACCTGCTGGCTACTAACAATAAGGGTTGCGCTCGTTGCGGGACTTAACCCAACATCTCACGACACGAGCTGACGACAACCATGCACCACCTGTCTCCAATGCCCCGAAGGGAAGTCCCCATTACGGGACGGTCATCGGGATGTCAAGATCTGGTAAGGTTCTTCGCGTTGCTTCGAATTAAACCACATGCTCCACCGCTTGTGCGGGTCCCCGTCAATTCCTTTGAGTTTCATTCTTGCGAACGTACTCCCCAGGTGGAATACTTATTGCGTTAACTGCGGCACCGAGGAGCTTCGCTCCCCAACACCTAGTATTCATCGTTTACGGCGTGGACTACCAGGGTATCTAATCCTGTTTGCTCCCCACGCTTTCGAGCCTCAGTGTCAGTTACTGTCCAGTAAGCCGCCTTCGCCACCGGTGTTCCTCCTAATATCTACGCATTTCACCGCTACACTAGGAATTCCACTTACCCCTCCAGCACTCTAGTACGACAGTTTCAAAAGCATTCCCATGGTTAAGCCTTGGGTTTTCACTTCTGACTTGCCATACCACCTACGCTCCCTTTACACCCAGTAAATCCGGATAACGCTTGCCCCCTACGTATTACCGCGGCTGCTGGCACGTAGTTAGCCGGGGCTTCTTAGTCAGGTACCGTCATTTTCTTCCCTGCTGATAGAGCTTTACATACCGAAATACTTCTTCACTCACGCGGCGTCGCTGCATCAGGGTTTCCCCCATTGTGCAATATTCCCCACTGCTGCCTCCCGTAGGAGTTTGGGCCGTGTCTCAGTCCCAATGTGGCCGGTCAACCTCTCAGTTCGGCTACTGATCGTTGCCTTGGTGAGCCGTTACCCCACCAACTAGCTAATCAGACGCGGGTCCATCTTTTACCGGATTTCTCCTTTTCCGTCTGTACCATGCGGTACTAGCGGGTTATGCGGTATTAGCAGCCGTTTCCAGCTGTTGTCCCCCTGTAAAAGGCAGGTTACCCACGCGTTACTCACCCGTCCGCCACTCAGTCATAAAAACTTCTTTCCGAAGAATTCCGTTTCTATGCTTCGTTCGACTTGCATGTGTTAAGCACGCCGCCAGCGTTCATCCTGAGCCAGGATCAAACTCTCATGTTTAAGTTTGTTTCCTTCCAGAATCAACTTCTAGCTAATTCTTTCCGTCTTTACCTCTAAAGGTTTTTGTTCTTCCGAATAATTCTTTTACGAATTTTCGGGGTTGGATACATTGTTCATTTGTCAAGGTTCTGTCTTGTTCTCCCTTGAGGCGAACTTCTTAATATTACCATATCTTCCCGCCTCTGTCAAGAACTTTTTAAAACTTTTCTTTTTATTCTTGTCCACACCGTTTTCACGGTAGGTTTTCAGTATAGCATTTTGCACACTTTCTGTCAACCCAGTTTTCCATTTTTCTACAAATCTGTAGTTGGTGTGGAGCGGAGAAAGAGGGATTTGAACCCTCGCGCCGGTTGCCCGACCTACACCCTTAGCAGGGGCGCCTCTTCGGCCTCTTGAGTATTTCTCCGAATTCCAATTTCCACTATTTATGCACTTTACAGAGTGCTTATATATTGTACTAAAAAAGGAAATGCTTGTCAACGCCTTTTTTTCAATTTCTTTTCCCGCTTATCACAGGCTTTGATATTCTTTGATAGCGGTTTCATATAGGTCGTTTCCTTCCGCATCGATCACAACAATCACCGGAAAATCTTCCACGGTAAGCTTACGAATCGCTTCGGCCCCCAAATCCTCATAAGCCACGATCTCTGCTTTTTTGATCTTCTGAGAAAGCAAAGCTCCCGCTCCGCCGACCGCGGCAAAATAGACGCCCTTATTACGAACAATGGCATCCTTTACCTCTTGATTCCGCTTTCCCTTTGCGATCATTCCAGATAAACCCAGATCTAAAAGCTTTGGAGCATACTTATCCATCCGGCTCGCCGTGGTCGGGCCTGCCGAACCGATTGGTCTTCCATCCCTTGCCGGGGACGGCCCCATATAATATAGTACCGTTCCTTCTATTGAAATAGGCAGTTCTTCTCCTGCTTCTAACGCCTCGATCATTCTTTTATGAGCAGCGTCGCGGGCGGTATAAATAATCCCGCTGATCGTCACATAATCCCCAGCCCGGAGTTCAGCTGCCGCTTCTTTTGTCAAGGGCATCGTCAATTTTCGATTCATTATAGCACCCTCCTTACATGGCGATTTACGTGGCAGCAGATATTAACAGCCACTGGCAGGCAGGCGATATGGGTAGGATAGGTTTCGATATTAACGGCCAACGCCGTTACCGTGCCTCCAAGGCCGGCCGGCCCAATCCCAAGCTGGTTGATTTTCTCTAACATCTCGCTTTCCAGATCTCGCACATAGGGGATTGGTGATTCTTCGTAAAGCTCCCTGGTTAAAGCAAATTTTGCCATCTCCGCACACTTTTCGAAATTTCCCCCGATACCAACGCCGACCACCATGGGAGGACATGCATTGGGCCCAGCTTCCCGGACTGTCTCCAAAATCGCAGATTTTACTCCTTCGATGCCGTCCGCTGGTTTTAGCATAAAGATGCGGCTCATGTTTTCACTTCCGGCTCCCTTTGGCGCTACGGTCAGAACAATATCTTCACCCGGAACTATTTCATAATGAATAATAGCGGGCGTATTATCTTTTGTGTTTTTCCGCTCAATCGGATCTTCCACCACAGATTTTCTTAGGAAACCTTCTACATAGCCCTGCCTTACGCCTTCATGAATTGCCTCTGTTAAGCTGCCTCCCTCGATCATAACATCCTGGCCGACTTCCGCAAAAACAACTGCCATACCAGTGTCCTGGCAGATCGGAATTTCGTCCCTTTCAGCAATCACCAGATTTTCTTTTAGCTGTTTTAAAATTTGCTTTCCCAAGGGGGAGGCCTCCACCTGCATTCCCGCAGAAAGGGCTTCCACCATATCCTCTGACAAAGTATAGTTTGCCTCGATGCACATATCCCGGATGTTCCGGACGATTTCCTTTGTATGCACGACTCTCATAGTAACCTCCTATACCCTGATTATGGGCAAAACGGACATGTTCTCCAACTTACCATGGGATATTTCATTTTAGATATTCCGCATATTTCCCATCTTCCGCGTCCATAAATACGATTCCGATTAGACCGCGGCCTGTATGAGCTCCTATGGCGCAGCCAATCATCGAAGTTAAGATCATTTTTGGCTGCATCCGTTCCAGTAGTAAAGACTTGGTATATTCAAACGCCTCCGGATCCCCCGCATGACACATGCCGACAATCTGTCCCTCGATAGGCGCCGTATTTTTTTCCACATAGTCAACCAGCGCTTTTAGAGATTTTTTTCTCCCTCGAACCTTGGAGATTGGCTCCAACGCCCCTTCCTTATTGACCACGATAATTGGTTTTACATCAAGGGCTTCCCCCACAATGCCGCTGAACTTACTGACACGTCCGCCTTTAATTAAGTATTTTAATGTCTGGGGAGTGACGACGTGGCGAATATGAGCGGTAAAATAATCCGCCGCCTCCATAATCAGTTCCTTTGGCGCTCCATTTTCCTGCATTTTCAACAGCTTATACACAATAAGCCCAAAACCTAAGGATGCGCTTTTGCAGTCCTTAATCGTAATTTTAAAATCTGGATACTGCTCTAAAAGCGCCTGTTTTGCCAGATTTGCCGCATTAAAAGTTCCGGCAATTCCGGTAGAAAAGCAGCAGTATAACACTTCATCCCCCGCTTTTGCATAGGGTTCAAAAGCATTTTTAAACATAAATTCATTGATGTGATAGGTAGAAATAACATTTTTATCATCATCCAAAAGCTGATAGAATTCCTGGGTCGTCATTTTCTCTCCATCCAGGTAATCCACCCCATTTACAATAAATGGGGTTGGAATTACATGAAGATGGTACTTTTCCCGGATTTCCATCGGCATATCTGTCGCAGAATCGGTAATTATCCGAAAAGCCATTCTCTCCTCCTATTTCTCAGACTCATTTTGCAGATTCAGCAGAACCTGCTCATCCGTCTCCTTCGAGCTACCTTCTCTTACCTTTGCAATGCTGGCCACCCGGATATCCTTCTCCATATTGATCAGTTTCACGCCGGAGGTAATTCTGCCCAATGTAGAAATATCCTCGACATTCATACGGATAATGATACCCTCCGTCGTAATCAACATGATTTCCTGATTATCCTTTACTGCTTTCGCGCCAACAATATTTCCGGTACGAGAACTGATCTTATAACATTTTACTCCCTTTCCGCCACGGTTCTGCGGAGTAAATTCCTCCATCAAAGTTCTCTTGCCCATTCCATTTTCCGAAACGATCAAGAGGGATTCTCCCTGGGTATTCATCTGCATGCCGATGACTTCATCATTCTTATCCAGCTTCATGCCGATCACTCCCATGGAAACTCGTCCCGTCGACCTTACGTCCGTCTCATGGAAACGAATGCACTGTCCAAACCGGGTGACTAAGATGATATCCTTTTCATTGTTTGTAAATTTGACCTCAATCAGTTCGTCTCCATCCTTCAAGGTAATGGCCGCCAATCCAGATTTCCGGATATTCTCATAATCCAAAATCGGTGTTTTCTTCACCATACCCTGCTTTGTAGCCATAAATAAATAGCGGCCTTCTTCATATTCCTTAATCGGAATAATCGCCGTTACCTTTTCACCAGGGGCAATCTGCAGCAGATTTACAATTGCCGTCCCCCTTGCCGTACGGCCTGCTTCCGGAATATCGTAGGTTTTTAAGCGGTAGACCTTACCCATATTTGTAAAGAACATAATGTAATGATGATTGGTGGTCATCAGCAGATCCTCGATATAATCCTCTTCCAGGGTCTGCATTCCCTTAATTCCCTTACCGCCGCGATGCTGACTCTTGAAATTGCTGACGCTCATCCGCTTGATATAGCCTAAATTGGTCATAGCAATTACCGTCGGCTCATCGGGAATCATATCCTCGATAGAGATATCGTCGGCATCATAGCCGATTTTTGTCCTTCTATCGTCTCCATATTTCTCCCCAATGATCAAAATTTCCTCTTTGATCACCATCAGCAGTTTTTTCTCATCCGCCAAAATCGCCTTTAACTCTTCAATCCGAAGCTGCAGCTCGCGATATTCGTTTTCCAGTTTATCCCGCTCCAAACCGGTCAGAGCGCGCAGACGCATATCTACGATCGCCTGGGCCTGGGCTTCACTCAGACCAAAACGCTCCATCAAGCTCTGCTTTGCAATCTGCACGTTTTGAGATCCACGGATAATTCGGATTACCTCGTCGATATTATCTAAAGCAATCAACAAGCCCTGTAAGATATGAGCCCGCTCTTCCGCTTTATTCAGATCATATTTTGTCCGTCTGGTCACCACTTCTTTTTGATGATCCAGATAAAAATGAAGCATCTCCGAGAGATTTAATACCCGCGGTTTATTGTCCACCAAAGCCAGCATAATGACGCCAAAGGTGTCCATCATCTGCGTATGCTTATACAGTTGATTCAATACGATATTCGCATTGACATCCCGGCGAAGTTCGATACAGATGCGCATGCCCGTACGGTCGGACTCATCTCTCAGATCCGTAATTCCATCGATCTTTTTCTCTTTTACCAGCTCCGCAATTTTTTCAATCAGGCGGGCTTTATTTACCATATAGGGAATTTCCGTCACAACAATGCGGTTTTTCCCATTTGCCATAGGTTCAATATTGGTCACGGCCTGTACGCGGATTTTGCCGCGGCCGGTCCGATAAGCTTCTTCAATCCCCGCTTTTCCCATGATCACAGCGCCGGTTGGAAAATCTGGACCTTTGACGATATCCAGGATTTCCTCCATGGTAGTTTCCCGATCCTCTTGCACCTGGTTATCAATAATTTTTACCACCGCCTGGATGGTTTCCCGCAGATTGTGAGGAGGGATGTTAGTCGCCATACCTACGGCAATGCCGGAAGTTCCATTGACCAATAGGTTGGGGTAACGGGAGGGAAGAACCACTGGTTCTTTTTCCGTCTCATCAAAGTTTGGGGCAAAATCTACGGTATCTTTGTTGATATCCGCCAGCATTTCCATGGAAATCTTGCTGAGACGGGCTTCCGTATAACGCATAGCCGCCGCTCCGTCTCCATCCACAGACCCAAAGTTTCCATGGCCGTCCACCAAAGGATAACGGGTAGAGAAATCCTGCGCCAGCTTTACCAGCGCCTCGTAGATAGAACTATCTCCATGAGGGTGATATTTACCCATGGTCTCACCGACAATACGCGCGCATTTTCTGTGCGGTTTGTCAGGACCATTGTTCAATTCAATCATCGCATACAGAATTCTTCTCTGTACCGGCTTTAAGCCGTCCCTCACATCCGGAAGGGCTCTTGAAGCAATTACGCTCATCGCATAATCGATATAAGACTCCTCCATGGTCTTTTTCAAATCCACTTCGTGAATCTTATCAAAATCAAAAATTGTTGCGTCCATTCTTTCCTCCGCTTAAATATCCAGGTTCTTTACAAATTCGGCATTGGCTTCGATGAATTCCCGACGAGGTTCTACCTTATCTCCCATCAAAGTCGTAAAGGTAATATCCAGCTCCGATTCCGCTTCCTCGTCCATAACGACTCTCTTTAAAATTCTCTTTTCCGGGTCCATGGTAGTTTCCCAAAGTTGTTCCGCATCCATCTCACCCAGCCCTTTGTAACGCTGAATCTTGTTGTTATTATCGCGGCCAATTTCCTTCAGAATTTTATCTAATTCAACATCGCTGTAAGCATACCAAACTTTTTTATTTTTCTCTACTTTAAAGAGCGGCGGCTGCGCCAAATATACATATCCCTGTTTGATCAGCTCCGGCATAAACCGGTACATAAAGGTAAGGAGCAATGTGCTGATATGCGCGCCGTCTACATCCGCATCGGTCATGATAATGATCTTATGGTAACGCAGCTTACTGATATCAAATTCATCGTGAATTCCCGTTCCAAATGCCGTGATCATCGCCTTGATTTCCGCATTCGCATAAATCTTATCCAGACGAGCTTTTTCTACGTTTAAGATCTTTCCTCTCAGAGGTAAAATCGCTTGAGTACTGCGGGAACGAGCTGACTTTGCCGAACCGCCGGCGGAGTCTCCCTCTACGATATAAATCTCACAATTTTCCGGATTCTTATCCGAACAATCCGCCAGCTTGCCAGGAAGAGCCATACTCTCTAAGGCCGTTTTTCTTCTCGTTAAATCTCTGGCTTTTCTGGCGGCAGCCCTTGCCCTCTGAGCCAAAATCGCTTTTTCACAGATGATCTTTGCGATCGTCGGATTCTGTTCCAAGAAATAAGTTACCTGCTCGCTGACCACCGTATCCACAGCGCCTCTAGCTTCGCTGTTTCCAAGTTTTTGCTTGGTCTGGCCTTCAAACTGAGGATCTTCGATCTTGATGCTGACGATGGCAGTCAAGCCTTCCCGGATATCGTCGCCGGAAAGATTCGGTTCATTTTCCTTTAACAGCTTATTTCTTCTGGCATAATCGTTAAATGTCTTTGTCAACGCGTTTTTGAATCCGGAAAGATGAGTTCCGCCTTCCGGCGTAATCACATTATTTACAAAAGTATAAGTGCTCTCTGTAAAAGAATCATTGTGCTGGAAAGCCACTTCCACATAGACCTTATCTTTGGTTCCTTCACAATAAATAACCTTTTCATAGAGGGCCGTTTTGCTTTTATTTAAATATTCGACGAATTGACGGATACCGCCTTCATAGTGAAACGTTTTTTCTTTTTTATTTTCCCGATCATCTCTCAAAATGATCTTCAAATTTTTCGTCAAAAATGCCGTTTCCCGCAAACGCTGTTTTAAAATATCATAGTCATAGACGGTCTCTTCAAAAATCGTATCGTCCGGTAAGAATGTAACCTTTGACCCTGTCTTTGACTTTTTACAGGTACCAATAATTTTTACCGGTTCCAGCACTTTTCCTCTTTCATATTTTTGATAGTAGACATTCCCATCCCGGCAGATTTCTACCTCCAGCCAATTAGAAAGAGCGTTTACTACCGATGCGCCTACGCCATGAAGGCCGCCGGATACCTTATATCCCCCGCCGCCAAATTTTCCACCGGCATGCAAGATCGTAAATACAACCTCCAAAGCGGATTTTCCTGCCTTCTCCTGGATATCTACCGGAATTCCACGTCCATTATCTTCCACGGTAATGGAATTGTCCGCATTGATTTGAACCTGGATGGTATCACAGAATCCAGCTAAAGCTTCATCGACTGAGTTATCCACGATCTCATAAACTAAATGATGAAGACCTCTGGAAGAAGTACTGCCGATATACATACCAGGTCGTTTTCGTACCGCCTCCAATCCTTCCAGAATCTGTATTTGATCCGCATTATATTCCTGATTACTGCTACTCATGAAAACCTCCTACTATGTTTCCATCCTCAATATGGAATGTCTTATCTATATGAAAACAATGTTCGACAAAATCGTCTAGACCGGTACCGGTCATAATTGTTTGAATATTAGAAATTCTCTGAAGCAACTGATTCTGCCTGCTTCCGTCCAGTTCTGACAACACATCATCTAAAAGCAAAACAGGGCTGTCTTTTACTCTTTGTTTTACAATCTCAATTTCCGCCAGCTTTAAAGAAAGAGCAGCTGTCCGCTGCTGTCCTTGTGAACCAAAATGGCGGACATCCACTCCATTGATCAAAAAACGAAGGTCATCTCGATGAGGTCCCGTCAAAGAAGATCTCATTTTTAAATCCCGACCACGTTCCCGCGTTAGAACTTCTATAAAATGATCTTCCGATACATTTGACGCATAACAGATCTCTATCTTCTCCCGGCCGCCGCTTAAAGCATGATGAATATCCCGAACAAGAATATCCAGTTCTTTTATAAAATCACGTCTGCGGGCAATTAGAGGAACGCCGTAAGAAGCCATCTGTTCGTCCCATACATCTAAAGTTTCATACCATCCATCCCGTCCATCCATCTCTTTTAGAAGTTTGTTTCTCTGGATGACTACTTTATTGTAATTAACCAAATGGTGGGCATAAATTTTATCTAACTGACAAAGTTCCAAATCCAGAAACCTGCGTCTCTCAGCCGGAGAATTTTTTATAATATTTAAGTCTTCCGGAGCAAAAAATACTACATTCAGGATGCCGAATAGTTCTGTCACCCGGCGGATAGGACTTCCATTTACAGCAACGCCCTTTGTCCTATTTTTTTTCAGATGAAGATCAATTCGATGGGGAACGCCTTTTTTTTCTACCACCAATTTAATGTGAGCTTCTTCCTCCCCAAATCGAATGATTTCTTTATCCTTTGCCCCTTTGTGCGACTTGGAAGTCGCACATACATAAATCGATTCCAAAGCATTGGTTTTTCCCTGGGCATTGTCTCCATATAATAAATTGGTTCCCACATGAAATTCCATCTTCAAATCCCGATAGTTTCTGTAATTTTTCAATTCCAGGGATTTTACAATCATTTTTCTATTCTAACCGTTTGCCCTTCAAATAAGACTTCATCTCCGTCAACAAGCTTTTTTCCTCTTCGGGTTTCCACTTCCCCGTTTACTTTGACCATACCCTGTTTGATCACATCTTTCGCATCCGCTCCATTTTCCACGAAGCCGACAGCTTTTAATACTTGCCCCAACTTGATATATTCTTCTCTTAACTTGATTATCTGCATATCTGTTCCTACCTGTTTACATTAAAATTCACCGGGAGAATCAGGTAAATATACTTATTTTCTTCATCCCGGATAAAGCAGGGGGCTTTTGAGTTTACCATGTAAATGGTAATTTCCTCATCGTCGATTACCCGGAGAGCATCGATCAAAAATCTGGGATTAAAACCAATCAGAATATCTTTTCCATTTTTATGAATCAGAATATCTTCTTTCATGGAGCCAATCACAGAATTCAAAGATAATTCCATACCCTCTTCTTTTACATCCATAATGATCGGTTTTTTATCTGACTCACGGATCAACAGGACGGAACGCTCAATAGAATCTAAAATTTCTTTCTTATTTACCGTAATCTTCGTCTCAAAATCACTGGAAATCATCTGATCAATTTTAAAGTATTCCCCTTCGATCAATCGAGAGAGAACCATGGTCTGATCAAACTCAAACAAAATGTGATTTTTGCTAAAGAAGATATACACATCCTTATCGGCGTCGCCAGGAAGGATTCGGCTGATTTCAATCAATGTCTTTCCAGGAACCACTACTTTTTTCTTTTCATAGCTGTCCTTTAACTCTACATTTCGAATGGAAATTCTATGTCCGTCCAGGGACACCACTTTTAATTGATTTCCTTCGATCTCAAAAAGCTCGCCGGTCATTAACTTATTGTTTTCACTGGCGGCAATAGAAAAAATCGTCTGGCGGATCGTTTCCTTTAAGGTAAATTGGGAAAGGCAGATATACTGATCGGTTTCCACCGAAGGCATATAAGCAAAATCATCTCCTCTTCTACCGGAAATGCTAAAGTTAGCTTTCTCACAAAGGATTCCAATCTTTTCATCTTTCTCCTCAATGATTACTTCACTATCTGGAAGCTTTCTTATGATCTCGGAAAAAAGTTTCGCGTCGATACAGATCTTTCCCTTTTCAAGGATATCTCCCTCTACTTTTGTCTCGATGGCCAATTCCATATCATTGGCTGTTAATTTAATTTCATCTTCCGTAGCGTCAATGAGAATACATTCCAAAATCGGCATTGTGGTCTTGGAAGGAACTGCTTTTGATACGATATTGATTCCATTTAAAAGGTTAGCTTTTTGAAAGGATAGCTTCATAATTGTGGGTAACTCCTTTTTTCTGTAAGATTAATAATATAAAAAGAGATCTTAGTATTAGCAGTAATAGGAACTGTGGAATTGTGGACAAGCAAAAGAAAATATCGATTTTATAAGGGCTTGTTCCACTTCATTTTTATGGGATAAGTCTGTGTAGAAGGCTTGGATAAAAAATGGATAACTTCCTGTTTTTCCACGATAAAATTCAAGCAGATTTTATACACCTTCTATCCACAGCATTATCCTCAAGGTTATCAACTAGGATTTAACTTCTTCTTTAAAATGTCGATGGTATATTGGAGAGATTCATCTTTCTCTAATTCAGCGGTAATTTTCTCAATCCCATGGATGATCGTCGAGTGATCCCGCTTTCCAAGATATTTCGCAATCATTTGCAGGGAAGTATTCGTCATGGTACGGCAGAGGTACATAACGATTTGACGAGGTTTCACAATTTCCTTATTTCTTTTTTCTGAGGTCAAATCCGATGGGTTCAGTTTAAAATGATCCGATACGATCTCAATGATGATTTCAGGAGTGATCTCTCGCACTTGGTTTGGAGAAATATGATCTTTTAACGCCTCCTCAGCCAGCTCTACCGTGATGTCTTTTTTTGTAACTCTAGAGCAAGCCACAATTTTCGTTAAAGCTCCTTCCAGCTCACGGATATTGGATTTGATGTTCATAGCTATGTACTTGATGACTTCATTATCAATATTGTAGCCCTCAATATCTTCTTTTTTCCTAAGGATAGCCATCCGTGTCTCATAATCTGGGGAACCGATATCTACGGTAAGACCCCATTCAAAACGAGAACGGAGGCGCTCTTCCAAGGTTTCAATATCCTTGGGAGGACGATCGCTGGAGATAATAATTTGTTTCTTTGCTTCATACAATGTGTTGAAGGTATGGAATACTTCTTCCTGAGTACTTTCCTTATTAGTAATAAACTGAATATCATCGATTAGAAGTACGTCTACATTTCGATATTTCTCTCGGAATTCTGTTGTTGTAATATTATTTTTATTTCGGATCGCGTCGATCAGTTCGTTGGTAAACTTTTCACTGGTGACGTATACGACCTTGGCTGTTGGGTTTTGTTTTAAAATAAAATGGGCGATGGAGTGCATCAGATGCGTTTTTCCAAGCCCCACTCCTC